>NZ_CP109907.1:5425358-5738037 GCF_033097525.1 Sphingobacterium sp. UGAL515B_05 | reverse complement strand
TGGATGCGGTCGGGGTACCTGCGAAACATAACCTTAAACAACGCCTGTTCACAACAGCAGTTTCCAATATTATCATGACTTCGACCGTAAAAATTATGAAATCGACCATTCCTGTATGGCGGCCGGACAGTTCAGCGAACAATTCCTTTCCTTCAGGGCATGCTGCCACTGCATTTGTTGGAGCGGAACTTCTTTGGCAGGAATACAGACAGGAGTCAATTTGGTACGGAATAGCGGGTTATGCTGTTGCTGCTGGTACCGGTTATCTGCGGATGCACAATGACAAGCACTGGTTCTCGGATATCGCTATGGGAGCTGGGGTCGGTATCTTAAGTACTAAAATCGCCTATTGGTTGCTGCCGCTGGTAGACAGTCGATTACAAAGTTCAAAAAAGAGTTATGTGGTATTACCAACCTATAATGGGCGACAATTTTGTCTAAATGCCAGCTTACAGTTTTAGACTCTTATTTTTTTAAGCCCCATTCGGAGCCTCTACATTGATCGTATTCGGCTCGCCTGAAAATAAAATTTCCTAGATATGATTCACACAGGGGTATAAATCCGATTTAAATCCCTGTGTTCACTACAGTTTTTAGGTGTCCTACCTGAAGATCGGGACTGCCGTGTCGGGCATTTCCATTCCCTATTTTAAGCATGTAACGTTTCTGTGAATTTTAGATTAAAAAATCATATTAATTTCGTTAATATGATTTTGTTTTTTAAATTTAATAGACAATCTAATCCACTTTTGCTGTTTTTTATAAAAAGAAAGGCGTGCAAAGTCAATAAACCAAAGTTGAACCCCACGGTTCTTTATTATTTTAAACCAATTTGTAATTATGATGAGAAATTTTTTTCTTCATGGAAAGGCGAGACCCATTAGCCTTTTGGGGCTCTGCCTGCTGTTTAGTCAGCCTGATTCTTACGCGCTGAATCTGGATCCGATCAATGCTATTGTCGATCAAGATCAGGTTACAGGGATCATCAAAGATGAGAAAGGTCAGGTATTAGCCGGTGCTACCATCACCGTCAAAGGAACATCCGTTCAAACGTCCTCCAATCAACAAGGTGTTTTTTCCATTCGCGCAAAGCGCGGTGATGTTTTGGTCGTGAACTACCAAGGGTTTACAAAACAGGAGGTGGCCGTTTCCACAGGTAATGTGAACGTGGTCATGGTATCGAGTGATCAAGCACTTGAAGAGGTCGTGATCATTGGCTATGGTAAGCAGCGTAAAGGGAATATTACCGGTTCGGTGGCTACCGTCAATGCAGAACAATTAAAAAACATCCCCAGTTCAAATCTTTCCAATTCACTCGCCGGTAGAGCCGCGGGTGTCAACGTAACCAATACTTCGGGGATGGCCGGGGCATCGTCGAGCTTGCGTATACGGGGGAGTTTTGCCGAACCACTCTATGTAATTGATGGCGTGGTTCGCGATAAGGCTGCATTCGATGTGCTTGAAGCGAACGAGGTTGACCAAATGACCTTCTTAAAAGATGCTGCAACTGCAGCAGTGTATGGCACCCGGGCCGGTAATGGTGTAGTGGTGGTAACGACAAAAAAAGGAACAGCGCAAGCCCCTGTTTTTAATGTACAAAGTAATTATACTTTCAATACACCAACACAGGAGCTCCTCGCTAATTTAACCACTGCGAAAGATGAACTCACCTATCAAAACCGGGTCGCTGAATTTCGTGGTAATGCAATTCCTAATGGTCAAAAGGAGTTTGATTATTTCAAGGATAAAAATTACAATGCCAATGATGTTATCTGGCGCAATCCGTTTACACATCGACAATCGATTTCGGTTAATGGGGGTGGCGACAAAATTACTTATTATAGCTTGCTCAGCTACCGTAAAGAAAATGGATCGTATAAATCTTTGGATCATGAGAAATTTAACCTACGGAGCAATATCTCCGCGCAGATTACCGAAGATTTTAGCATGGATTTTAATATTTCAGCCAACCAGACGAATTCGAAACGTTTTTTTTGGCCCTTTAGCACATCTTCCAATGATGATGATTTTGATGTATCCGATTTCTACCGCGTTACATTCAACTGGCCAAAGATGTATCCTTTTTACCTGAATGCAGACGGGACACCGAGCAATACACCAACGGCTTATCCTGTACAGACGCCTATGGGAAGCTGGCAGGCGTGGAATGTGATCGATCAGGTCATCGGAGATCGCTATATAGACCGTAAAGTGCGGCAGGTCAATCCGATTATGACCCTAAACTTGAAGCTGGATAAATTGGTACAGGGCCTTTCGACAAAAGTTGTAGGAAGTTACATTGCTCAAGACTATATGCGCAAGCGTTATATGAGTTTTCAAAAGAACTATACCTTTACTGCCTTAAACCCGAATGACAACCGCTTTATACCAGCTCCGCCATCAGAAGCTAATATTAATATTTTTACGTTTAGTCAGAGCCAGCCTTTCATGGATTACAGTCCACAACGATTGTGGGAATATCAGGTAAACTGGTTTTTAAACTATAACCGCAAGTTTGGTAAACATTCCGTAGACGGAACATTGGTGTATGAACAGTCCAAAAAAGGAGGGACTTATGTCACTTCACGGGCAGAAAATCCAATTACAGCCCTGGATCAAATGTTTATTTATCCTACAGATCGCAACTTCAGGTCGACAACGGCCAATGAAACGATCGATTCGAGACGTGGTATCATTGGGCGTGCCAACTACAATTATGCGGATAAATATATTGCGGAGTTTTCTTTTCGTTACGATGGTTCACCATTATTCCCGACAGATAAGCGCTGGGGATTTTTTCCTTCAGTATCAGCAGCCTGGCGTGTGTCGGACGAAAACTTCTTTACGGATATAAAAAATACGATATCCGATTTGAAGTTCAGAGCCTCTTATGGTACAACGGGTAATGATTTGGATGTCAATGCCGATCGGATCGGTCAGTTTGGCTATTTAGAGAAGTATACCACTTCGGGTGGCTATATGTTTGGTGATCGCTATTATAATGGTATAGCGTATGGCGCAACACCAACGCAGAACCTCACTTGGACGACTTCTAAGAGTGTCAACTTGGGCCTAGATTTTGGATTTGTTAATAATAAGCTGACCGGTAGTCTTGATCTGTTTTCACGTAAGGAAACCAATATTCTTGGCAGAAGATCACTGAAAGTTCCAGATAATTATGGACGTTTGCTTGCTCCCGAAAACTATGCGGCGAGAAGTTATAAAGGCGGCGAGATTTCTTTTAACTGGAATGATAAGGTTGGTGAGGTGGCTTATGGTCTCAATGCCAATCTGGGGTATGCCAAAGACCGTTGGGACATCTTTGATGAAGAACCTGCCTATACCAATGGGCAGCCTCAGTATTTTCGGTCCAGAATTGGACGACCTGAAAATCGAATTATTGGTTTTGAAGCACTGGGTCTGGTAAGGACGCAGGCCGAAGCTGATGCACTGAAGGCAAAAGGATTTACGACTTATGGAAGGGATCCTTTTCCAGGGATGATCTTGTACAAAGATGTCCAAGGAACAAACTATTCAGGTGGTCCGGATGGAAAAATTGATGATAACGATATGCAGCTACTGTCGGACAATAATTCTCCGCGCATCAATTATGGGTTTGGATTCAATGCAAGCTGGAAGGGCTTTTATGTCTCGGCTTTATTTCAGGGGGTTCTTGCTTACGATCGGATGATCAGTAATCAAGAAGGCGGTGGAATGCGCCAGCACGGTGATACCTTCCGCCCATATTATCCAATTTGGGCTTCTGACGTCTGGACACCGGATAATACCGATGCCAAATATCCGCGGCCAACAGGATACTCCGGATGGGCCGAATCCGGTGCAGCTCCTTCGTCATTCTGGATAAGAAATGGAGCCTATTTGCGCTTACGTGATCTTAATGTTTCTTATCGATTGCCGAAAAGCATGACGGAGAAACTGCGTGTCAAAGATGTCAATCTGTTTTTTAATGGAACCAATTTGTTTGTTTTTTCGCCAATGAAAGAGTTTCATGATCCCGAACAAAAGCTGTACGATTCTTATCCAGTCATGAAAACCTTTACGTTTGGACTTGATGTTAAATTTTAAATGAAAAAAAGATGAAAAAAATATATTATCCTTTAATTGCATTGGCCTTGTGCATGTCCTCCTGTAAAAATGTATTGGACATTGAGGACCTCAATTCGCTGGATGAAGCTAAGGTATGGGCTGATCCAAATCTAGTGAACGGCTATCTTGCCAATTTATATCCACTATTTGGTAACTGGAATTCTGGTGCGGACGGAAACTCGGAACAACTGATCGGCATCGCTTTTCCATTGGATGCGGTTACCGTCAACAATACTTCTTACAAATCGTGGGATTATACGACCATCCGGAAAATCAATACAGCCATACAGAAGGTCAATGAAAGTACCTCACTAAAAGACGATTTTAAAAAAACGGTGATTGGCCAGGCGTTGTTTATGCGTGCCTTTATGTATTTTAATATGGTCAGGATCCACGGCGGTGTTCCTTATATTACGGTACCGCAAGACCTAAAAAATGATGATCTTAATGTGCCCCGCAATTCGACAAAAGAATGTTTTGAGCTGATCGTTAAAGATCTGGATCAGGCCATTTCACAATTGCCAAAAACAATTGGAAAAGGAACGGCAGATTATGGGAAAATTGATGGTGATTTTGCAGCCGCTTTTAAAGCAAAGGTATTACTATATAAAGCTTCACCACAGTTTAACCCTTCCAATCCTTATGGAAATGCCTATTGGCAGGAGGCTAATACCGCAAATAAATTAGCTTATGATCAGCTTAAGGCGGATGGCTATAGTTTGACTCCAGATTATTCCAACATTGCGCTGGTTGAAAAAGGACCTGAGGTCGTTTTTGCTGTGATTAATGCCTATCCAAATAAAGTTGCCAATTGGGATAATGGCGTACGTCCGGGATCCGAAAGTAGGGGACCGGCAGGTTCCGTTCCATCCTGGGAATTTGTAAAAGCTTTTCCAATGAAAGATGGAAAGTTATATTCCGATCAAGCGGGTAAATACCATAAGACAGAAGATCAATTTTTACAATCCTATTGGGAAAACCGCGATCCGCGTTTTGACAAGTCTATTGTGTGGAATGCCAAAATCTATGAAGTTTCCGGCAAGACCGGCAAAAGACAATACACTTCTGTTGGTATTGCTCCGGCTTTAGATGACTTTGGCATTAACCCGAAGGCAAAAACTCCATCCTCCAATTTGGATCGATATAGTGGGTTTTTTATCTTAAAAAATTCCAAACTGTCATTAAAGCAAACCGAAGTGGAAACTCAGTATGATGTCGACTTTGTGTTGATGCGCTATGCCGAGGTCCTATTGAATTATGCTGAGACGGCAAATGAAACAGGTGATTTTGCGACAGCTTTAGACCTGGTTACGCAAATTAGGAAAAGAGCAGGAATCGAGCCGGGTACAGACAATAAATATGGCATAACGGCGACCACGAAGGAACAAATGCGTGAAGCTATTTTGGCAGAGCGCAATATTGAGTTCTGCTTTGAGGGGCATCGTTTTTGGGATTTAAGAAGGTTACGTAAGCTCAATATACTGAACAATACAACCAAACATGGAGTTGAAGCGATAGCAATAAACTCAAATGGAACGGAAATGAGTTTTGATGATGCCAATGCATTGGCCAAAACATATACGTTGAAAGAAAATCAGTTTAAATATAGCGTCTTGCAGGTGCCAAGCACAGGAAACAAAAAGAATTTGGTACCCGATACCTATTATTTCTTTCCCGTCGCGCAGTCGGTCATTGACAAGAACCCAAATATCAAGCAGAATAAAGATTGGGGCGGAACATTTAATCCAACCATGGAATAGCATTTTTGTTTGAACCCATTCAATAAAAAACACCCGCAACAGCTTTCGCTGTTGCGGATGTTTTATTTAAATCTTATTTATGGTGAGTTTATTAATCACCCGATTGAGCCCTATTTGGATGATAATTTAAAAACTCTTGAACTGAGTCTACCCTGGCCTTTGATTTTGATTTCTTTCGGATAGAGTTCCAAAAGACCATAGGCATTGCTGGTAGCTGTTTCGATCATACCTTCCATGGTTACAAAAGGAATATTATTTGCCATTACATAATTCCCTTTATGATGATGACCGGAAAGTACCAGCTTAACTTCGGGGAATTGGTATAGTATATCAAGAACCTCCCGGTTATTAAGTGTTTCATAGCCGTTTTCTGGCAATAAAGGATGATGTGTCAATACAATCACATGCGCTTTGTTTTTCCGCGCTTGGGCAAGTTCGTTTTGTAACCATTCGAGTTGTTTACGGTCAACCCCGCCATTCCAGGGTTGCGTATTTTTCCTTCCGCTTGTCTGTAGGCTATCCACCAGGGTTTTCCATTCATGTTGATCTGCTGAATTGGGCGTTGTGGCATATTCACTGAGCGCATTCGTATTTAAGAAAACAAATCGCCATTTTCCTTTTGTAAATGCGTAGTATTTAGCTGGCATCCCAAAAGTAGTGTGCAAAAGATCTGGTTTAGATACGTTGACATAGTCGTGGTTTCCAAGTAGACAATAAGTCGATTTTTTTAAGGGGGAGATATGTGCTAACAGTATTGGAAGATCTTTTGGACCTTCGTCGACAAGATCGCCAAGAATCAAGGAAAAATCGACCTTATTGCGATTGAAGAAGTCTACAGCGGTATCGACCTTCATTAATGAATTGTGGTAGAAACGGCTACCGTGGTCTGCTTTGTCTGCGTATTGCATATCGGCCATGATACCGATACGGAGGACCGGTGTGTTGGATTGTGCCATGCTGAATAAGCTGGGTAAAGAGCAGATGACGAATATGGAAAGAAACTTCCATTCCCGTTTGATTTTTAAGCCAATCTGTTTCATTTTTTTAGCGTTTTAAAATATATTGCTATAAGAATATATTAGTCTGTATTCCGGTAATGTTCCTTTACGGTCTGTTTAGTCTATTTTTGAACCGCCGTTCTGAGTAATTGATTATAATGTTATTACGAGTATACTGAGAATAAATTAGAGATTCAAGTAAATTGAATACACAAACGTTTGTGTAAATTGATGGATCACTAACGAATTATAAATGATTGCCAACACATATAAACTATCGATTTTTTAGCTATTGTAATACTGTAAATTGGCGATTGTGATGTTTAACGAATAAAAGGTTTTAACTTTTGTGTTGATTATAATTTTTTAAAGGCTTATTATTTGAAACGAAGAGCAAAAATAAATACGTATGATAAAGAAAATCCTGATTAGCTTGACTTTAATTACCATTATTGGCTGTTGCTGGTTTTTTTTTACGCTATTCGATGCTATCGACTTGGCGCCTACGAAAAATAATCATTTGGCAAGTGAGGAAAAATGGAAAATAGAGCAGCGGGCTGATATTGACAGCTGTGAAAAGCATCTGCTGAAAAATCAGATCGATTTACGGCGCGGAAATGCAAAACGGGTCTCTGAACTCGCTTTTCGAACACAAACTATTTTATTTTTTGTCATCTGTATACAGATTGTTATACTCTTAATACTTCTAATAGTTCCCAAAAGATATATTTTTAAAATTTAAGAATGAAAATGCTGCTGAATAATTTGAGGTTGTCAATAGGACAAGCTGGTCGTTGTGTGCAAAACATGGATGACTAGTATTCAAAAAAAACGTATTTTCACAATAGACAAATTTTATCCATACCAGTAAGGACTAAAAAACGATATCAATGATCAAACAGAATTCGGCGGAGAGAGCCACTATTTACCTGAATACAAAAGAAGAATGGCGATTTTGGCTCGAAAACAATCATCATATAGCACAATCAATTTGGGTGATCTGTAATACTAAAAAATCAAATTTACCGGTGGTCAACTGGACTGAACTTGTGGATGAAGCATTGTGTTTTGGTTGGATTGATAGCACACGGAGGCCGATTGATGCCTATTCATTCATGCAGTTATTTAGCCGAAGAAAACCCAATAGTACCTGGTCTAAAATTAACAAAGAAAAAGTTAAAAAACTAATCGATGCGAATCTGATGACTCCAGCGGGGCATGAGGTTATAAAAATAGCACAAGAAAATGGTTCCTGGTCAATTTTGGACAGTGTGGAAGAATTAATTATTCCCCAGGATTTGGATGAAGCATTTCAATATTATGCTGGTTCAAAAGATTATTTTCTTGGATTGAGTAAATCCGTCAAAAAAATGATGTTGCAATGGATTGTTCTTGCCAAAAGACCAGATACCCGCAAAAAACGCATTGATGAGATCGTGGCAAGGGCGGCTGAAAAAGACAGGCCTAAGCAATTTCAGTAAGTTTCCAGTATTTTGAACTGCTATTTCGAGTGGTAAAAAAGAAATTTTTAGTCAGATCTAACAGCTGGCTTTTAGGGGTTCTATTGCCTGATAGGGTTGTTTAAATAGTGCTATTTTCATGGCTATTTAATAGCAATTTTTTGGAAGCGCTTCATTGTAAAACTGATCTTCAATTTTTCCTACAAAACGTATTAATTAATTTATACCAGTTCTACTATTAGTAGGGGTTTAACAGGGGGATAACAGGGGGTTAACAGGGGTATAACAGGGGTAAACCCTTGTTAACCCCTAGCTATATCCCTGTAAAAATGGTACTATTCCGATTTAACTTGCGAACATGATCGCAATGTGGTAACATGGTTAGGGGATAAAGAATAGTTGTCTCGATAATGCCATTTTTTATATTGGGAATATGATAAGCGGTGATAGTGCGTGTTATATAATGATGAAACGATCAAAAGACCATGTTAAAGCTTATATGAATAGCAACTTGATTTGCTGTATTTGCTCAATTTTTGTATCATTGGGGAGATGAAAACCAATGCAGCAGCTTAAGTCTTTTTTATACGCGTATCTCCAACTCTTTCTTTTCCTTTTCTTAGGGCAATCTTCAGTTTGGAGCCAGGTCAATACGTATGCGTTTAAAACCTTAACTTCTGATCAGGGCCTGGTCCATAATCATGTCAATTGCGCACTCCGGGATAAGTACAACTACCTCTGGTTTGGTACCGAATCTGGCCTGAGCCGATTTGATGGGGCGCAATTCACAAATTTTCGCTATTCTGCCAATAAACGAACCGGGCTGAGTGGAAATTCGATTTCCGCAATCTTTGCGGGACCAGAAGGCAATGTATGGATTCGTACCAGCAACCGGATGAATGTGTATGATCAGCGCTCAGGTATTATCATCCAGCAGCTTGATTCCATACTGACCCGCTTAAAGTTGCCCGTCAAAGACGTACATACGATAAGACAGCTGGAAGGGCAGACCTTTGCACTATTGTATAGCGATCGTTCGCTGATCTTGTACGATAGCCTAAAGAAAACCTATCGTACTGTACCGCCGTTGACCAAGAACAACCGAATCGCCGATGTGATAGCTGGGCAAGGCCACACGATCTGGGTAGTCTTCGAAAATGGCCTGCTGGGCCATATTGATACGAAATCACTTCAAAGTACCAAAACCAGCTTATTGCCGATCAGCAATAAGCTGGTAAATTATAATCTATTTGCCGATCAGGATGGGGCGATATGGATCTTCTCAAAGGATATTCCAATCGGTGTATACTGGTTTGACCCGAAAGATGGATCAATTCAACATCTCCAAAAAGAACTATCCAATCCTTTTGTAGGCAATATCGTGCAAGATGATAAAGGGCATCTCTGGCTAGGAACTGATCATGGTGGGATCAATGTTTATGATAAAAAAACAAAAAGTGTACAAATCATCGGTAACGATAAATATGATTTACGAAGCCTACCTTACAATAGCATAACGGCTTTATATCGAGATAAGTCAGGTATTATCTGGACGGGAACATACAAAGGCGGCATCAGTTATTATCATCCCAACTTGTTATTATTCTCCTTAGTCAAAAACTATCCTGGACTTCCCAAATCACTTCCCTTTGACGACGTCAATAAGTTTGTACAGGATCGAAAGGGTAATCTCTGGATTGGGACAAATGGTGGGGGATTGCTCTATTATGATATCAGTCAGAAAACCTTTACGCAATACCTGCATGATCCTCAGGATCCCAATAGTTTGAGCAGCAACGTGATTGTTTCCTTATTGCTGGATGCGGAAGACAGGCTGTGGATAGGAACTTATCGAGGTGGTATGTGTCAATTTGACGGCAAAAGTTTTAAGGTTTTCCACCGTGACTCGGCCCCCGGGAAATTGAACGACGATAGTGTATGGGAGATCTATGAAGATAGTCAACATCGGCTTTGGATAGGAACGCTAAGTACCGGCCTGTACCTGTTTGATAAAAAAACAGCACAGTTTTCGAAAACATATACACGGCAGGGCCAAACCATCAACAGCAATTATATCTCTGTTTTATTTGAGGATTCAAAAAAACGTCTCTGGATCGGCACAGCTACAGGATTGGCATTGTTGGCCCCCGACGAGAAGATTACCTATATCAATACATCCAGTTCGCCTATGAAACTCATGAATGATCTAATTTATGATATCAAAGAGGACAAAGCCGGTCGTATTTGGGTAGCGACACAAGAGGGACTGCATGTAATCGATGGTGCCAAAATAAGCTATCTTACACAGCAAGATGGGCTTAGCGACGATGCAATCCTGGCACTCTTGGTCGATGATCAAGGTGATGTTTGGGCTTCCACAAACAAAGGCCTGTCGGCGATTGTCGGTACAGGGCAGGCAGAGAAGTTTATCATCCGCAATTTTACGCAGGAATTGGGCCTTCAGGGGAATGTATTCAATGAAAACGCTGCTTTAAAAATGCGGGACGGAAGACTTGTTTTTGGTGGGCCAAAGGGGTTCAATTTTATTGATCCTGCGAAAATTAACCGCGAAAGTGAACTGATCTTGCCGCTTTTGTCGAATCTCTATTTATTCAATAAGCGGGTAGCCGTAGGTGAAGAATTTTCGGGCCGGGTCATTTACGATCAAGCCCTGAATAATCTTAAGGAACTGAGGCTTCCGTACAGCCTCAATGCCATTTCGCTGGAGTTCTCGACCTTTGACTACCTACAGCAACATAATGGACTCTACCAATATCAGCTTGCTGGTCTAAGTGATGAATGGTTTGATTTTGAACCGGGAACCATGCGGGCCAGTTTTACCAATCTGGACACCCGCAGCTACAGCTTGTATATTCGGCATGCTATCGATTCAAGTAGCTGGTCAGATGGTGTACTACTTTTGACAATCGATATACAGCCACCGTTTTGGCGTTCAACAATGGCTTTTCTTTTTTACGCCTGTTTGATACTAGTCGTCCTATGGGCTTATTTTTATTTGACAAAACTGCGTGTCAGGACGCGTAATCAACTTTACCTCGCTCAGGAACAGGCTGCACAGGCAAAGGAACTGGATGCGTTGAAAACACGTTTCTTTACCAATATAAGCCATGAATTCAGGACTCCGATCAGCTTGATTCTAACTCCAGCACAGCAGCTGCTGGATGAAGAGCAGCATCCAGAAAAAAAAGCCGACCTAAACTTAATCAAGAAGAATGCAGACCGTCTGCTTAAATTGGTCAACCAGCTGCTAGACTTTAGAAAATTGGAGAAAAGTGAACTTGAACTGAACGAAGAATATGGGGATCTGATGGGATTTATCCGCGAACAGCTCGATGCCTTTGCAGTAATGGCTCAAAGCAATCAGATCTCGCTGCAGGTCAATATCGCTCCAGACACATATCTGTCCTGGTTTGACAAAAACAAATTGGAAAGCATTATTTTCAATCTGATGTCAAATGCGGTCAAATTTAGCCCAGTATCCGGTATTGTGACATTCAATGCCGAAATCACTGAACAAGAAACAGAAAAGATACTGTGTATTGAAGTTCAAAATCAGGGTATAGCGATTCCCGAAAATTTACAAGCCCGCGTTTTTGAACGTTACATACAACTGGATGTGCCAAATGGAAAACTGAATCAGGGTACAGGCATCGGGCTTTCTATTGTCAAAGACTATGTCGAATTCTTGAGTGGAACTATCAGGCTGAGTAGTAATGCGCGCTGGACGACATTTAATGTTCAGTTGCCCATAAATAAGGCCGTAGCGAGCGCCGATCCCGTCGAAAGCAGTAAGCAGGATAAACCCGCTATTTTATTGGTGGAAGATGATATTGACTTCCTTCATTACTTGGAGCGAACCCTGAGTTCGGTCTACCTAATTTACGCTGCACAAAGTATTAATGATGCAAAATTGATCCTAAGCAAGCAGCAGGTCGATCTTGTCATCACCGATCTCAGCCTGCCTGGAGAGAGCGGACTGGATTTTTGCCGCTTTATAAAAGCCCAGGCTAAGCTGGTCCATATCCCTGTGCTGATTGTAACTGCGGTAGTCAATCAGAAGATCGAACTGGAGGCCTTACAGGCCGGTGCAACAGATTATATCAACAAACCTTTTAATATCAGTCTGCTGCGTTCAAAATTGGCGCAGATACTCCATCAGCAGCAGACGTTAGTAAAACGGTATAAAAAACAGATCAACGTTAATCTAGCGCAGCCTGATATCGTATCTGCTGATGAACAGTTTATCCGTGTGCTTGTAAAGGAAATTGAACAGGATCTCAGTGACTCTTCGCTTTCTGTCGAACTGCTAGCCAAAAGAATGAACCTCACCCGCGTAGGGCTTTATAAAAAGGTGCTTGCCATCACAGGCTATTCACCGATGGAATACATCCGACATATTCGGCTCAAACGTGCCATGCATCTGGTTCAGAACTCGAAATTATCGATGGCTGAAATTGCTTATGAAGTAGGATTCGGAAATCCGAAACAATTCAGCAAATATTTTAAATCTGCATTTGGTAACCTGCCGTCTTTTTATCGAAAAAGCTTATAAATAAATGGTTTAGTTGCAATGTCGTCTGCATGTCTTACCGCATAAGTTAACAAAATAACCCCTAAAAGTTAACAAAACATACCCCTTATACAACCGGTTGCATTTTATATTTGATCTGTTCTTTCAATAGGAAAGGACATGTAATAACCAAGGGAATATAATAACCAATAAATCTTATTTAAATGCGCAACTTAACGTACGCTTTAAGTGGTTTGATGCTCTTCGCAATCGTACAGCAGGGATTTAGCCAAGCCAATAAAGCTCATTATGAAAAAATGCCTTCTGGTATTAAGGTCAGCTTCAAAAATTCGGAGACCTCCATTGATCAGGATATTTATTTGGATGTCGTGACCGACAAGATTGTGCGTGTCACAGCTGTTCCGGCTGGTGCAGCCTTACCGGGACAAACAAGCTTAGTGATCGTCGATTCACTGCGCCGGCAAGTAAAATCACTCGCGGTAAGCTCGACCGACTCGACGGTAAATGTACAAACAGCCAATATGCAGGCAGTGGTTTCTTTGATGAATGGTAAAGTGGAATTTTTTGATCTTAAGGGGCAATCCATCTTTAAAGAAGCAAAGCGGAATTCAAGTTCTTTCTTAGCCAATAGTTATCAAGGTGATGCATTTTATCACATTAACCAAGACTTTATTGTCAATGCTGAAGAAGGGATCTATGGACTCGGCCAACATCAGAATGCGGTGATGAATTATAACCGCGGAAAACAGGTTTCGTTGCTGCAATATAATACAGAAATCGGAATACCCTTTTTACTGTCTACCAATAACTATGGTATTTTATGGCACAATTACTCCATCACAAAAGCGGGCGACGTGCGGCCGTTATTGCCCCTAAATGCTTTTAAGCTGCAGTCAAAAGAAGGTGAACCGGGGTGGCTCACAGCAACCTATGTAAACCGGAACAAAGGCGAAGAGGTTTATCTATCCCGGCCGGAATCGATCATTGACTATGGCTACCTAACAGATCAGCACAAGTTTCCAAAGGGCGTAAATCTGGCCGAAAGCAAAGTCATCTATGCCGGAAGTTTCTCTTCGCCCTACACAGGCAAACATGTGCTGCATTTTAAATATTCGGGTTATATGAAAGTCTGGATTGATGGGGAGCAGGTCGCTGACCGCTGGCGTCAATCCTGGAATGCAGGTACCTTTGAGATTGAGAGAGACCTCCAGAAAGATAAGATCCACCAGATCCGCATGGAATGGATACCAGATGGAGGGGAATCTTATTTTACATTAAACTGGCAGAGCCCTATCCCAGAAGCGCGTAAAAATGTATTTTCCTTTAATTCGGAAGCTGGCGATGCCATTGATTATTACTTTGTTCAGGGGGCATCAATGGATGAGGTCATTGCAGGTTATCGCCACTTGTCCGGCAAGGCACCGATTATGCCGCTTTGGAGCTTCGGATTTTGGCAGAGCAGAGAACGCTACAAGACGCAAGCGGAAATTGAAGCGGTCGCAGCTGAATTTCGCAAACGTAAGATTCCAATCGACAATATTGTGCAGGATTGGTCTTACTGGGCTGAAAATGACTGGGGGAGCCAGAAATTTGATGTAAAGCGTTTCCCAGATCCTCAGGCCATGGTGAAGAAGCTGCATGATCAGCACTTTAAGATCATGATTTCGGCCTGGCCCAAAATCAATGAAGAGTCTTCCGTCTACCAAGAATTTAAAGCCAACAAATGGATCTATCCACGAAATATTTATGATGGCAGAAAAGACTGGATCGGAAAGGGCTATACCTCGACATTTTATGATCCTTTCAACAAAGCGGCACGCGACGGGTTCTGGAAATTGTTGGACAACAACCTGTTCAAAATTGGGATCGATGCCTGGTGGATGGATGCCAGCGAACCAGATATTCACTCCAATATTGATCTGGATGAGCGTAAATCGGTTTTTCAGCCGAGTATAGGGTCATCTGTTCGCTATTATAATGCGTTCCCTTTGCAAAATGCCAAGGGTATCTATGAGGGCCAGCGTGAAACAGACCCTAACAAACGGGTATTTATTCTGACGCGATCTTTTTTTGCAGGGCAGCAGCGCTATGCGGCGGCGGCCTGGAGCGGCGATATTGCTTCGAGATGGCATGACATGAAAGATCAGATTGCGGGGGGTATCAATTTCTCGATGTCCGGGACACCTTATTGGACCATGGATGCGGGTGGCTTTTTGGTTGAAAATAGGTTTCACAAACCGAATGCGGCGGACTTGGAGGAGTGGCGCGAGCTAAATAGCCGCTGGTACCAATACGGGGCATTCTTGCCTTTGTTCAGGGCGCATGGACAATATCCCTACCGCGAGCCGTATAATATCGCTCCTGTGGATCATCCGGCCTATAAAAGCATGACCTATGCGATCAATCTACGGTATAAATTACTGGCCTATAATTATAGTCTTGCCGCGAAGACCTTTTTTGAAGACTATTCGATGATACGTGGACTTGCCATGGATTTCCCGCAGGACAAAGATGGATTCCAGAGCAACGACCAATACCTTTGGGGACCATCCTTGCTCATCAGTCCAGTTACTGAAAAAGGAGCGACCTCACGCAAGATACACTTTCCAAAAGGAGCCAGCTGGTATGATTTATACAGTGGCAAGATGGTAGCAGGCGGGCAGGATCTGGTTGTGGCAGCACCATACGAACGTATCCCTGTTTATGTCAGAGCCGGAGCAATAGTACCCATTGGGCCTGTCATGCAGTATACGGCCGAGAAAAAGTCGGATGTGCTGGATCTTTATATCTATGCCGGAGCAAACGGTCAGTTTTCACTCTATGAAGACGAAGGGAGCAATTATAATTATGAAAAAGGGAAATATAGCCGCATTGATTTCAGCTATGACAATTCTGCACAAATACTGTCTTTGGCCAGCCGTCAGGGAGATTTCGACGGCATGCTGACCAAAAGAAAGTTCAATATCATTTTTGTCAGCGACAGCAACGCCGTCGGACTGGATGTTTCATCAGCAAAATCAACAGTGGTAACCTATACAGGCAAAGCCTTGCAGGTCAAATTAAAATAATAAAAAACCAATTTATAAATCAAGACATATGATAAGCAAACAATTGTTGAGCAGGGGCATGGCAGTCGTTGTCATGACCAGCGTGACCTCTTTGGTCTGGGCACAATCCTTCACCGGATCGATTGTTTCGGCTGATTCAGGATTGCCGATCGGGGGCGCGAGTATCAGCGTAAAGAATCAGAAGATTTCAACGAGCAGCGATGAATCGGGCAAGTTTTCTATTGCAGCCAGCACAGGGACGATATTGACCATTACTTACGTAGGGTACAAAACGGAGGAAGTTAAAATTACGGGTCCCAATATGGTGATCCGCCTACAGCCGCAAGCTTCCGATCTCGAAGAGGTGGTGGTCATTGGCTACGGTGTACAAAAGAAAAAACTGAATACAGGCGCCAATTTGAAGGTGGAGGGTGAAGAACTGCAGAAACGCAATCAATTGAACCCGCTGCAGTCGCTTCAGGGGCAGGCACCGGGTGTATCCATTACATCAACTTCCGGTCAGCCGGGAGCAGATATGAAGGTCGTCGTCCGCGGGCTGGGAACAATCGGTAATTCGGGCCCCTTGTACGTCATCGACGGCGTTCCGGGAGGGGATATTTCGGTCTTGAATGCGGCCGATATCCAATCTATCGACGTACTGAAAGACGCAGCTTCGGCCGCCATCTATGGTTCGCAGGCTGCCAATGGGGTTATCCTGGTCACCACCAAAATGGGGACTGCGGGAAAAAATGTGCTGTCGTTTGATGGCTATACGGGCATTCAGAACGTTTCGCGTAAAGCAAAATTGCTGGATGCAGATCAGTACAAGCTGATCATGAATGAGCAATCGCTGAATTCGGGGGCCGCGCTGATTGATTTTAACGGCATGGACGGTCTGGCCAATACCAATTGGATGGATTACATGTTTAAGGATAATGCAAAAATGGACAATTACAATGTTGCCCTGACCGGCGGCAATGAAAAATCCACCTACGCCTTATCGATGAACTATATTGGTCAGGAGGGGATTGTAGGCGGTAAAGACGTTTCCAACTATCAGCGTTATGGTTTTCGGACGAATTCGGAACATAAACTCTTTGATAACGTTGTGAAAATAGGTCAGCACCTCAACTTTAACTACATCAAAAATCGAGGCATCAGTGTGGGCAATCAGTACAGCAATACGCTGCGCGGTGCGTTTGCCACTTCGCCTTTGTCACCGGTGTATTCAGACAACGGCTTGTACGGAAGTCCTTTCAATGATACTTCCAATTCACCTTGGTACAATGGGGACAGCAATCCATATGGGGTGATGATGACCAATTCGAACAACGCCAATGATGGCCAAAAATTATTGGCCGATATCTTTGCGGAAATCGAACCAATCAAAGGCCTAAAGGTCCGCTCATTGCTGGGATTCAACTATTATGCTTCAGAATACAGAAGTTTTACGCCCTTGTACCGCTTCTCCATCTACACCTACAACCAAGATCATACAACAACCTCACAGAACATGAGCAAAGGTCATACGCTGACCTGGACAAATACCGCTTCCTATGACTTTGATATCCATACGGATCATCGTTTTTCGGCCATGGTCGGTATGGAATCGCTACGTTACCAGGGAACTTACCTTTCGGGGTCCAACTGGAATCTACTTTCGCAGTTCAATGATTTTGCACATGCTTACCTGGACAATACCACAGGCCAGGCACACCTGGATGAAAAAGGGAACGTCGTCGAAACGCGTACGGTGTCTGGAAAGCCTGAGAACATCACCCGTAGAGTCTCGTACTTTGGACGGCTGGGTTACAATTATAAGGAAAAGTACCTGTTGAATGCGACATTGCGTGCAGATGGATCCTCTAAATTTTCGCGCAGCAACCGCTGGGGATATTTCCCTTCGGTGTCGGCAGGCTGGGTAATTTCTTCGGAAGAGTTTTTTAAAGAACATTTAGCGGCTGTAAACTTCTTTAAACTCCGTGCTTCATGGGGGCAAGTGGGTAATCAGGATATCGCTGATTTTCAATATGCGGCACCCATCAGTACCTCAACAGGCATTACATCGTCCAACCCCGGCGCACATTATGTTTTTGGAACGAGCAACAATAATATCGCTGGGGCCTATCCGAGCCGCTTGTCCAATCCGAATCTGACCTGGGAAACTTCCGAACAGACCAATATCGGATTTGATGCCAAATTTGCGAACAGCCGTCTGGATGTTGTCGCCGACTTTTATGTCAAAAAGACGAAAAACTGGCTGGTTACAGCGCCTGTTTTGGCGACAACCGGAACGTTGCCCCCTTTTATCAATGGCGGTGACGTGAAGAATACAGGGGTGGAACTGGGACTAAATTGGGCGGATAAGATCAATGAAGTCAAGTATCGTCTTGGGGTAAATGGTGCCTATAACAAAAATAAGGTGGGACAGATACCAACTGAAGATGGTATTATCCACGGACAGACAGCCATGTTATACGATAACTCGGAAGAATTTTACCGCGCCGCAAACGGCCTACCCATTGGCTACTTCTGGGGGTATAAAACAGACGGTCTATTCCAGAACCAAGCCGAGATCGACGCCTGGAAAACAGCCGGAAAAGGTATCCTTCAAGCGGATGTAAAACCGGGCGATGTGAAATATGTAGATCAGAATAACGATGGTATTATCAATGCCTCGGATAAGACAAATCTAGGTGTTGGCATGCCTAATTTTACCTATGGATTTAATATTGGACTGGATTATAAAGGATTTGATTTCTCGGTGAATGCCTACGGTTCCCTTGGAAACAAAATTGTACAGTCTTACCGCAATCATGCCAATAAACAAGCAAACTATACCACACGAATATTAGACCGATGGACCGGAGAAGGTACTTCCAGTACGATCCCCCGTGTTACGGAAACTAATGTCAATTGGCAGTTTTCAGACCTTTATATTCAGGATGGAGACTTTCTTCGGATCAGCAATGTGACCTTAGGTTATGATCTGTCGAAGCTGATCAAATGGAAGTATGCTAATCAGATCCGGTTCTACGTACAAGGTCAAAATCTGTTCACGTTCACCAAATATGATGGGATGGATCCCGAGATCGGTTATGGAACAGATGGTTGGGTATCGGGTATCGACCTCGGTTACTATCCAAGACCAAGGACTGTATTATTTGGCCTAAATGTTAAATTCTAAACACAAGAAATCATGAAAAAAACGAGCTATATCTATCATTCCATGTTATTTGGATCCTTAATCTTAGGATCATGTTCATCCAGTTTTTTGGATGTCGAACCGATGACAAGCGTTTTGGAAAGCAATTTTTATAAAACCGTAGCCGATGCTGACATGGCTCTGGTCGGTTGTTATGATGGTTATCAACGGACGACCTCCAATGGGAGCCAGTCTTTCTATCTGACAGCAGAGGTGGCCGCCGACAATTGTTTTGGCGGAACAGGTACAACAGACGGTCGCTCATTTCAGGCAATAGACCGTTTTGATATTGCGCAGTCCCAATCGGACAATAATATCTTTGATGGTACCTGGTCTGATTACTACGCGGGAATTTTTCGCTGCAATACCCTTTTGGGAAAATTGGACGGTACTGATTTTTCAGGCAACACAACAGCGCGGGCACGTATCGAAGGGGAAACGAAATTCCTGCGGGCCACCATGTACTTTGATCTCGTCCGTTTATTCGAAAACATCCCTTTGCTAACCAGCCCGACCAATGAGAATATTCCACAGTCGGACCCCAAAGCGATTTATCAACTGATTGTTTCAGACCTTAAATTTGCGGCCGCCAATATCCCAGCAACAGCTTACCCCAAGTCAGCTGCGGCCACAAATGATGGTCGGGCAACTCCATTTGCTGCCAAAGCGCTACTCGCCCGTGTTTATCTGTTTTATGCAGGCTATTATGGCAGTGAAGATATCGGTGTCTCCAAGGCCGAAGCCCTGGCGGGACTCGAAGAAGTTATCAGCAGCGGCCAGTTTGCGCTGGTGGCAGATTTCAAAAATCTGTGGCCGGCAGCGAGTTATATCCCCAATGCAAGCAATAATACGTTAGATATTTCCAAATATGCCGGTAAGGGAAATGCTGAGGTTGTATTTGCACAGAAATTCAACAATACATCGAACTACAACGGTTATGTTGATGGCAACCGCTGGGTCGTCTTTCTGGGCTTGCGTGGTAAAAATTGGTCGCCTTATGGCCAAGGATGGGGGGCATGTACGGTAAGCAAAAAGTTCTTCAATGAGTTTGACAACATGGATACACGCAAAACTGCCTCAATTATTGATATCGATGGCGAGAATATCACGGGATTTGACCTGAAAGACCAGCGTGAGTATACAGGTTACACCATCAAAAAATACGCCCCCACGGCATTGCCGGACGGCACCACCAATACAGGCGGGGATAAGGATATGCAACTGTCCCAAGACCAGGATTACTTTGTCATCCGCTACGCTGATGTCTTGCTTATGGCGGCAGAACTCGGTTCCGCAAACGCACAGAAATACTTTGACGAGGTAAGGAAAAGAGCGTATAAGACCAATTTTGTGCCGCTAGCAGTTTCAAAAAACAATATTCTGAAGGAAAGAAAATTTGAATTTGCGTTTGAAGGTATCCGCTATTGGGATGTATTGCGGCAGGGGCTGAATAATGCCGCCGCTACACTGGAAACAACCGAAGATGTGCCCAGTGGATCTGTGCCGGAGAAGGTCACTGTGACTAAAGAGCGTTTTTTGACAACGAAAGGATTTATGCAAATACCCAACAAGCAGATTACCTTATCCAATGGTGTACTGAAACAAAATGCCGGCTGGAACTAAACACAGGTATACCAGGACTTACTATTGGTTGAATTATAACTAGACAAACATGAAAAAGATATTCACATATGCCATCTGCTTTTTTGCGGCGATGGTACTCTTTGGAGCTTGTTCTCCCGAGAATTATACACTGGGAGACATTGATGTCACTTCGGCGCAGTTGGAGAAGGGAAAGGCCTTTACCGTTGAACATGACGCCAGTAATCCCAATATTGTGTATTTAACCAGCTTGATGGATTCAAAATACACCCCATTGTGGGAGCATCCACAAGGACGGAGTCAGGAGAAAAAGGTAACCCTGAAAATGCCTTTTCCCGGTGAGTACACCGTTAAATTTGGTGTCGAGACGCGTGGCGGCATCGTCTACGGCGAGCCAGTGACATTTAAAATCGATCAGATGTATGCCGAGTTTATCAGTGACGAGACCTGGACCTTATTGACGGGCGGGGCAGGGGAAGAGAAAACATGGTACCTCGATCTGGATGCTGAGGGCATTTCCCGCTACTTTAAAGGTCCAATGTATTTTTACGGCACCGGTGACTGGTGGGGAAGCATCAATAAAACAGCCGCGCCTTTAAATAGCGATAGCTGGAGCTGGGAACCCGATTGGAAAGGCAATAGCTGGCTTATGCCTGCCGGTGATTATGGAAGTATGACTTTTGATCTGAAAGGCGGTGCAAACATCAACGTGAATCATGCTATGCTGGGCAAAGTCCAGAAGGGGACTTTTAATATCGATACCGAAAAGAAAACCATCCGTATGACCGGGGCTTCGCCTTTACATGGAAAGCCACAAGATGGGATCGTTGTCGACTGGGGTGATGTACGAATTATGTCGCTGACCGAGAATACAATGCAACTGGCGGTATTGCGGGATCCCGTGCTTTCGAACGACGGAGCAGCTATGCTGACCTTTAATTTTATCAGCAAGGCCTACAAGGAGAGTTTGACCGAAGATCCCTCGGATACCAATAAGACTAAATAAGCCTATGTTGAAGCGACTATTTCACACGGGATATAGCCGAATGATGATCCTGCTCTTCCTGTTATTGGCGACTGCGGGCTCCTTAAGTGGACAGTCCAGAAAGATTATTGATTTTAATGGGGGCTGGTGGTTTAAACTGGATAGCAGCCAGCAATATAGCAATGGACGAAAAGGAGAGGGCTGGCGAAAGCTCGATCTACCACATGACTGGAGTATCGAAATGCCATTTAGAGAAAACAGCCCCGCAGGTAGCGGGGCTGCTTACCTCGATGGTGGCGTAGGATGGTATCAAAAAACGTTTAAGCTGGCGCAGGCTGAGCAAGGGCAACGGATATTTATTGCATTCGAAGGTGTATACGAAAATAGTGAAGTCTGGATCAATGGACATTTCTTAGGAAAAAGACCCAATGGTTATATCGGATTTGAATATGAGCTTTCCCCTTATTTATACTGGGATGGTAGGGAAAACCTGCTTTCATTAAAAGTAAACAATAAGAATCAGCCCAACTCGCGTTTCTATTCGGGGTCGGGGATCTATCGGGATGTCAAATTAATCAGCCGTAATCCAGTCAGCGTAGGAACGAACAGCACCTTCATAAGAGCTGGGCAGCTCAGTGAGAAACGTGCTGTCGTGGATCTCTCCCTGGAAATTGAGCATAACCTTAAGGAATCAAAAAAGATTACGCTACTGACAGCGGTTCTTTCGGCTCAAGGTGCTGTTGTCGCAAGCAAACGTACCACGTTGAGCGCTGTCAAAGCAGGTCAGCACTCCATCGCTCAGCAGATCGTCCTCGAAAATCCCGTCTTATGGGATATTGAAAATCCCTATCAATATACGGCAAAAATTAAACTTATTGTTGATGGTCGGGTTGTGGATGAACAGCTTACGAAATTTGGCTTACGCAATTTTAGCTTCGATCAGCAACAGGGCTTTATACTGAATGGGCGGCAGCTTAAAATCCGGGGTGTCTGTTTACACAGTGATCTGGGCGCTTTGGGTATGGCATTCAATACGTCGGCAGCATTACGTCAGCTCCGCATCATGAAAGCAATGGGGGTCAATGGGATACGCACCTCACACAACCCTGCGGCTCCAGCGTTTTTAGACCTTTGCGACAGCTTGGGTTTTGTCGTGATGAGCGAAACTTTCGATGTCTGGAAAGGGTATAAAAATCCCTATGACTATCATTTATATTGGGACGAATGGTACAAGCGGGACTTTGTTGACCATGTCAAAAGGGACCGGAATCATCCGTCGCTGTTTATCTGGTGCCTGGGCAATGAAGCGCAGGAGCAATGGCATTCCAAAGCTGATGGTACAGCCATTCCGATCGCGCTGGCCGCAATCGTCGATAGTCTGGATGGCACACGTCCGACCACCATTGCCAATAATGAGCTTTCCAAAGTAAATCCGGTGCTGATGAGTTCGGCGGTAGATCTGATTGGCTACAACTATAACCATAAGAAATGGGCAAGCTTCCCACAGGATCATCCCGGAAAGAAGTTTATCGTAACGGAAAGCACCTCGGCGTTGGAAAGCCGCGGAACGTATGATCTGGTCCCTTATGATTCTAGTCGCATGTGGCCTGAACGATGGGATATTCCTTTTTCTGGCGGGAATGAAGACAGGAACATATCGGCTTACGACAATGTATTCACACCATGGGGTTCAAATCATCAGACAAGCTTGAGGTTGATGGAAAGGTATGACCATATTGCTGGGATGTATGTATGGACGGGATTTGATTATCTTGGCGAACCCACACCGTACACCTGGCCGGCACGAAGTTCGTACTTTGGTATTGTGGATCTAGCCGGGTTTCCGAAAGATGTCTACTATCTGTATCAAAGCGTATGGACTGAAAAACCGGTCTTACATGTATTGCCTCATTGGAATTGGAAGCAAGGTGATCGGGTAGATATCGTGGTATATTTTAATCAGGCTGACCGGGTGGAGCTTTATCTGAACGGTAAAAAGATAGGGGAGCAGTCCAACGACCCAGACCGGTACGACCTTGTATTTAAGGCCGTTGAATTTGAACCTGGGGAGATTGAAGTTATTTCATTTCAAGGTGGCAAGAAACTGCTAAGTAAAACGATTCGTACAGCAGGGAGAGCGCATCGTATACAATTGTCTGCAGAAAACGTGACTTTCAATTCGGCAAACAAAGAACTTGCCTTTGTGCATGCCTATATCGTGGACGAGTTTGGTACGATTGTTCCTGATGCAGACGATAAAATCGAATTTGAGGTGGAGGGAAATGCTGCAAAAATTGTGGCGACAGACAATGGCAATACGACGGATCTGACAAGCTTCCAATCAGCTTCACGCAATGCTTTTCATGGTAAAGCCTTGGCGATTGTCAGGAGCAAAAACAAAGGTAAAATACAGGTAAGGGCAAAAAGTGAAAGACTAATTTCGGGTGATATTCAACTTGAAGCCAATTAGTTCTTGGCTCTGGTCTGCGCTGGATTTGCATGTTTTTTTACTAATACGAACAAGGTCTTACCATGGTAGGACCTTGCCTTTTTGTTGTATCGTGTGTTATCCGCAATCTGTTAAAAACTTCGTTTCTCCATTATTATCATTAATATCGATAAAAAGACTGTGGTAAGTACGATATATCCTGAAAAAGGAAATAATTTGATAAATCTTCGTGAAGATATTTATATTTGATCAGAAACCATTATTAGCACATGATACCTGTATCGCCGACAAAATAAGGAAATTTACAAGGTATTATTAAGTATTTTGTCCTTGGACCTAAAGTAAAAATAGCATGAAAGAAAAAGAATCATGAAAGAAAAAGAATTAAGCGAACTATCGGATCAAGAATTATTAAAAAAACGGAAAGATTTACTGATCTTCAAAAGGTTCTATTTAATATGAACCGTATTGTTTCTGGAGTCTTCGCGATCATTTTAAAAACTGTCCACATGAAAATAAAAACACTAAATCTAATGCTAATATTGATGTTTTTGAATACGCTTTTATATGCTCAAAAAAATCAAATTTCATACGAATTCGAAGAAAGAATTAAAACAGAAATAGAAAATCCATCTTCACAGTATTTCTATCCTAATTTATTAAATAAAATAACAACTGAACCTGAAAAAATATCAAGTGAAGAAATTAAATTTTTGTACTACGGTCAAATATATAAAAAAGGAAGTGGGCTCGCTTTTTTAGATAATCCAAACGAGGATAATTTCAGAAAAGCGGTTATAAAAAATAACTGTTCTAAAATATTGAAATTGGGCTACTCAAATTTGGCGAAAAATCCTGTAGAACTCTCCACATTAATTCCTGTCTGTGGTTGTCAACAAAAGAAGGGGACAACAGATAACAATTATTTAGGTGCAAGATTAAAAATGGTTTTAGAAACAATTTTTGAGACTGGAGACGGAAAAACGAAAGAAACTGCTATAAAAATAGCAAATGTCGAAGACGATTTATGGGTAAATGGAATTTTAGGATTTGAGGGAGATAAAGAATCGTTTGAAACTTCAAATGGTAGAATTTTTAGTGTCTGGGAAAATGGAAAGGAGAAAATTTACTTTGAAGACAGTTGGAACTATAAGTATAACTAATTCAGGAAAACTAGCGCTAACGTTGAATTGGCAAAAGGGGCGCTGAATTACTTTGATTGAGTATATTTGATAATTGGCGGTAATTCAGACCGGTCATACAAAACAGTGAAACATTATGGACAATTTTAAAACCGACCCCCCGAATGAGAAATAAGATATTGACACTATTACTTTTACTAACAATCTTCACAGTCTACGGACAAAAGAAAATGGAACAGACATTCTTCACTTGGGACGATTTTGTTAAGGGATATAGCAAAGAAATAGTTTCTGCCGAAGACGTTTTTACTAATATGGTCAAGAGTGGTCTTAAAGACAACTGCATGACAAAAATGGATTTTACTTTTATCTCAGACAAAAAAGAG
This sequence comes from Sphingobacterium sp. UGAL515B_05, assembly GCF_033097525.1. NCBI lineage: Bacteria > Pseudomonadati > Bacteroidota > Sphingobacteriia > Sphingobacteriales > Sphingobacteriaceae > Sphingobacterium > Sphingobacterium sp. UGAL515B_05. The sequence continues at coordinate 5,712,344 of NZ_CP109907.1, read as the reverse complement.
AACTTACAAAAACTTGGAGAATTTATCAAGGTACATTATCCCTATACCGTTCTAGAAGTTAAAAAATACGAAAAACTCTGGGAATTAAACGGTGAGACCAATGAAATTCCAATGACAGCCGACAACTTACTTTTTTGGGGTTTGGATATGTATAAAAGAGGTTTTGAATTTGACGCAAAACTTGACGCTTACGGTGGACCATTTGACCCGAAGGAACAAAAATTTCCAGTCATTGACACAACAAAAGCGGACTATTATTTTGATAAAGGTTTAGCATGTTATAACAATGGAGATTTAAGTGGCGCAATATTTAATTGGAACTTTGCAATCCAAATTGACCCAACAGACCCAAATGCTTACTATTCAAGAGCTATCGTGAAAAACGAGCTGTACATCTGGAAATCGGCACTTAAAGACTACGACAAAGCATTAGAAATTGCACCAAAATTTGTAAGTGCTTTAATAAATCGTGGTGGACTTAAAGACCAAAATGGAGATTATCAGGGTGCAATTGCTGACTATGAAACAATTTTGAAACTTGACAAACTGGGGCAGGAAGCAAAACAACAAGCATACTTCAATTTAGGAAACACGTATTTCAATTTAAGAGACAAAAGGAGAGCTTGCGAAAATTGGAATAGAGCACTTGACAACGGAGCAGAATATGCAAAAGAACGAATTAATGAATACTGCAAATAGAAAAACAACCCATAGCAAGGTATTGCCAAAGATGGGGCTGAAAGGCGTAGATAGGGCGTTTATACAAGATTTAGCGTTCGTCCTTTGATTGAATTTTAGAGCTAAAATCACTGCCTTCGGCAATATATCCAAACTGTTAGCGGTCATAGTTACAGATACTGGCATAGAACGAAAATTATGAAAACAAGACAACCAGACAATACAGCATTACGAACAGCTTTGTGGAGAGCGTTACACGTTTTGATAGACGAAAAACCTTATGTAATTGACGACAAAATTGGATATGACTTAATCAAACCCGAGGCAGAATGGCAAGAACGCCCTGATATGAAATATACCAAACGACTTCGTGCTTCTATTGTTGCTTGTGCGCGATTTGTTGAAGATGTTGCAAAAACTGAAATTGAGAACGGAATAAAACAATATGTTGTTACTTGACAAAAAAAGCAATTACAGACACATTGAAAAAAATGACTTTGCTTGCTTCGGGTTCGACGATTGCAATAGCATTTTATTTACCGTTGGAGCAACTTGATGAAGAAGATAAACCAATGCAAGAAATAGCAATGAAAGGTGCTGCAGCTTCGGGAACGCCATTTGTAAGTTTTTTCAGTGTTGAAGACATTGTAAAACTTGCAGGCGAAATAGGTTTGAAAGAAATCCAAACCGTTTCAACAAAAGATATGATAGAAAAATATTTCAAGGGCAGAACAGACAATCTTGTTCCCGCAAGTGGCGAATTCTTCCTGGTTGCAAAAACATAATAAAAACTAACAGTCATATAGACTGCTGGCAGTTGCGGATCATTCTTCGCTGCGTGTAGGGCATATTGGGGGGTATAATGGGGAATATTATTGTGTTCGAAGAAGAACAATTGCGGGAGGAGTACCCTCCTGCAGTTATTAATAAAAAGTAAATGAGCTCAATAAGCCAGATCTTGAGATCCAGAGAGACTAATCCTATTGAAGGAATGCACCGTCAGATCCGAAAAATAAGGAAGTCTAAAGGTGCATTCAGTTCTGAGCAGGCTCTTATGAAGCTGATGTTTCTTATAATAAAGGACATCTCTAAAAAGTGGACAATGCCAGTGCATAACTGCGGCTTGACCATATCCCAACTTTACATTAAATTTGGGGATAGGCTCAAACTTGATAGAGGCTTTTAGATTTTGGTTAATTATCCAATGACACAGTTCAGTTTACACTCCCGCAACAAGAAATTAGGGTAAATAATACTTTTCTCATGTTAAACAACAAGATAGCAAAAATTTATACTAGTTATTCCAGATGTATTTTTTATTATAATCAATAACTTTAGCTTTTTGTTAACTCATATTTATGTCATAAACAGGCGAATATGATGTTGAATCATCTTTTTCCAAAGTATGCTTTATCTTTGCAGTATTGTTTGAAGATGAGATATGAAAAAGTAAAAAAGCTAGGTTGCTCTGGTTAATTGTGCGAATTATTTGTCTTTTGCAACTGTTTTTTAAGTTCTTCTCCGGAACTTGGTCTTTTTGCATCATTGGTAATCAGTGTTCCTTGTTTATCAACTATTGCATAAATGGGTATACCTCTAAATTGTTTTTTGTTGTCGAATAAAAGTAGGTTTTCCAAATCCGTTGCAAATTGATTAGGTTTTCCGTCCGGAGCCTGGTATGTTACAAAATATCCTTTGATGTTCTCGGTTTTTAGAATTTCTATCGCTTTATCTGTCTGTCCAAAATTGTCGATACTAATATAAAGTTTGACTATATTTTCCTTAGCGAAAAACTGATCAAGTCCTTTAGAAATTTTAAGTTCCTGAATACATGGTTTGCACCATGAGGCCATGATATCTATATAAATAACCTTCCCTTTAAACTGCTTAATCAAATCACTAAACGATGAGGGATGCTCCAAAATGGTGAGTGTATCTTCAGGTTTCGTAAAATCTGTCTGTCCATGTAGCTTTCCTAGCATTAACATGAAGAGGAATAAGGAAGTTAGATATTTTTTCATTGTAGTAGTGCCAATAATTTTATTTTTCATTTTTTCTAATTTAATTGATTTACCTAATTATTCTCTTTGCTGTATAATTAGACACCAACAACAAATAAATCAATTAGTAACGTAAATTAGAAAAGTCCAATCTCAGCTGTCGGAAAAATGGGGTACTTACAATCAGCTTCCTAAAGCAAATAGTATGTGCCCCTATTACCCAGTATTACCTTGTGTAAATATTAATAAAACCGTCTTTGCTGATAATATGTATTTTAAATTGGTTTCTAATTCATTTACTTTAAGTATTTGAAGACAAAATTGTAAATCTATACTTACGAAAATACCTTAGGATATCTTCAAAAGGATATCCCTACTATCTCTTTGTTTACAAAAGATAAGATCTCAGTTATTTTCTGGTTATAGATTTCATAAATTTTATTTCCAGAACTTAAATATATTTTTCCTCTATTTCCAAATACATACTTGATATTTAAATCCTTTTTTGGGGAGACTGGACGAAAAACGAAGTAACCTTTTTCTTTTTTAGAAAGGAAACTATATGAATATATATTTATTTCATACTTCTTTTTTAATAGTCTGTATAGTACATATGATATTGTAATCTCACCCTAACTAGCTATATCCAAAACTAAATAATTCCAATCGAATGACCTCTCCCCGAATTTAAGAGTATTCTAAAGTAGAAAATTCTGCTGTTTTGACCTGTTTTTCGATAAACATTTCAGGTGTCATATCCCCTAAACAGCTGTGGGGTCTGAAGGTGTTGTACTCTTCCCTCCAGATTTCAATTTTTTCATTCGCATCCTCCAATGACAGGAACCAATGCGCGTTCAGGCACTCGTCCCGAAAACTTCCATTGAATGATTCAATATACGGATTATCTATTGGTTTTCCTGGCCTGGAGAAAACTAATTCCACCTGATGTTCATAAGCTCATCTATCGACCTCCTTGGAAATAAATTCCGATCCGTTATCCACTTGGATTTTTCTTGGTATTGCCTGTTGGAATAGTCGGAGCCCTTCCAAAATAGAAAAAACGTCACTTCCTTTAAGCCCCTGTCCAACCGCAATAGCCATGCATTTACGGCTATAGTTATCCACTATAGTTAAGCGGCGGATTTTCCTGCCATCGAATAGCGCATCAGCGACAAAGTCCATACTCCAGCAGTCATGTAAATTGGAAAAAACCGGTCTCTCGGAACGATGAGCGGCGGCGCGGCAGCGTCTGGGCCTTTTCACCCGTAGATTTAAGCCTTCTTCTTTATAAATTCGATAAATCCGTTTTGGATTATCCCGCCAGCCTTCACGTTTCAAAAGAACGACGATCCGCTCTATGCCGTAACGGACACGTGTTTAAGCAATGCTTTTTATGCGAAGACGTAATGGACTGTCATCTGGTCTATGGTGTTTATAATACCAAACTGAGGTGCTCAGCAGAGATACCTCGCACGCTCTGCGTAGGGAAATTCGATAATCAGAAATGAGTCCGGTAACCATGGTTCTACGCTGCGAAGGCTTTAAAATTTTTTTTTAATACATCCTGGAGCATCAGTTTGTCCAGACTAAGATCGGCCACGAGCTTTTTCAGCTGTGCATTTTCTTCTTCCAATTGCAGGAGCTTACGCAGCTCCGATACACCCAAGCCACCGTATTTCTTCTTCCAGTTGTAGAACGTAGCTTCGCTGATACCCATTTTTCTGCAGACTTCTTCCACACGGGCACTTGTCTCGGACTGTTTGATCGCAAAGGCAATCTGTGCTTCGGTAAACTTTGATTTTTTCATCACTTTTCCTCCCTTTTAAAATTAGTAATTCAAGTCTGAATTCTCTACTTTTAAATGCTCCAGTTTTTTGGGGAGAGGTCACGTCAGGGGCATTAGTGTACCTGGATAATAAAATTAATAAAGCTATGAATTTTATTATTTTATCCATAATGATGTACATATTTATTTACATTTCGCCATGAAAATTCTGCAGGATAATTAAATCTAAATTTTTGTATGTATGACATTTGGACATTCGACAACTTGAAATGCTTAATATAGTGAAATGAGTAATCAGTTGCACCGCTTTCTGAAAATTTATTCATAAGAGCTGCAGAAAATCCTTTCATATAGTGATAAACATGTATAAATTCGTGTTTAAAAACGTTATTTTTATCTAACAAAGCATATCCTTTTAGGGCTGGGGCAATATGTATAGTTGATGACGATTTGTTCATAAATCCTCGCTATGTTTACTACTGGTACTTCCTGCCCAAAGACCTGACGTTTCTTTACCTTTCGGAGGAAGTATGTCTATTTCGAGACGGGTTAATTTTAAAAACTTCTGATGGAAAAGAAGATCTCAAAATAATCTTCCTCCGTTAACTCGGAAGATTTTAACTGTTTATTTCCATTCCCCCGAGATGAGCTTTTTTCCTCTTATCTCTAAAGGGATTTTCGAATATAGCGGCATATTTAACATTGTTGGCATCCAATTTTTAACTCCATCTTGAATAGTTTCGTCATCAATCTTGCTCATTGAAGGGTCAGATTTGAGAACTAGAAAACCTACGTCAAGGTATTCTTCAATTGTCATATTCGTTTTACCTAGATCTACATTAATTTTCAACAGCTCAATAACCGTTCTCAGTCGTAATATATTATCTCCATATATCTCAAGCCCTTCGAGATGTTTTACATTTTCATATACCGATCTTATCCCAGAAAATATTTGATAATGTCCTTTCTCAGTATAAAACCATTTTCCTTCATTAGAAAATATATCATCTGGACTATATTTAAGATCAGGCAGTTCATCTTTGGTAATTTCTACATTAACTGTATCAATTTTTATACATTTTGATTTGCCTCTAATAGTTAATTCTTCGGAAATAACACTGCCAAATAGTTTATTTTCCTGCTTCAATGAGCTAAAACCTGTTATTTCGTCATCATACAAGTTATATACATCAACAAGATATTGTGCTAAATTCATGAAAGGTCTTATTGAAATAGAGCTACAACAAACATATTTTTTATCAAACGATTCAAGAGACTTTATTTCGTTAAAGGGGATATTAAACAATGGTAATTTATAAATCTTTTTTTCTATTTGCATATCAATTTTGTAATAAATCTTTCCAATTAGGGTAGTTCTCATTCAACCACTTTTCAGCTTTCAACATATAAGTCTCATAGTCAGTTCTATTTGGATTGAATGCGTTTCTTTGATTAGAGACTTTTCCAAGAGATTTTTGAACTTCTAATACTTTTTGTTCCACCGCTCTTAATAAAATTGGATCATCAATACCAGAGAAAAGTGTCTTTAATTTCATCAACTCTCGTTCCGCTTTACTATACCGTTTTAAAAAATTGAATGTCTTACCAATATAAGGTATTCCTTTTTTAAAACCTTTATAAACCGCATTAATATTTCCAGCGATAGCAGCAACTCCAATATCAGGAGGCATCCCCATAACTGGAGCATAACCAATTGGCTTTCCGTCCCAGTCGTATTTATATCCATCGTGATTTCCACCCGTCAAAACTTGTTCAACTCCCGCCCAGAACCCCCGAACAGGGCCTCTTTTAGGTGCATTTCTAAATACTAAAACCTGTGGACCCCGTACTCTAGCTCTAATAACCGTATCAGCAGCCATTCCAGTTGGATCATCCATCAATATCGGATTGTTTATGCCATAGTTGTACGGAGAAAAATCTTCGAATATATCGGCCAGCGGATCCACCACATTCCACCTGCCTATCTCCGCGTCATAAAACCTCGCCCCGTAGTCATATTGACCTTCCAGCACATAACTACTACCCAAATTATGTGTGCCTAGATTCAGATCTTTCTGTATTTCTTTACTATTGTAAAGATACTTATTATCAATACTTGTTGCAATGGATTTCGTCTTGCCAAATGGATAATAATCCTGTTTCTGCATCACCGTTGCTAATGGGGCTGTAGCTGTGCCATCTTTCTTCAGCACTATACGGACATTACCCAAATGATCGGTCAGATTGTAATAATAACTATAGCTGCCAGAGCTGTTCAACAAAAAACCGTCCTCTGTAGCAATACGCTCAATAACGGGACTGGCGGATCCAGTTCTACTATATTCAATACCACCTAAATAGTCTTGCTGCGTGGTTGTTCCGCCAACAGTTGACGTCCTGTTCAACTTACTTCCCGTCGCATCATAGATATAAGAAATGCTTTTACCACCTCCAACTGCTGTTTTTGGCAGGCTCAGGTAATTGTAGCCCAATGTCATCCCTGTACGGTCTTTGGTCGCGTTACCATTTCCATCATATGCAAATGTCCCCGTCAATCCTCCTGAAAGGCTTGCAAGCCGATTGCTCTTGTTATTATTGCTGTAATTATAGCTGATTGTAGTACCACTATCACGAATCAGGGTTTTGATATTGCCCATGTCATCATAGGTCAAGACTTCACTCATCACAGTTCCAGTACTCACCCCGTTCTTCAACCTATTCAATGCATCATAACCATAGGTAAAAGTATTACTTGTTGTAGCTGCATATCCCCATAGCTGCTGGGCTATATTGCCGTTATACTGCGCGTTTGCTAATACAGTTGTGCCGTTTTTATTATAGTTCAGCTGGGAGGTAAACTGGGGAGAACTTGTCTTGGTCATCCAACCTCGTTCATTGTACTGATAGGCGATACTTGTCAAAAAGTTGCTTCCGCTGTTTTCACTATGAAGTGACTTGGTTTTCAGCTGTCCAATGTCATTATAAGCGAGTCGGCTCTGGATAAATTCGGTCTGGCTATTGACCCTCTTCTTTGTCTGTGTCAATCGCCCAACATGGTCATATTCATTTGTGGTCAAGAGTGTTGTCAAATCCGTAGAACCACTGATCCTATGCTGTCTTTTGCTCGTTAGTAGATCTCCCGTAAAATTATAGCTATTGGTTACTCTGTCCACCCCTCCAAGATGATTGTCGGAAACGATTTCCACAACATCGCCAAATTTATTATAATAGTTTACGGATAATAAAGGCGATGAGCCGTCATCTTTCGCTATTTTTGTCCCTGTTAATAGTCCATTCACCATCCAGGTACTGTCTAGACCAGAAGTCGCAGAGAGAACGGCGGTCGTCTTGAAACTGTAGTCATCATAATAGTTCACTGTTAACTCCGACAATTGTAAGGCTGTATTTGGGAATGCATTATTACTATAAGTAGTTCCGGTACGGATTTCCCAGATAGCTGATATTCCGTCAGCAATTGCCTGTACCTGAGCCCGGGTTTTCTGATCTGCAAGGGTATTTGTATAGATACCGGTCGAAGCGATACGACCGAAGGCATCATATTTTGTATAGCTCCATTTTCCCACGGAACGCTGCACAGAATCCTGGGTCAATATAGGCTGGTCATTTTTGTTGTAGACAAAATATTCCCAACCCTTTCCCGGGATCTTCTTTTCGGTTATCCTGAGCCTTTCATCATATTTATATGCGTATATGAGTTCATTGAAATCATTATCATTGGTTTCTTTTAATGTAGAAGAGCTATACCCCGGTGGAACAACATATCTTAAATTGCCATAGTCATCATAGACGTAATAGGTATTCAGTGCTTTTGTCTTGGTCAACCAAACCCTTTTAAGAACAAGTCTATTTTCAAATATGTCAATGTATTCCTCTATTGTTCCGGCCTTTGCACTGTCAGCTATCCAGTTCTCACTTTTTGAGACAGTTTTATAGAGTTTTTTTGCTGCATAATATGCACTGCCATCTGCGCTGATATTGTCTGCATTTATTGTCCATTTTCGAATATCCCCGGCCACATTGGTCCCATACTCAGAAACCAATGTATGGCCTGATTCACTCGTTGTACCAACCGTTGACCGATTCGAGGTAAACTGCCATGCCTGTCCGTATGCTCCCTGTTCAGTTATACGGTTCAGCGGACTGTTGTCGAATTTTGTAGCCGAATATGGGTTATCCGTTTTCACCACAGCTGCATCCCAAGTATTCCCGGCCGAATAGTATGCTAACTGATCCACCTTGGCAGCTCCATTAAAACTACCGTTATTAGCTCCATTTTTAACATGTGGGAGATACTTGATACTATCTCGGCCATTATTATCATATTCCAGATGCTGTACGATATCATTCTTTGACGGACTGGCCTGCCATCTGACATTCTGCACTGTTCTGCCTAGGCCATCAACATAGTCTATGGAGACATTTGCACTGTCCACCGGTTTACCCAAAAGAGATGAAGCTGTTTTGTATCCTGCTTTCCGAACGGTCCTGGTGACGATGTTATTTTTTCCAAAACTTCCGATGTCATTGTTGGTTATACTGGAGGCTACTGCGAAACTCACCGTTTTGGTTGAACTTCCAGCGGCATTGTAGGCTGTAATGGTGTAACTGGTCAATGCTTTTGCGCCTGTTGGCGTACCTGATATCACCCCTGTTGACTTATTAAATGCCATTCCTGCTGGCAATGCCGGGGTGATGCTGTAACCGTTGCCATTCCCAACCCAGCGCATCTGATAGTTTCCGGAATCCCCTAGGTAAAGGTTATCCACAGAAAGTGCGAAGATTCCGTTTAAGCTGGAGAAAGTAGCGGACATTGGACTTCCATTATCGCTGCCGCTACTCCCTGTTCCTGCGATTGTTGTGACTACACCGGAGGGCGTGATCTTGCGGACGCGGTTGTCCAATTGGGTCACATACACATTTCCCGATCCATCCACAGTAATAGCCATGGGGAAATAAAAACTGGCACCGGTTCCTGTACCGTTAACATTACCTGCCGATCCAGATCCGGCAAATGTAGTTACAACTCCTGCAGGTGTGATCTTTCGGATCTTACAGCCATTGTATTCAGAGACATATAAATTTCCGGAAGCATCTGCTGCAATTCCTTTCATCCCGTAAAAACTGGCCGCTGTCCCCGTGCCATTAACGCTGCTTGCAGACCCCGATCCAGCTAACGTTGTTACCACGCCAGAAGGTGTGATTTTCCGTACGCGAAGATTATTTTTCGTCCGTTACATAAATGTTGCCGGCTCCGTCCACAGTTATTCCCCAAGGTTCACTGAACCTTGCGGATGAACCTGTAGCATCCGTGTATCCCGCTGTTGTAGAACCTGCCAGCGTAGTAACAGCTCCTGACGGCGTAATTTTGCGTACCATATTATTACCGCGGTCACTAACATATAGGTTTCCTGAAACATCTTTGCATATGGAGACAGGTTTATAGAACCGGGCAGCTGACCCCGTACCGTCCTGCCAACCGCTAACCGATGAAGTTGAACCTACGAAACTCTTTACTTCCCTGCTATCTGGATCATAGGAGCGTATGGTATGGTTACCTGCGTCACTTATATAAATTAAGCCTGATGAACCGATGACCATTCCCGCGAGTCCCTGAAAACGGGCAGCTGCACCAATTGCATCTACGTAGCCAGAAGTATTGCCCCCGGCCAGTAAGGTAACGTCTCCATCGGAATATACAGCTCCACCACTGTTTGTCGGTAGATAGTTTATCGGTTGGCCGACCATCAGTGTGCCGGGAATTGTATAATTGATAGCTGGAAGTGAGGGAAGGGCCATTATGCTGGCCATGGTTCTTGATTTTGGCGATGCTCCCCTTGCATAAATTTCCGAACTGTCAACAATCTGTCCATATATAGTTCCTGCCTTTAGGATAAAAAGAGTCAGGAATATGTTTTTAAGTGTTTTTTTCATAACGAGTTTGATTTCAAGAATAATTGGTGATTTACCCTTCTATTACCCCCCATTGATCACTACACTGATATATAGCGGTTACCTTCCCATCGGATCCGCCTATGTAAGCAATAGCAGATCCTCTGGAATAATAACCCGGAGGAGCATAGTTACCTTCGATTGTGAAGAGTACGGTTCCCACTTCTATTCCCGGGCTCACCTCATTGCCGGTATTAATAAAATAATACCTTTTTTTATCGGTCGATTGACATAAGAGTTCACCCGAACCATCCATAAATGATTTATAGGCCAGATTAACAACGTAAGCATTTTCTGGAAGACGCCTATTCCCATCGCAGTCATATAGCTTCCCATTTAGATTGTAGCAATATGTCCGGATAATATCCCCATTATGGTTCTTTACTGCTATCAGCCTATTGAAGACGTCATATTCATAAGACTCTGTTATACCTCTGGAATCTGTTTTGCTTTTCATCCCAATGAATGGTAAATAGATATAGGACGTGATCTGTGCTTTTTTTAGGGAAGCGCTGTTCCTGAGCAACTTTATCGCATTGTCAATAGTTGTTTCGGAGACTGTCGGCGAATTGAGCGCATCTATTGTCGGCTGTCCCAAAATTCCAAAAATCTCATCGTAGCTGGCGTTATCTATTTCGGCTAGAAGGTACTGCCCACAATAGCCCCATAAATAGGCCTGCTGGGGTTTGCCATTTTCCTTGACTTCCTGGGGATTCCCGTAGATATCATATTTCGTAAATTCCTTAAGAAGAACTGCCCGGGAATCCACTCGGAGGTATTCCTTCCAAAATGCTGTGCCACCATTATTATAGTATGATGCCAAAATATCAGGTTGAAGATAGTTTGTTGTTTTGCTATCAAAGCTCATCCGATAGATTCGTGAAGGTGCAATAATATTATCATATGTTCCATAATCAATGATATCTTGGCTGACAGGGGTATAATTATATGCATTATTCATATATCTTGCTTTATTAATTGCAGTTACAACAGGATAGGCAAGCATATTTCTGGTCTTCATTGTCCTGTATGTATGTTCACGTACGGTGATCACACTTTTTGGAAAACTAAATGGAAAACTATAACCCATCGTGCGACCAATATTATTGCCAGGCGCATTATTAACCTCGTAATAACTAACATTGCTTGGTCGGTTGATAGAGATATCCTGATCTCCATGAAAGGCAGTGAAATTAGACGCCTCCGTATTGCTTGTTTCGATCATATTGCCATCTCTGAGCTCTTTGACAATAGAAGATTTTAGGGAAGGGGTAACAGTAGGATAAACTCCCGAAGAGGCCCTCCTGCCATCAACATCCCCTTCTACAGCAAGTTGGATGAATGGTACGCCGTAGGTGTTCAAAGTAGCGATATTATAGGTGTTAACAGTTTCTTTCTGCAGTACTTTGGAATTGTTATAGATCTTTTGGCTAAGTTCCAACCCCCGATAAGCCTGAAAAGAGATAAATGGGTCTTCAAACTGTTCACTGCTGAAATTGGAATGCATCAATATTGGAGCTCCATCCATATAACCATTGTCGTGGTTGGAGTAGATTCTTGTTATGTAACCATTCCCGATTGTTTTTTCCGTGACTTCCGAATAAGTAATGTGTGCGCCCTTGGTCAATCCCAATGGGAAAAAGTTTCGGTCCATTCCGTGCTGATAATACGCCTGAACCGAACCTGAACTTCCTGACCAGAAATCACCGGACTTAAAGGAGGAAAACCTACTACCGGAATTTGAATACCGGGGATTTCCAGCAAGTACGCCGGAAGAGACCGCTCCGGAAGTGATATAGTTTCTGGAGTAAAAATATTCTGTTTTTCGGGTAGCAGTTCCATCTTCGGGGCTTGACGTTATGCTTTTTATACGTAAACCACCGGCAATCAGGTTTGATGTCGTATCACGTACAGTAAACGGATACTGGAACGCAACCTTACTGTAAGTATGGGGCTCGTATTCGAACATGGTGATGCCTCCTTCAGGATATTGGATTTTTTTGAGCATCTCTGCCTGTAAATAGCTGCCATTAGGCTGGCGACTGTCATAATAATTGGAACTATAGGCATATTCATTCCCATTAAAATATCCCCAATGATCAGTCGCTCTTGACTCATAAGCTGGTAACAGCTGTTCGTTATAGGTAAACCTATATTCCTGATCTTTTAGAAAAGAAGTACCGGTTCCAACTCCCAGGAGGATTTCATCTAAGCGCAATCTTGTATTGCTTTGTTCCCTATATCTGAAACGGATAGTCTTATTGGTCCTGCCGATACGTATTTCATCCAGCTTCTGCCAATAGCTCCTCCCGCCATTTGGATCCGGGGATTGTGTTGCATATAATAACTGGCCTATTGTAGGTTGTTCATACCCTGACATATTATAGGCCATTTCATTGCTCGGACTATAATGAAATGTCACTTCCTGCAGCGGCGTTTTAATGGACTTCAGATAGCTTGGATAGATAAATGAATACGTGCTTTTTTGGGTACTTCCGTAATACTGATATCCCCCAGAACCCCAGCTTACCGAAAAAACAAGTAAAAAATGGGCATAATTCTTAAAATTGTAAGAACCGCTTTTTATCGTAAGGTCCCTGAATGTATCTGGGACAATCAGGCGGCCTTTACGTTCATATTCGAAGTCGATGCTATAACCATTAGGCGAAGTAACTTTGCTTAAATACCAGGCTGTTGCTGTATTATCCTGACTATAGCCTAGTATACCCGAGTTTGTAAACTCAATATTATTTACCGTGTTGCCAAAGATATATTGATAGCCCTTATCATCGGTTATCTTAATCCCGTAAATGCAACGCAGGCTGGTCTGGGTGTACATACCTCCGGTTTGATTTGGAGAATCGGCAAACTGGACATTATCTTTGATTTCTATGATCTCACCTTTGAGCGTATATTCCCCATCACATAAAAAACGTAATACCGGAGGGCTCGTTGAATTCTGCCGGGTAATATAAAATATGCCTGAATAACCATTAAAATTAAAATAAAACTCATCGGGCGATCCGTCGTAGGCATAATCACTGATGGGTAAATTAGTACCGTCCCTTGCGAACTTCTTGACAGTATTGATATCATTATAGGTGTCGGCAACTCTTCCTCCGGTATAATAATAGCCGATGTCATGGGTATAAGTTACTCCATTGACGGTTCGGTAGATTTCATCTTTTTCCGCTACCACTTTACGATATATAGCTCCGCCTCCGGTACTTAAACTCCATCCAAGACCCGAAAATCCGGGATGCTGCTTGACTTTATTCCCTTTTGTGTCGTAACTAAGCACAATCGGAACTGAAAGATCCCTATAAGAAGTAGTATACAATGGGATCTGAACATTCGCCTGTCCGGTAAAACTGGAGACAGGGACTATACCTCGTTCAATTAATTTCTCCACGTTCGGAGAAGCGGTACTTTGGCAATAGATCACATTAAATTGCCAAAAATACAGCAAAAAGAGAATAATTCTTTTCATATTATTCAAAGGATAAGTTAATAAATACAAGGAAATGTTAGGTTAATAGCAAGAAATTCCACTCAGGGATTTCGAATATGGCTATACGGCAAATTAAGGTTATGCAACGTAAATTAATAATCGGTATTTGAAATTAAAACTTATTTTTTAATTTTCAAAAATAAATTCCAATTTAATGATGTGGTTAATTTTGTTTTTTCAAGACAGTGTTTAGAAGGAAAATATACAGAATAGATTTTTAATTCTTGTCACTTTGTAAAAAGATGAAAAAATAAATTTTCGATTGTACTTTTCTGTCGCGATATGATAAATGCTACATATTTGATATTTCTATTAATGGGAATAATACGGCTATTAGGACCAAGAATTAAAAATTAGGAGAGCTAGGTAAAAACTTTTATATTAGTAATGCCTAAATAAATATAGATGAGATCGAATTATGAAAAGATTTTACAAAAAGCGATTAAAGGCCTATAGTCTTACGGAAATCCTTGTGGTTATGGTGATTATCGGTATCTTAGTGCTGTTGGCGTTACCGAATCTGATGCCATTGATTACCAAAGCCAAAAGCACCGAAGCTAAGGTACAGCTTCAGCATTTGCAGACCCTGGAGAAAAATTATTTTTTCGAAAAGTCCAAATACAGTGGCAACCTGGATGAAATCGGTTTTGTACAGGAAAAATTAAGTACTGACGATAAAGACGGAAAAGCCAATTATCGGATCGAAATTGTACGCGCTGATCAGAACACCTTTCTAGGTAGAGCAACTGCCGTAGTGGATTTCAATGGCGACGGCAAGTTCAATGTGTGGGAAATAGACCAAGATAAAAACCTAAAAGAGGTTACCGCAGATTAACATGTGGTGGACCATATCCATTGCTGTTCTTTTAATCGGTATAGCTTATCAGGATTTTAAACAGCGCGCTGTAAGCATTGTTCTCTTTCTTTTATTAGCCATACTACTTTTGGGACTTAAGTTGACAGAAAATTATTGGCAGGACTCTTATCCGGATATCTTGGCCAATATCTTTTTTTTGACTTTTCAGATGGGGGCCATTCTGATCTATTTCCGGCTCAAAGAAGGATGGTGGGGACGGATCATGGATCGAAAGCTGGGCTGGGGGGATATCGCATTTTTGCTCTGCATATTGTTGTATATGCCCTTTCTGAACTTTTTTCTTTTCCACATCGTCAGTTTGATCACCGCATTGTTGGTTGCTATGGTCAACAAAAATTGGCGGGATCCGCAAAAGGGTATTCCACTGGCAGGTTGCCAGGCATTACTTTTTTTAGGGTATTTTATCGCCGAACGGATGAATTGGATTGATTGGACTGTGATCGGTCTATCATTTATGTCATAGTATAGAAAAGTATACCGAATTATTAACAAAGAAGCATTGTGGGGACAGCTTATCATTTTTCAACAGAAATACTGCATGCAATTTCCCGGGATATCGCATGGCACTACCGTATTATTCCATTTGACCGGAATAGTAAGGAAATTCATTTTTACACAGATCGGTCAACTGACCTTTCCGGACTGGAGAATGAGTTGGCTATTCTCTTTGATGAGCATATTATCCTGGAGATTACTTCATCGGCCCAGATCGAAGAATGGCTCAATAAACATTACTTTGGCGAAAAACAGTCGGAAGGAAATGAAGCTGTCAAAAACTTGGTCTTTAATGCAGATTTTCTTGATAATTTGATCTACGAAGCAAAACAGCTTAAAAGCAGTGATATTCATATAGAGACCTATGAAAACCGCTGCCGAGTACGGGTGCGTATCGATGGAATGATGGTGGAACGGTATGTGCTGAAAAGAGAGGATTATCCGGCTTTGATCAATAAGATCAAGATCATGTCCAATCTGGATATTGCCGAAAAACGCCTGCCACAGGATGGGCGTATCCATTACAGACGTAATCAGGATCAGTTTGATATCCGTGTATCGGTGCTACCCACTCTTCACGGGGAAAAGGTCGTGCTGCGTCTGCTGAACAATAATGCCACCAATATCCAACTGGATAAATTGGGGATGTCTCCGGAGGATTATGAAAATTACCTCCACGGAGTGAAAAAGCCCAATGGTATTTTGCTGATCAGCGGACCTACTGGTTCGGGTAAGACAACTACCTTATATGCTACACTAAAACACTTAAATAAGACCACAAATAATATTCTGACCATAGAAGACCCTATCGAGTATACGTTGGAGGGTATCAACCAGGTACAGCTCAAGGAAAATATCGGGCTGAGCTTTGCTGCTGCACTGCGTACGTTCTTGCGTCAGGATCCGGATATTATTATGGTGGGGGAGATCCGTGATCCCGATACCGCCAATATGGCCATACGGGCGGCGCTAACGGGACACTTGGTATTGTCCACCATCCACACGAATTCTGCATGGGGAACGGTATCGCGTTTGATCGATATGGGGATTCCCAATTTTTTGATTGCCAATACCCTAAATACTTCCGTAGCTCAGCGTTTGGTGCGTACGCTTTGTCCCAATTGTAAACGGGAGGAGGAGCTGACAGCCGATCTATACCCCAGACAATTTAAACCTTATTTTACGGTGCATAGGCATGCAGTTGCCGTGGGTTGCGCATCTTGTTATTTTACAGGTTTTAAAGGGCGAAAAGCGGTCTATGAGATTATTCCGATGGATCATGGGCTGGTGGACGAGATCAAAAAAGGGAATATGCGGGTGGACGAGCAACTGAAGGAACGAAAAATAAAAACACTTGGCGAAAATGCATTTGAGCTTTTCGCTGCCGGGGAAACAACGATAGAGGAAATCTATCCATTACTATTCAATTATTGATGATGAGTTTGAGAACATTATATTTAACCTTATTGCTATTACTGTCTTTTAGCATCAGAACTTTTGCTCAAAATGCGACAGAAAACTATGCACGCGTAGAACAACGGCTGGAAGCTTTGGCGGGAACGGTACCTGGATTACAAAAGAAGGTGAAACTTTCCGTTTCGGGCGTTACGGCGCAGGAATTTCTACGGGCTCTCGCGCAGTCCAATGACTTGAATATCAATGTGGACCCTACGTTGAGTTTTTCCATCGTCAATAACTTTACAGGCGAAACCGCTAAAAACGTACTGCTATTTCTAGCGAAAACGTATGGTCTGGATATCGATGTGATCGGTTCGATTATGACGATCAAAAAATTACCGGAGCCCGGGCCTGTTCAAATTGAAAAGGATATCAAGGTACAGTACAATACATCAAGCGATGGACTAGGCTATGAACTGCAGAATGATCCCTTAGGCAAAGTGGCTCAAAAAATCAGTTCACTATCGGGTAAAAATTTAATCGTGCCCACACCCTTGCTCCAGAAGACCGTGACGGGATTTATGGCTGAGGCGCCATTTGAAACAGCATTGGAAAAATTGGCGTATGTGAATGGGTTGAAATACCGCAAGACCAATGACAATGTGTATGTATTTGAGTCCTTGATCCCCGGAGAGGAATTGTTTATCAATGATGACCGGCAGACGGATGTGCGCTTTAGACCAGACAATGCAAGTAATCCCGTAAATGGAGCCAGTGGAATGAATCCGGGCATGAGTGGCGGTCAGCCAGGTAACTATGCCCTTTATGGAAAAACGGAAGCCGGCGGCGGAAAGCGTTTCACGATACAGGCAACCAATACACCAATTATCGAATTGATCAAGCGTGCTTCAGAAGAAGCCAATGTCAATTATTTTATCTATAGCCAGATTGACGGAAATATTACGACCAATGTAAAGGATATTTCTTTTGACCAGTTCCTGACCTCTATTTTTCAGGGAACACCGTATACCTTCCGGATGGATAACAATACTTATCTGATCGGTAATCGTCGCAATGAAGGGTTACGAGATAATAGAATTGTACAGTTGCAGCACCGTTCGATCGATACCATTATGATGATGATTCCGATGGATTGGCGGAAAGACGTTGAGATCAAAGAATTTAAGGAGCAGAATATGTTGCTGCTTTCGGGATCGGGACCACAGATCCGTGAAATTGAAACTTATGTGAAGCAGCTGGATAAATTGGTGCCGATGGTATTGATTGAAGTGACTATGCTAGATATACAGAAAGGAAACACCATTAAGACAGGAATCAAAATGGGGGTCGACTCCATTTCTCCTAAAGTGGGGGGAAGCCTTTCCGATGGTTTTACCTTTGGATCCGGCTCTATTAACCGTTTTCTTTCACAGCTCGGAAAGAACAATTCCTTTAATCTCGGGCGTGTAACTCCTAATTTTTATGTGCGTTTACAGGCCTTGGAGGAGAATAAAAACGTAGAAATTAGATCTGTACCTAAACTTTCAACCCTAAATGGGCATAAAGCGACATTAAGTATAGGCAGTACACGGTACTATGAAATCAAAACACAAAACGTATTTCCCGGATTAACAAATACAAATGTCTTTACCTCTCAATTTAACAAGGTTGATGCGGATCTGGCCATCGACATAACGCCGGTTGTTTCGGGGGATGATCAGATTACCATGAAGATTAAAGTAAATATTTCTGACTTTATTGGAACACCAAAAGATAATCAACCACCGCCAACATCCAACAGTAAATTTGAGTCAATTATTCGTGCCCGTAACGAAGATATGATTGTATTAGGTGGAATTGAGCGTACTGAAAATAGTAATAGTGGGAGAGGGTTACCACTTTTATCCCGTATTCCTATTTTGAAATGGCTATTTAGCAGCCGGGAGAAAACCACACAGAAGGTTGTATCAGTCGTCTTTATTAAACCAACGATATTGTATTAGTCAATGTTGAACAGGATCAAGGAAAAATATCGATTAAATACTTGCGTTGGCATTTCGCTTCGACAGGATTCTGCCGGTCTTTCCATTCGTTGTTGCAAGGTCAAGTTGGAAAAAGACCAGCTGGAAATTGAAGATACCTGGGAGGTAGACGACTGGGAACTTATCACAAACAATAAGTACAAAGATACACCTGTTGCACTTCACCTTGATTCGAGACAGATCCTTATCAAAGAGACTACACCTATGGATCTGGATGAGGAGCGGTTGAAGTCTATATTCCCCAGCTATGATGCGGATCGTTTTTATCATGGGCAGTTGCAAGGGGAATCAAAGCAATGGGTGGCTTTTGTGCGAAAGGATTATATTGTGGAGATGATCGACAGATTTGCAGTCAACGGATATCAGGTTATCAAAGTGTTTATCGGTCCTTTTGTGCTCGACGCAATACTTGGTCAGATCAATAGTTACGGTGATGCCTACACTTTTGACGGACATTCCATACGGATCGGTGCTGAAAACAAACAATGGCAAGAATATCGGTATGGCCAGGAGTTCGAGAGCCGATTTGCCTTAAAGATTGGCGACCATCCGATTAAACCGCAGTATGTGACCGCTTATGCAATTGCTTTTTCAGCTTTGATGGCCGATTATGTCCCGGAGTATGGGCTGCTTATTCCCGAAGTGGAAGAACAGCGTCAAAGCTGGCTCGAAAAACAAAAGTTCAACGTAAATCTGCTGATTCTAGTTGCTGTTTTTTTTCTTTTGCTGTTGGTGAACACGTTCTTATTTAGTCATTATTATCAGGAAAATATGGCCTTGGGAGACCGGGTAAGTAGTCAACAGAGCACGGTGCAGGATTTAGGAAAGTTAGAAGGGGAAATAAAGAGCAATGAACAGCTTTTGACTGAACTGGGATGGAATGGTGGTGTTTCCAAAGCCTGGCTGCTGGATCAGATCGGTTATTCCATCCGGCAGTTTACGCAGATCAGCCTGGCACAGATCCAGGTCAATCCGCAATCAAAAGGACTGGGGAATACAGTGATCCAACAGGCTGACCAGATTATAATCAAAGGGAATAGTCCAACTTTGGAAATGCTCAATCTATGGCTGCGTGAACTCAAGAATAATCCCTGGATCGCAAAGGTCAGTATCGAGGAATATGGCAACAAGCAACTGGATGAAACGATGGATGCCTTTACCATAAAGATAAACTACAATGATAAAGTGGAAGGAAATTGACTATAAAAAACGCAACAAGCTGCTGTTTGCGGGTGCTGGGGTTCTCCTGGTGCTTGCCTGGTTTTTGGCATTCCAAAAGACCTATCTGGCCTATCGTGAAAATACACGTTTGAATGGGTTGATTGGTAACGATATCAGCAACAGTACACAGTATGATTTCACGCGAAAGAGCAAAGTACTGGATAGCCTGAGTAAAGTTTATCAAAGTGACTCGGCAACCTGGAACGATAATTTCCTTTCGGAAGCTAGCCGTGCAATTAATTCGCCGCGTATTCAGGTCTATTTCAATAATCTCCCTAAGAATAATGCGATGCAAGTAGATAGCACTGCTGTCAAATCCAAGAGCTTAACGCTAAAGGGAGACTATCGGTCTATAGTTGCATCCGTTGCCGAACTAGAAAAGATCAATACACTGGGCTATCTGAGCACGGTGACCTTAAAGTTTGACAACAGGAGAGTATCGGCAAATGAACGTAAAGTAATTGAAGGTGAAGTGGGATTTAAGGTGAAGTTGGAAAAGTAGAAATATTGGGCATATTCTTAGCTAAATGCGCAATAGTAACAGTTCTGGACAATAAAGAATAAGCGATAAAGACCGAAAACCTGACAGTGAAATGTTTAATACTAGATGTCAGCGGGCTGCCGAGGTAAACATTAAATCCCCTACTCTACGCTAATTAATATTCATTTAATTTTGTTAAAAACTATTGCTCATTTGGAACATCGGCAAGTACATGGCGATCAGAATCAGGCCAACGACCAACCCCAAGAAGATAATAATAAAAGGTTCAAGCAGACTGGAAAGTGTTGAGGTCTTGTATTCGACTTCTTCCGTCAGCTGGGTTGCTATCTTTTCAAAGAAAAAATCCAATCGGTTCACCTCCTCACCAACACGGATCAATTGTACCGTTTTGGCTGGGTAAAAAGGATATTTGGAAAGTGCGGCGTGTAAGGATTCTCCCTGTAAAATTTCCTTCTCGGCTCCCTCCAAGGAATGTGCTATCGGATAAAAATCGGTCATTTGCTGAACCAACTGGATAGACTGCAACAGTGGCGTATTGGTGCTGACCAATAGACGCATGGTATTCGCGAAACGCGCCAAATGGACCTTGCGGATAATATCGCCAAATAATGGAAGTCGCAACATAATCCTGGAAGACCACTTGCGCCACCACAGCTGCTTTTGGTTGAAACGGATAAATACAATAAGACCGATAAGGACTAATACACCCCACCAGAACGTGCGGTCCATAAATTGGGAGACTTTTAAAATAAACGCTGTAATGGCCGGTAGCTCGCCGCCGAAACGTTTGAAAATATCGGAAAACATCGGTACCACAAACTTAAGCATAAATAGTACTGCGCCCATCGATGTGCTTAACACAATGACGGGATAGGTGAGTGCTGAAATAATCTTGCGACGCTGCCCAATCTTGCTTTTATAGAAAGAGGCCAATTCTTTCATGACCTCGCCAAGTTTTCCAGTCTCTTCCCCAATCCGTAAACTGAAAAACTCGTAATTGCTGAATTTTCCGCTTTTATGGATGGCATCTGATAGACTATCGCCCACAAGGACGTTGCTCTTGATTTCCTGAAACAACTTATTGTCCTTGCTGTTTTTCTGATCCAAAAGAACAAGATCAAATGCAGTCTTGAGGTCAACACCCGATAAGAGTAGGGTACTGAATTCGACATAGAATTCTTCTTTTTTCTTGTCGGGAAGCTGGCCGTTTCCAAAGCTGATGTCTTTGTTCAGAAAGGCCAAAATATCGCCAGATCCTTCTTTTTTCTTAGGGGAAGTTGGCTGTTCGGGCTTTTTCTTATATTTTGAGATATCAATTGAAGGCATAGACGAAATACATTAATTAGTGATCCCCGATTCAAGCTGTAAAAGCTGCTGAGCCGAATAGATCTTATGGTAATCAAACCTGTGTTCTTTATTTTCAAACCGGATATTTAGGTTAATATGATCTGTCAGTTCTTCCGATGGAAGATGCTGTATCCTTGGCGTCATATCCAGGTTGACAGTTTGGATCAAAAAAGTATCTTTTTCTACGATATTTTGATTTCTCACAATGAATTTAGGTGCAAACTCATAACTGATATTTCCGGACTCATTTTCGCAGATCAGACCATTTTCGCTTGTTTTTAACCAAAGCGATTTATTGATGTCCTGTTCCAACAGATGTTTGAAGAGACTGTAGGAGAAACGCTCCTGTCGTTGCTTTTGCTGTCGTAGAAAGAGCTGTTGAAAATATTGAAACATATAGAAAGCCATACCGATACTGATGGCTGAAATCAGCATGGCAATGGTGAGTTCCATGAGGGTAAAAGCCTTTAATTTTTGTTTGCTCATTGCTGATCCCTTTCCTCTGCTTTATTCTCAATATAGCGTACTAGACTATCTGTTACTTTGCCTTCCTCGGAGATTGCATAAACGGCCAGGCGCAGGCGGTCGGGATACCCTTCGGTTTCCTTGAGCTGGTAGCTTAATTTGATACTATCCTTCAGGCTTTCTCCCATAGTGTTGCCATCAAATCCGGTTGTCTCTAACTGACGGCTCCAAAGCATCATCTGCTCAGTTGTGCTCTTTCGTGTTTCACTTCTGGAGGCTTTGGTCAGGTTGACAAAAATAAGCATGCCGATTCCAAATACGATCAAGATAATGACCATGGATACAAGTGTTTCCACCAGGGTGGAGGCTTTGAGCCGAATAATTTTATCCCCCATAGCTATACCACTTTAAAGGTTTATTAACCTGTTTTTTTTGATCCGCTATCTGTAAATAGGAACTCAGGAAATGGGGGGATAGCTTGCTGCGGTCAAATTTAATATTGACCAAAAAATTCTCGTACATGGATGAAGGGCTTTTGTACAGAAATCGGTAACAAGCTGTGCGCCCTATGACCTGTAGACCTTTGCTATAGTCTAGAAGACCATATACAATAAGGTCTCCCTGAATAGTGCAGTCTTTTCCGAGGCTTGCTGCCGATGGCATATCGGAGCGTTTGGGCTCGTATAAGAGAACAGTTCCTGCGATATTGCAGTTGTTGCCTATTCTTAAGCTTGTTCTTTTGCCTTCTGCGCCGATTACTGCTGCGGTCGATGGATACTGGAGGGAAACATTATCTTCCAATATCAACGAGTCGGTGGCAAAGAACTGCGCAGCGCCTTTAAATCCTTTTTCGATCCGTATGCATGGCGCTATCACCAAAATATCCTGTAAAAAAGCGGTAGCGGGAATGATAATTGTGGTGTCCGATAGCAATTGAATATTACCCATCAGACTATCGCTGATCTGTCCCTGGCCTGCACGTAGATAGTAGCGTAGTGTGCGCTGATGGAAAGGGTTTTTATTTGTGGTACCCAGGGGCAGCGTCTCGCCCTTCAGACTGTCTTGTTTGAGCAAGGCTTGCAGCGCTGTCAGGCGTTTGGTGTTCAGTGCCTGCATCTGCCGGTCGCTGTCTTTGCTTTCCCCTTCGACGATCTTCTCATTGCCTTTAAAGTATTCGCCGTCAACATACGATGGTCTGACTCCAGATTTTGGAATGAACGCAGTTCCTTTAATGACTGTTTCACCACTGACTGAAACTGGTCGGTCTTCATCCGTGATATACAGTACCGTTGAGTCGGAGGGGATTGCACCTAATAGAGCCGTTTTCATCAGGGAATCCCGTAGCATACGCGTCCGGACAACGGCAATATCATAAAGTCCCCATTCGTATTTCGAGAGATAGACCGAATCTCCCTGCTGGGTGATATTGGTCAGTGCGGTATCCAGCGCGTAAGGAAAATTGGTGGAGGTAACCAGACTATATCCGGCATCAACCTGCTGTCTCAGCTGTTCTTTACGGTTAAAACGGGCATCCTGATCCCGAAAAAAGAAAGCAAGATAGATCAAACTCCCCAAAAGTACCGACACGATAAGGGAAATGACCAACACCAGATATAATGCTGCCGCCTTGAGCATAGTTTTAGGAATTAGGAGTTACCGGTTCGGGCTGATTCTCTTTCTTTTTAAACCATTTATTGATCTGGTCACCGATTAGTTTTCCCGTCTTGCGAAAGATATTGTTGTTCTGGAAAGCTTCTTTGGAAATTTCTTTGCCCAGGTCAAAATACTGGTAACTAATGATATCGCTTGTTTTGTTCTCGATGCTACCGTGCAATTTACCCTCTTTTAGATAGCCGCGTTGGATCCAATTGCCCTGCTCATCGTAACGTACAAAGGGGCCTTCTTCGATGTTCGCCATCCATTGGGATTCACTTTTGAGGTTACCATTTGCATACCAGTGGCGCCATACCCCCTGTTTGAGTCCTTTTACATATAATCCCTGGTCGGAAAGATTCTTGTTGGGGAAATAATGTGTAAACTGCCCATTGAGAAGTTTACCTGAATAGCCACCCATAGTTTGGTGCAGCTGATTGCTTTCGTACCAGACGTAGGTTTTGTCACTATTAGGACTGATCTTGATGTTGTCGGCATAGCATATGGTCTTGCTTCCATCACTGGACGAAAACGTGAATCTCCGAAAGATGGCGAGTTCTTTAACCTGTGCCTGACAGATGATAGAAATCATGAAGAAGAAGATCGTATACAGAATTTTTTTAGTTGTCATTTTTAAATATTGTCTTGTTTTTACCGTGGGCTTTGATGGTAATCTGTCCGTGGTTAATAGCTGTCAATTTAACCCCATTCTGTTCATCGCCGACATTCATCATATATTGTTTGTCCATGATGGCGACGATGGCCGTAGGTTTCTTGTCGTTTAGATTTTCGATAAACCCGATATAGCGCACATTGATTTGCGGTTCGGGCTGATAAGACTGAACCGGTGGCGCGACATAGTTGTTTACGGCGGGCGTTACCGGTGCTGAAGGGACGGTGTCGGCAACGATATTTTTTAACATGGGATCGGGATAGTTTAATAACAAAGCTGTTGTTTTCTTTTGATTGTAAAAACTGAGGTCGCTCACATTTTGGACAAAGTTCTTTTGTGCCTGCCGAGGGCCCTGATCATCATCAGAAACGGCCGCAAAAATCTTATATATAATATAACCCCAAAGTCCAATGACCAAGGAGAGCAATATATATGTCATCGCTTTGTTTTTCATTTTTATTTCAAGCTCGGCAAAATGGTAATCTGGCGTTGTTTGAAAAGACCTACACTTCCCGAATTTTCCGGTCGCACGCGCCAGGTATATTTTCCTGGACTTACTGTCAGATTAAGGTGATCCAATGTGGTTACCGTGTCTACTATTACTTTTTGAATAGAATCAAAGTTTGGACGTGCAATTTGAAGCCGATATTTGTCTGCGTCCTGGTGATTTTTCCAATAAAAGCTCACGACACTGTCCTGCGTGGAAAGGCTGTCCATCGGCGCCAATAGTTCGACACTTTCTTTCTCCATAGGATATTCTATAAATTCTGAGCAGCCCACAAAGCTTACGGAAAATAAGAATAATGCGGCTAAAAATCTTTTCATAATTTTCTAATTAGCGATTTCTGGTAAATTTACTTAAAAAAGGTTATAGTTGAAAGTATGTAGATATGTCTAAAATACCTTAAAATTTTGTTAGAAATTAAAAATAAAATAAAGTCGAAATATACTTTTTATTTTGTTAGATTTTTTCTACATTTATGCTAAGTCAGAAGAAAGTTCTTTTATTAACCAATTTTATTTATAGTTCGCTTTTTATTAGTGCAATTCACCAATGTTATTTTGAATTACTTTGTTTCAAGGAAAAAATAAGAGACCACAAGAAATTAATTAATCGATTTTTCTGATAATGATACGTTTATGGCCTTTACTGCTGTTGATGTGTCTATTTCTTTTTGAAACATTTTAATTATAAATACATATGAATAAACTACTTGGTTATATTATCAGTGCGAGTCTCTTGTTAGCTGGGGAGTCTGTATATTGTCAGATAGCCGTGTCAACTTCTAATGACATTGGGATTGGTACCGCTTCACCTACTTTTCCATTACAGTTTAGTAAACCACAGATTCGATTTACTTCTTTTGGGAATTATGGTGCAGGCACAAATGCATTACATATTGATATGCAAAATACTGATCCTAGGATAAACAGTGTTAATAAGGTGGTGTTTTATAATCTCACTAGTACTGGACATATTGATGTGGAAGCAAGGTCATATATCCAGGTATCAGACGAACGTTTAAAAACCAATATTAAACGCATTGTTACGGCTCAAGGAGAAAGCGCGCTGGGAAAAGTACTTCAATTGAACGGGTATTCCTATGATTGGAAAGACGGGATGGTTCAACGTTCTGTTAATGGCAGCGGAAACAATCACCAAATTGGATTCTTGGCACAAGAAGTAGAAAAAATTATTCCTGAAGCAGTTGTGACGGCAGATAGCTCAGGGGTAAAAGCGATGTCTTACAATTACATCATTCCTTATCTTGTTGAAGCAATCAAAGAGCAGCAGAAGACAATTGAAGAGTTAAAAGTACTGATTGCTGAAAAGCAACGTACAAAAAATGCATCTCTAGCAGCTCCTGTGCCAATTAATACAAAAAAAGAAGAATAAGTTTTATTTCTGATAGATATCCAATCAACTTAAACAACAATGGATTATGTTTCTTCATAGTCCTATAAGACAATAAACCGAATCAATATTATTTTATGAAAGTTAATAACTATCTCTTATATGTGCTGGTGCTCATAGGGCTGGCTCTTGGTGTCTGGAATTTAATTCAAGAGAAAGACAAGATCGTTTATGTGGATACCGCAAAATTATTCCAAGAGTATTCAGAAGCGGTTAAAATAAATATGAAACTTGGGCAGGAAGCAAAAAAATATGAGGGAAATATTGATACTCTTATGCAAGAAATCCAAATTGCAATAAAAGACTATGAAAAAAACGGTCTCAAATTGGACCCCATATCAAAGCGAAAGCAAGAGCTTATAATTAATGAAAAACAGGCTGATCTCCAGCGATATCAGGCTGTAGTAAAAGAAAAATTAGAGAAGCAGCGTAATGAGGAGTTTTCTGGGGTTGTAAAAACAATAAATAGTTTCCTTAAAGACTATGGGAAACAAAAAGGTTACCGTATGATACTTATAGCGAATCCAGCTGGTACAATAGCGTATGCCCAAGAAAGTACCGATATTACAGAAGATATTATCAAAGAGTTAAATGCATCTAAATAAATATTTCATGAAAGTATTGGTTATTTGTGTTTTTTCTCTTATTCTTTTTTCGTTAATCAGTTGTCAACCCAAGATACGAAATGAACAGGAGCTTTATTCTTATATCCAAAATGGGAAAAATGGTGTTCTCTATAGCTATTCTAATGAGAACTCAAAGGTGTCCATCACGTATCTTCCTAAAAGAATTATTTCATTCAATAAAGATAAGAATACTGATTTGAATCATCGTTTTTTTCGATTGATCTATCAAAAAATGGGGAAAGATGTTTTGTCTACTGCAGATCAGGATTCCTATTATGTCCTATTAAACAGGTTATCATTCAAAATGGAAGATTATCTATCTGTTAAGTCCGATGGAAAAGAAGAAAAAATTTCGAGTTATCAATACTTTCCTACCTACGGGATGACAAATAATACAGAAGTGGTCATTTCAATAGATGAAAGAAAGATAAGCCATGGAAAAGAGTTCATCATAAAAGTGAAGGATATAGGGTTAAATTGTCCGGATTATGAATTCACATTTACAAAAAATGCATTGGACCGTCTGGAAAATTTGACTACTCAGCTAAAAAGACATGATTAACCTCATAATCATAAAGAAATGAAAAGAAAAAGAAAAATATTTGCAGTGGTTTGCCTGATTACTATGTTCTATCAGGCTTTCTGGCCAGTTACAGTTTGGGCATTGACTTCTGGACCATCGTCACCCGATGCAACAAGTTTCGAGCCTGTGGATACTTCTACGATGGTGAATCAAGTTACGGGAGATTTTGTATACAATGCTCCCCTACTGGAAGTTCCAGGACCTGAAGGAGGGTACCCATTGTCCTTATCATACCACGCAGGAATTACACCAGAACAGGAAAGTAGTTGGGTAGGACTAGGTTGGACCCTAAATCCAGGCTCAATTACTAGGTCCATTAATGGTTTCCCAGATGACTGGGCAAATTACCAAGGGAGTCGTAGAGATTACTGGGCTGGAGGAGTAACAAACGTGACGTCCGTTGGTGTAACAATTCCAAAGATAAATGTTTCTTTGGATGTTACTGTAGCAAAAGATACCTATCTAGGTGTCGGCATCGGATGGAGTGCCTCTTATACTTTTGGGTTGGGAGGTAAAGGGTCGCCATTAGGTATGAGTGTGGGGATTGGCTCTAATCCTTTTAGCAGCGGGTTTTCATTAACAGCAGGAGTAGGAATGGCCTTTGGTGAATTTGGGGGAAGCCAATTGGGAATAATGGGCTCTGTTGGCGAAAACAATTCAATTGGTGTATCTGCATCAGGCTTTCAGGGAATTATAGGAGCTAATATATCGACAGGAGGTGGTTTTTCATATACAGGGCTATCTGTTGCAAGTAGTCTTTCAAACGGGAAGGAAGGGATAATACAAACTGAGACTAAGAAAAAGGGCTTAAATTTGGTCTTCCTACGGTATTCTAATACAAGGACTAGGTATTGGTCGGATGAAACGGAATCGAGTAACATTTATGGTGCTCTAAATAATAAATCTTTTAGTGGATTACTTACCAGCAATGATCTGGTCAATGATAGTTATCAAATGCCCAATGATAACTCTGTCTTTTTTTCAAATCCTGAGAAATATCAGGGTGGTGCATTTCCGGCATTTGATAATTATGAGGTTACAGCGCAGGGATTAGGAGGGCTAATTCGACCTTATCTTTTTCAAGGATCCGTATCAAATCAGAATGTGATTGAAAGAGACGGTGGCGGAATAAGTAAGACAACAGTTCAATATGCTAACAATTCAAAAGTATCTAATAGTTTAGGTTTTAGATTTGTAGGCGATTTTTCCAATACTTTGCAGCAGGCAAATAACTCTTTTGCCCTTAACGCCACAACTATTACTTCTGGTGCTCTTCCGTTTGCTGCAGCCACAGGAACTGGTAGCAACTGGTCAAGTGGATATAATGCCACTGACCAAGTGCTTTCTGGTTCGAAATCTATTCAATATTTCAAAGTTGACGGAAGCGGCAATGTAATTGCGCCAAACAGTAATGTTAAGTTCATAAATCCCGTTGCCTTGGGATTGGATAGGAAAAAGCATTTAGGGACTTTGGCAGCAGGAACACAAAATAACGGTATCACAGGATTTGCGATAACTAATGAAAGCGGTGTAACGTACCATTACAATTTACCCGCCTATTCTTATGAGGAAGAGGTTTACCAAGAAAATAGGGTAAAGACAAATGGACTCAGATTTAATAGGCAAACAAAGAATGCTGGATATGCTTATATCTGGCATCTTACTGCCATAACGGGCCCTGATTATGTAGATAGAGGGACTATCGGAGTTCTCGACGAGGCTGATTATGGATATTGGGTTAGTTTCGAATATGGAAAATGGACTGATGAGTTTGTTTGGAGAAGTCCTACTGATGGATACGTTGTTAATTTTGATCAAAATTTTCAGGCAGTATCTCTTGGCAAAAAAGAAGTCTATTATTTAAATGCCATTAAAACCAGGTCACATACAGCAATATTTGAAAAAGAAATAAGAACGGACGGGAAAAGTGCCTCAAAAGAATCATTTAATAAAAATTGGTCCTCACAGAATAATGTATCAGAAGATTATAATAATACTGGGGTTTATAATATAAATTCAAATCAAAGTCTTAGACTTAGCCATATTTATCTATTAAAAAATGGGGTTGCATCCAGTTTGACACAAAATAAGGGCGGTAGTTCTGGAATGGTACCGTCGGGACGTACTGTTGTTTGTTCGGAATGTGAATTACCCAACAATATAATGGATAAGAATGATGTCGATTCTTATGGAAGATCATTGCTAGAGTCTAATTCCATAAGGGTATTAGACTTAAATTATGATTATTCGCTTGCCAAGGGAAGTACAACAAGTTTCGATTTTGGAAATCCCTCAATTAAATTGGGGAAGCTAACTTTAAAGTCATTAAAAACACGGGGAGCAGGAGGTGAGGCGATTGTTCCGCCCATGGAATTTGGGTATAACCTTGCGCCTGAAGACCAAGGCAAAACCCAGGGCACCATAACCAGCGGAAATATTACAGGGGTAAGCTTTGCTTACCAGGTTGGTGACCTGATAGAGACAGATGAAGTAAATCCTATTTATTGTGGTTATATCAATAAAATAACGCAGTCAGGGGGAACGTATAGCTATGAACTTAAAGGTGGAAATAGTGGTAATTTGGGGACTAGAAATATTCGAAAGACTAAAAACCCTCCCTATCTAAAAGATTACTATGATTTTTGGGGAATGTTCAAGTCGGACTATAGTTCTGGTTTCGAGCCGAATTACACTAGAATGCCGACAAAACGATCTATACAGTCTGTAGACGTCTGGTCATTAAGGACTATAAAAACCTTTACCGGACCAACTTTAAATATTGAATATGAAGGACATGATTTCGAAAAAGCATCCTATGGTATGAATAGACCTTATTGGTTTGACTATTTCAGTAAAATATCTACCGGGATTTATAGGCTTTCAAATACTAATATACCGGATTGTAGAGATTATTGTAATATCGGTGATGAGATTCGTGGACATATGGTAAGGTCTTCTGAGAAAAAGGATCCCATATACTCAACATTTAGCCCTGTAACGGACGTTATGGCTAATTTTTTACTGGAAGTAACTGGAGTAGGAATTAACTATATCGACGTAAGATTGAATCCCAGTGACGAACAATGGTTTTTTCATACAGGGGATGCAAATTATAGAAATACGAGCATGACCGGTTATAATCTACCTTCCAATCTGTCAAAATATAATACGCTGGGCGGAGCAGGAGTTCGTGTTAGATCTATAAAGTTAAAAACTATGGATGGAACTCGCGTCTCTACCGACTTCAGATATACAAAAGAGAATGGGAATGTGTCATCAGGAAGTACAATCTACGAGCCATTGGGATTTGTGCCATTCCGATATGCAAGTTCATTTCCCCAAACAGATCGAGATTATTATGATGCGTTGTTTAATGAAGGTTTATATACGTCTACTAAATTCAGTTCAGAGCTTCCTGGCCCAGGTATAATGTATTCGCGAGTGGAAACGACAACAAAGGTAAGTTATCCTGATGGAGTTTCCAGTTTACCTTCTGGGAAAAATGTGACAGAATTTATGACGTTCTCTGATATTAGAATTGATAAAAGCTTAATAGCTAGTGATATTGGCTCCGGTGTCTCGACAAAGAATTTTGTTTTGCGGAAGTTTATGGCACTTTTGGGTGAGCCAAAATCAATTTGTACTTATGATGCCAATGGTAAACTTATATCGCGTATTGTGAAGCAGTACCTTCATGATGGAATAACTGGTGACTTTTTTGATGGTTATAAAACAAAGTTACAGAAATTTGGTTATCAGGGTTTACTAAATGAAAGATTCTCAGAGGCAAAAAAAGTTCTGAATTCTGATAATACCTGGTCGACGTATGGGACCATGATCTCTAGAGAAGATTATCCATTAGTTAATTTAGGTACAGTTGAATACGATTATATTCACAATACAAAGACTTCTACTAAGGTTAATGCATTTGACTTTTATAGTGGAACAGTGACAGAGACTATCTCGTCAGATTCATATGGTAACAGCTTTCTGAGTAAAAACACTCCTGCATATTTTGATTATCCATCCATGGGACCTAACCAACTTGATGCAACTAAGAAAAATATGCTCACACAGTTGTCGGCAAGCAATATATATCGGTTAAATGCAACAGGAACACAAGAGTATCTAGTTTCGGCAAGTTATGATCAATGGAGTAATGCTATATCGGCGTTAAACGAGAATGGTGACATAATCGTACAAAATGGAACTGCAAGCAATAATGGAAACGTATGGCGGCAGGTTGCGTCATATCAATGGATGCCGGTCACCGGAGCAGCCAATAATATGACAGCTGTTGCAAGTTTTGTTGCTTTTCCTTTTGCTAATCCGGCCAGCGCCAATATTTCTTGGAAGAGAAATAATGAGACAATTTTAGTTGACCCATATAGTCATGTAATTAGTATTAGGGATTATAAAAATAATTACGTAACAACTCGATATGGTTATAATAACACAAAGCCTGTTTTTAATGGAACTTTTGCTCGTTATGGAGAATTAGTCTTTAGTGGGGCAGAAGATGAAAATATTAGTAATAATAAAAAATTCGAGGTGCAAAAGGGATCGGGTACAATTACTTCAGGTATCTTCCATACAGGAAAACAGAGTATCCAAATAGCATCGGGGCAGACTGGTTTTGAGTATACTGTTCCGGTCTCTGAACTTACTGCTGCCCGCACATATACGGTCTCAGCTTGGGTAAACAATGGGGGTGCAAGCAATGTAAAACTCTACTATCAGCTCGATGGTGTTCAAAAGTCAGTATCTGGGGCCTCTAACGTGAGTACTAAAGTTTCAGGAGATTGGACACTGATTAATTTTGATATTACATTAAGTGGAGGGGCAACGGTTAAGGTATTCGCTAAAAATGATGGGACAATAACTACCTATGTTGACGATTTCCGTTTCCAACCAAAAAATACAGAAAGCTCTGCTTCAGTTTATGATGTAATCACTGGTCTATTGAGTTATAGCCTCGATCGCAATAATCTTTTTACTCGCTATGAATATAATGCAATGGGACAAATTAAAGCAGTATATAGAGAACAGTTTGGAAGAATTCCTTATAAGATCTCAGAAAGTCAATTGAATTATAGTACAAAGAGTTTTAGTAGATTGCCAAATTAAACCAATTGCGGACCATGAGAAGACAACAACAAAAATGCTTGAAGATTGTGTGGAGTACAATCGCATGCTATATAACTTTTTTTTGCAACTCTGGAGCGGCTCTGGGGCAAACTCAAATCATAACTGCGGACCCGATCATTTTTCCGCCTGTCGGCCAAAGTACCTATGTATTATCTTCTGGCCAAAGCCTCGTTGCTAGAAGCGGGCAGTCCGTTACGCTGAATGCGGGGACGACAATTCAGCTAGGGGCTAGCGTATTGCTAGAGGTCGATCCTAATATTACGGGGCCCATAGACCCTGGTAATAATAACCCTAATGCAGATATGAACTGGGTTCTAGGAAAGAAGTTTAATGCTAATGGACAGGTTATTTCCGAAAGCAAGCTGTTTTTTGATGATAGGGGTAGGATAATACAGTCTCAAAGCCGGAATATTGAAGCAAATATGGTACTGGCTGTAGAACCTTTATATTCAGTTGAAGGGAAAACAATTGGCAACACGCTAGTCGCTCCAATTAATAATAGCGAACTCTTATATAAAGAGGGGTTTGCAGTCAATGGGTCCTCATCTCCTTATACTTTCCGAAATTTTGGACGTTATTTAAATAGCTCAGGTGCAAAAATAGATAAAACTAATGCGCCCGATGCGGTTGGGGGAACAGTCAATGGAACTCTTGGATGGTATTATAGTACATCAAATTCACTTGAACCGTATCAAGATATTACCTCCTTTCCTTATACAATGAGTATTGAACCATCAAATGGAACCCATATTTTTACACGTTCAGCCACAATGGGCGATGAGCTTAGAATGGGCAAGAATCATGAGACAATTACTTTTTCTGTGCCAATAACAGGAGAATTAGCTTTATATGAGAGTATAAGGAATAAGTTTTTCACTGATGCTGAGGTTGGGGGAAGAATACTTGTGGATTCTGCTGTGAGGAATATGTCCGTGAGTTTGGATCCAGATCGGAATGTAGGTGTTTCGATTTCAGTTGATGGAAGGCCGGTCCTCACTGCCATTGGGGGAGCTGATCTGACTGTTGTCAAGACAATCAACGTAGCATCGGATAATTCAGCATATTTTCCGGTATTAACGTCCCAGTCGGTAAATTTTAATGGTACTGCATCCAGTTTGGTAGATTATGTCCGGAATGAAGCAATTAGTACTGTTTCTTCCGGCGCAGTTATCTTGGACAAAGGATTATATGAACTTCGTGCCACGGGGGGATCACAAACAGTAAGTTATAATCTTGGATTGGGGAACATATCCATGAATTTCTATGACCAGTTGGGGCGGTTAAGAGCTACGATACAGCCTGAAGGAGTAAAAAAGCTTTTAAACGGAGGCCTTTCCAATTACGGGACACTCGAAAGTGTACCTTTTGTTCATACTTTTGAATACAATGCACAAGGTCTTCTTGTAGGGGGGATGATTCCTGATAAAGGACGTTCGGCCATTAAATATAATACTGAGGGCAAAATCCGGTTTTCTCAAAATGCTTTACAAAAACAGAAAGGCAGTTATACATACTATAATTATGATCAATATGGACGTGCTCTGCAAGCAGGAGAATATTTACCATCAGGTACTGGCATGGTTGCCTTTGAGAATATCACCCAAACAATGTGTGATGCGGCAGGTCTACCCTCAACTGTAGGTACTCAATATGAGATGATAGAATATCACTACGATGATGTTAATGCTTCTCATGCGCTGACTGGATATATTCAAGATTCATATTTTTTGGGTGGAAAAATTAGTTATATTGAGAAATATTCCCAATTAACAGGGAATGTTAAAGATGAAGCAAAGCTAATAAATCGTATTTGGTACAATTATGACGGAGACGGCAATGTATCCTGGACAGTTACGAATATTAACGGTCTTGGTCTTAAAACAATGGATTATGTTTATGATGAATTTGGTCGTGTTACAAAATCAATTTATCAAAAAAATACATCGCTAGAAACTTTTGTTCATTATTTTGAATATGACCTTAACGGCAAATTAAAAGCGGTTTATACAAATACAGTTGATAATATTGCAACAAGATTAGTTCATGCAAAGTATATTTATGCGCTTACTGGAGGTTTGAAAAGGATCGAATATGGAGATAAATTGCAGGGTATTGATTATGTCTATACCGTCGATGGTAAGCTTAAAAGTGTAAATAATACTAATTTGGGAACAAATGGAACTAACGACCCTGGAAAGGATGGTTCAGGGAATGGCTTTGCAATTGACGCTTTTAATGAGAATATTGAATATTATATGAATGACTATTCGCGGCCAGGGACAAATATATATGGTATTCAAAACGCCGCAGCTCCAGCTCGTTATAGTGGTCTTATGAATGGCATTGGTTGGCAAGTTCAAAAACCTAGTTCAGTAATTGGACTTGATGCTGGTTCAATGAATATATTTACATATGATAACAAAGGGCAGTTACTTAGCTCAACATGGGGAACGCCAAGTTATGGAGCGAAAAGTTTTACTGCGATGACTAATGTGAATCAAGAGAAAGGACTGAGCTATGACAATAATGGAAATATACTTACACTACAGCGTACTAATGGTACAGGAACAACCATAAATAATTTTACCTATTCTTATCAAACTGGTACCAATAAATTAATTTCAATACCAAGTTATGCAACCTATACATACGATGCCTTTGGCCAATTAAATTCACAGGTAAAAGGCACAAACGGAATGTATATGGATTATGACGTTACGGGTAAGATAAGTAAAGTCTATAGTGATGCTGGCAAGTCGACACTAATTCTTAGTTTTGTTTATGATCATAATGGTAATCGAGTGATGAAAAAGGATCACCGAACAAATTCTGTCAACTGGTATAGTTATTCTGGTGATGGTACTTTGTTGGCCGTTTTTGAGAGCAAAAACGGTGGTATATTGCAATTAATAGAGCAACCTGTATATGGTCATAATAGGTTAGGTATGCTGAATAAGCCGGGAGGGAGTTATAGCTATACTTTAAAAGACCATTTGGGAAATACGAGAGCTATCATTAGTCGAAATAAACTTGCTAGTGGTCAAGCTGATATTCTTTACTATGCAGATTATTATCCATTTGGGATGGAGGCTCGCTCAGGTGGAATTGACAGCAGATATGGTTATCAAGGTGTTTTTGCAGAAAAAGACAAAGAGACCGGTTGGAATTCTTTCGAACTTAGAAATTATGATGCTTCAATTGGAAGATGGATTTCAACTGATCCAGAATCACAATATTATTCTCCCTACCTAGCAATGGGAAATAATCCCATCAGTGGAATTGATCCTGATGGTAGTTGGGACACCTGGATGGGGGCGTTTCTTTTTACATTAAAACATGGCGGAAAAATTCATAAAACTGCTGAGGGCAAATTTAATGTTGGTATGGTTGAGAAAGGAATGCCTACTATATATGCCGGAAGGGGGGGGAATGGCTTTACCAGCATGGCTTTTGTGGCAGCTGCCCAGGCAAGTCAATCGAAAAAGAAGCCGCAATCATGGATAGAACGTGCTTATAATGCTTTCCAGGATCTAGGCTCTGATCATCCTTATTTTCATGCTCCACCAAGTGGAGAATATGGGCCGTACATGGGCCCTCCCGTTTATGCAGGAGCCTCTGTTAACGCGAATGTTGGAGGATCTAATGTGGGCCTTAGTGTAGTCGCAGATCAAAATCATAATGTAGCTTTATTTCGATCCTATACTGCATCTGGTGGATATAGACAAGGGCAGCTTGCAGCCGGAGGAACAACGTTGGATTTTTATATTGATGCAAGGGATAATAATCAAGATATTTTCAGTGGAATTGAAGGACGTACCCTTGATATTGCCATTGGCTATAAACTAATGATTGGGATTTCAATCCCATTAACTGATGATAACAAGTTCGATTTTAATGGAGTTTATAAAGTTAGTTTTGGTGCAGGTACGGGTGCCACAATTGGAGTTGATTATACTAAAAGAGTGCACTATTCTGATGTCGTTAAAGCATTTAATGAAGCATCTAAATTTAAATTTTAAGAAAAATGGCTAAGCTATTGGTTTTATTCTTTATTTTAATATTTTTTATTAGCTGTATCTTCACGGAAGAAGATTGTAGAAAACATAAGGATTTTTATCGTAAATATGAAGCAAATATTGTTTTGGAAAAATTACCAGAACTTGATTTTGATCGATATAAATTGTACGGTAAAGAACCTGGTGTTAATAAAGATACCATTCAGGAACTTCCTGCAAGATGGTTCGGTCAGTTGAATTATTTCTGGGCTGTCGGTGATACAATTGTAAAGAAAAAGGGAGAAGTCATTATCTATATTCACAAGAAGGTGCCGAAATTTGATACAACTGAGTTTACTTGCGAGCTTACTTGTGATAGATATATTATTAACAATATGCCAAAGGGGTATTGGAACGATAAGTTGCGCAAATTAGGCCTACGCCCATAATTTCATTGAGGAACTGCCTATTGATGTCTTAAGTTTTTTATTATGAGCCCTGAAAATTTAGTTTTCAGGGTTTTTTATGATTTTCGAATAAGATAGTGGTTTCTTTAATTTTTTATAGAAAAAATCATAATTTTTAGAAATAATTTAGGAAATTGTGACACCCAAAAACAAGTTATTTAATATAAACCTGCATATGAATGATCTAGAGGTATATTTTCGAAATAATAATGATAAGTTGATCAATAAGTGGATACATTATTTTGATGTATACGATCGGCATTTTAGTAAGTATAGAGGCAAAGAAATTGTCGTAATGGAGATAGGTGTTTTTCAAGGGGGGAGTCTTCAAATGTGGAAAAACTATTTTGGTGATAAGGCAAAAATTTATGGGGTTGACATTAATCCTCATTGTAAAGAGTTGGAAGAAGAGAACGTTGAAATATTTATCGGTTCCCAATCAGACAGAAATTTCTTGCGTAAGATAAAACAACAGATTCCAAAAGTTGATATCCTGATCGATGACGGGGGGCATACTATGCTTCAACAGATTATTACTTTTGAGGAACTCTTTAGTCATGTAAAAGATAACGGGGTTTATTTATGTGAGGATCTACATACGTCTTATCAGGTTTTTTATGGAGGGGGCCACAAGAGAAATGGTACCTTTATTGAATATAGTAAAAATTTTATTGATTATATTAACGCTTACCACTCTGAGCAACGTGGATTAAAAGTGAATGAGTTTACTCGGTCTGCCGATTCCGTTCACTATTATGATAGTATCGTCGTTGTTGAAAAACGTAGACATGACGAACCGCCTATGCATATGAAAACTGGAGCGGCAACAGTCAAAGATTTTGATGCGGCACCAACAGGTTTCGATGGGCTAAAGTGGAAGATTAAAAAACCAGCGTTAACAGCTATCAATAAGGCTCTTCGCTTCTTAAGAATTCGAGGATTTATATGGCGTTAGACCTTAGAGACTCATTAAAATCTTTAGATAAACCATATTCAATTAGGCACATAAAAGAGAGACCATGAGTTTTACTGATAGCCTCTTTTTTTAGTTATTTGTCTCGTCCTGAAATATCGATACACAAAAAGAATCGTTATGGAAGAAGGAACAAATTATGTAAAGCGGACTCAGCGTGATTACACTTTAACATTGAAGCTGAATGTCGTTAAAGAGATTGAATCGGGGAAATTGACACTCTCCCAAGCTCAAAAACAGTATGGCATCCAGGGAGATAGCACTATTCGCAAATGGTTAAAAAAATATGGTAACTTTGATTGGGAGAATCAAATACCATCCAATATGGCAAAGTCACCAGAACAGCGCATTTTAGAACTGGAAGCCAAAGTCAGACTGCTGGAGAAGCAAAAGGCTCAACTTGAGCATCAGAATCACATCGCTGATTCCAAAGCGATCATCTTTGACATGATGATCGATATTGCAGAAAAAGAATATAAAATCGACGTAAGAAAAAACTTGAAACCCGCGCAATCAATCGTTTCCGGCAAGAAAAACAAGAAAGCCTAAGTTTTACTTGTGGATTGTTCGGGTTAGACAGGCAGGTGTATTATCGAAGGATCAAACGTATAGCCAGGAGCCAGGGTATAGCCGGGAAAATTGTGGACTTAGTTCATGAAATACGCACTACCCAGCCAAGAATAGGCACACGGAAACTTTACCATATATTGGCAAGGGAGCTACAGGCATTAAAAGTGGGCAGAGACAAATTCTTTGATATTTTACGCGCCAACCATTTGTTAATTACACCTAAAAGAAGCTATCATACGACCACTATGTCACATCATAGATTTAGAAAATATCCGAATATTATTAAAGAAGTGACTGTTTGCCGTCCCAATCAGGTTTGGGTAAGTGATATCACTTACATAGGGAAGCGAGAAAGCCCCTGTTACCTGAGTTTGGTTACAGATGCCTATTCGAAAAAAATTGTTGGCTTTGAGGTCTCGCGGACCATGTGCACACCGCATGTTGTAAAAGCACTAAAAATGGCACAAAAACAAAGAAAAACAAACGAGCCGTTAATCCATCATTCCGACAGAGGGGTACAATATTGTGCAGAAGAATACCAATATTACCTAAACAAGTATCAGCTCAGGTGCAGTATGACAGAAAACTCTGATCCTTATGAAAATGCCATCGCTGAACGAATCAATGGTATACTCAAACAAGAGTTCATGATTGATACCTATCATTTAGATCTACATTTGATGAAGCAGATCGTAGCTGAAGCAATCGATATCTATAATAATGACAGACCACATTGGTCTAATCATATGCTAACTCCAAATCAGATGCACATGAAATCAAACATGAACTTCAGAACTTATAAAACAAAAAACAGTAGCAACCTATCGGCTACTACTGTTTAAATTATTTATTTTTAATCACTGAAAACCTGTATCGATTTTTCAGGACTAGTCAATTGTTTTATACAAAAAAGGTATTCTTGCTTAATAGAAGGGCAAACTTATCAATTTTTATCTTTAATTTTGTTTAATAAGCACTTGCAGCTAAAACGTATGTCAAACCAGTGAGTTATTCGGTGAGTCGGGAAATAGAAGGTTTGTAAATAATTGATAAATAGATTAATGCAAGTAGGGTTCGATTCCCCTACGGGCTACTAAAGATAAAACCTGCAAATATTTTTGCAGGTTTTTTTGTTTTTCAGTATCATATAAAATCTATATTGATTCAGATCGTGAGAAAGCTTGTTCATTCATGTTTCCTCTACGGTTTTAACCAAAAAAGCTATAGACATATAAGACCAACTGTAAAGCTATAGACGTATAAGTCCTTCCGCATTATTGCCGAGACATAACCTGAGTAGATGCTGAAAATATTTAATTTTATACTTTATTGTTTTGAATATTTTTCTTTATATTTATAAAGGTCAAAGTAAAGCCTTTTTATTAGCCAATTTTACGTCAGAGTTTATCTTTGATTGTTTGTACCGAATTCACATATGCCTTATTATATGCTTTGTTTCAAGAAGAAAAAAAAGAAAATTTTATCGAGGTATAACGTCTGACTTTGCTTGATAAATTTATTTGTAGGTAATATTTAAAAAAGTTCCGTTTTTCATTGGAAAAGGGGGAGTGCTTGTATGTAATATTGCCGTTTGTTTTGCAAAGTGAGAAGAAGAGGTATAGACCTGGGGCTGAAAACGGGATCCCAATAGAAAAGAATTACAAACCAATTAGTTATTAATTAACCAGTAGATTATGAGAAGATTCGTTATTGTCTTGATTCTATTTCATCTGCATTATCTATCTGCCTTTGCACAAAGTCAAGATATTGCAATTCAGGAGAAAGGAGTGTCAACAGATTTCAATAAAGGAAATGGCAGTGTTTCAACTTCCGTTCATCTTTTTGATCTTGATTTTGGAGACAAAAGTATACCCGTAGCACTAAGTTACTCCTCCAGTGGACTACGGTATGACGATGTCTATGGTAAATTTGGCGCTGGATGGAGTTTTAGTTTAGATTATAGTTTAAATAGGACAATAAGGGGGAAATTGGATGAATATTCAATTCTACCTAATATTGATTCTGTTGAAACATTAATTGCAAGCGGTTCGCCTTTGAACAAGCTTCAAAAGGAGAACGTATTGATTAATTTTGCGGTAAAGAACTCAATCAATGAAATAGGACTTGGTACGGCGGGGCAATTCCTTAAATCTGATGGGACAACACTTAAAAACTGGGATTCCGAATCTGATATTTTTAGCTTTTCCAATTTCTCGGGTGGTGGCAAATTTATTCTCCTTAATCGGGGATCCCAAATATTGGATGTCAGAAGGGTGCAGTTTTTTGATGCGCCGGCAGGAAAATGGAAAATAGAAAATGACTTTCATCCCTTAGTACCTTTTTATATATATGATGACGCCGGTATCAAATACGACTATGGTCCATTGGGTTTCACTAATATTTCAGGAAATAGCGCTGTTACCAGCCAACAACTCGAGATGGCTATACACCCCAATGGGGACTCTATCCGGATGGAGTACGATTTTTTTGGACTCAATGAACTTTCTCCGAACAGGTTTTTATCCATTCTGGAAGGTTGTGCGGGTAACAGTAGCATGCCAAGAATACAAACCAGAATTGATGAGATCGGTCCCGAAAACGATTATCAAACTTTGAGATATCTCACCGTTGCGGAGACAAAAACGTTACGCATCAATATGGTGTACACCCTGATCAATGACAGGCGTTTTGTAAGTTCTATACAGGTTACGACAAGGCAAAGTGCCCCAAGGATTATTCGAACCATCAGCTTTGAATATGGTGGCACTGGCGGACGTTTTACTTTTTTGAAGAAAATCACGATCAACAGTAATGGGGATAATAAAGTTTATGATTTTACTTACTTCAATGAAAATTCATCGACAGTTTTTGACCGCGATCTTTTTGGATTTGTCTTTACTAATTCGATGGGTGATAATTCGAATGTTTCAGCTTTTCCATTTGAAATTAATACTCTTGGGATCTACGCTGGGGAATTCTCCAATTTTTCTGCACCTTGGACCACGGGTAATCTGAACGCTCTGAAGCCAAATTTAAAAGTTTCGGATAAGACTACAATCAGTGAGGATAAAACAGGACTACTGAAAACCATTACTGAGTCCCCGCTAGGCAGAATTACCTGTTTTGATTATGACCTAAATAAACTGCAAGCGCCGATGAGCCTCAAAACTTATTATGCGGGATTTCGTTTAAAGGAAACTTATCAACAAAGACAAGGCTCAACTCTGAAAATGAACCATCGCCGTTTTTATTATGGAAATATCGGAAATCAGGAGACCATGAACGTAAATGGCAACTCAGGTTTAATTGGAGACGGTAAAATTATTAATGATTACTTTGGCAATAACCAAGTGAAGAATAAATACATTGTTCAAAAAGGTTTGGTTTTACGGATTCCGACCTCTTCTGGAAATACCTGGGAGCTATTGAATAAATATGAAATTTCTTCCAACTATACCTCAGCTTCAAGTTTTCTCGATTTGTTTTCCAATAATGTATATTTCGACAAGGTGCAGGAAGTCCAATTTGATGGCAATACTCCTGTGCAGATGAAAGAATATAAATTTAACAATGATAATGCGATACAGAATGCGGGCGAGCTCAACCTTCGTAATAATCAGATGAAAATTGTTGAGAGAGGTTTGATCAACAGACAGTATAGGCCGGATTATCTTGCAACGGTTTTTGTCGGAAAATCGCCATTACTTGCTCAAGAGAATATATACGAACTGTACAATAATACTTGGCGAATTAGAAAAAGGACTAATTATCAATACAAAACAAGGACCGGAGCTGGTATCAATACTGGAGAGACAGATCATGTGAGGCAGTTGATGATCAGGGATTTTGTGAAGTTAAGTGAACCATTTGTCGGAACAGATGGGTCTCGAGCTGCGCTATTATCTGACCTTGGAATAGATTCGTTTTTCGATTATAACTTCTACACCATAGATTTTAGTGGAAGTATACTTACGGGAAAGGATGTTGTGGACTATAAGTATAATAATTGATTCTTAAGAACTAAAAATTCGATTTT
The DNA here is from genome assembly GCF_033097525.1 of Sphingobacterium sp. UGAL515B_05. Classification (NCBI taxonomy): domain Bacteria; kingdom Pseudomonadati; phylum Bacteroidota; class Sphingobacteriia; order Sphingobacteriales; family Sphingobacteriaceae; genus Sphingobacterium; species Sphingobacterium sp. UGAL515B_05. Next base: position 5,669,413 of record NZ_CP109907.1, on the reverse strand, counting down.
TATGAAGACAAACTTGATGAAAAGAGGTTTTGCTGTCGTTATTCTATTTTTGCATGTCACAATTCTTAATGCACAATCGGTCGATTCGGTCATTAGCAAAGAAAGATACAGCTACAATTCATATGGGGAGATCATAGAATCTTCTATGCAAATCAATAATGGAGCGGTAGATAAAACAGTTATCCAGCGAAGCGGTAGTCTTGGAGGATTATATTATCCTATGCAGGACAGCCTCCTTAAACATAGATTTCTTAACCTTCCGATTTTTAAGATGAACCTGCGGAACGATACGGTTATCAACGCTGAGTTTTACGAATATGAAGCAAATGGGAAAGGTTACCTCAAAAAACTGTACAAGACCCATTTTGCGATTGAAAATCTCGGACAGTTTAATTTTGAAAATGAAAAGACTTCGTCAAATCCTACACTTCAACTTGTTGGATCAAGTTATGAACTGGAATCGACGATAGAACTGTTTACTGAGAAAGGGCAGCCTTTACAGGTTAAAGAGAAGAATGGCATACAAAAGGCATTCATTTATGATGAAGAGGGGCGTCTTATTGGTAATGTCAGTAATGCAAAGCAAAGTGATGTAGCTTACTACTATGCTGCCAGCGATATCGCTTATTATAATAATAGAAATACAACCAAATTCGGTAACTGGACAATTTCCAACGGTACAGCTAGAAGTTTTTCTAAAAGTGGACTTGATCCTGCAAAAACATATATACTGAGTTTTCAGGGCAGCCTTACTTATACTCTACAAGGGGGGACTGTGTTGAAATCCTTTTCCAGAAAAATGTATTCAGGTACTTTGAATACACTTTTTATTAAAGGAGCATCATCGGTAACATTTACTGTGAATTCAGGAAGCCTCTTTGATCTGCGACTTCACCCAAGAGAGAGCCTCATGAACAATATCAATTATGGTGCAAATAATACGATAACAAATGAAATAGGTCCGAATTACGATCGCACACAGAAAATTTATGATTCATGGGACCGTTTAACGAATAAAGTCGATAATGATTTTTTAAATAGTCAAGACTATAGTTATTCTATTATTGCGCAGGGTGAAAATACAGTGTTTGAATTTAATTGGGATGGAACAAGAAATATCACCTTTATAGATCCTTTTGGCCGGGTGACACAAAAGATAAATCAGTTCGACAATGAATCCTTTAATGTCGCTATATTCAAGTATGATAATCTAGGCCGGTCAATAAAATCCTTTGATCCATTTGTTGTAACGGATCAGTCCATCTCCAATGTATTGAGCGAACCGATCTTTAATAGAGATACGGTTGCACAGTCCAGTTTTTATCGGGATACCCTGAAAAATCCAAATATGGATTTTAATCTCTATCCTTATGTGCAACATCGTTATGATAAATTCAGCCATGAAATCATCGAACAGGAAGGTACGGGGCCATATTTCAAAGTTTCCAATGCTGCAATTGCAAATTCTGGGCATACAACAAAAATTGAAGAGAAGAGATATAGTAAATTGAGCAGCAATCATAGTATCAAATATTGGAGCTATGACCAAACAGGGCTTAAATTTAAACCCTCGCATCGGGAAAATGTACTATTGGTCCAAACCATAAAGGGAGTTAACTGGACAGGAGGAAAGACAAATACAAGTGTACAGTATACCAATGAAAAAGGAAACCTGATCGTTAAAAAAGATTATCTGAGTGAAGTAGATTCTGCTGTTACCTATTATCTCTATGATAAATTAGATCGACTGGCTTATGTGGTACCTCCTAATACACCGAACATTGACATCCCTTTTAATCATGCCAATTTTGAGACTTATATTTATGCATACAAGTATGATAAATACGGACAGATTGTTGAAAAGAAAATGCCCGGCCAGGGAAAGATCTTTTATGTCTATAACAAAGATGGCAGTTTGGCAGCGTCGCAGGATTCTGTTCAGCGGCTCAATCGTATTTGGATTTTTAGTAAGTATGATGGGCATGGTCGTGAGCTCAAAACATTGGAATATAAATATAATGCTACGCGCACAGGTCTTCAGACTACGATAACCGCGCAGGCGACACCGTGGGAAGAAAAACTTGCCTTTGGATCCTATGGATACACGTCACGTGTGTTCCCAACAACAGGCAGTACAGAACTTAAGGTTAACTACTACGACGAATACGAAACCCTTTTACCGGCCGATTGCCCTTGGCGACTGCCGCAAGACAATATCCAGAGCCCCTACGATAGGGAGAATTTGGTGCCAATAGGGCTTCCTATAGCTTCCAAAGTAAAGGTATTTGGGCAGAACAAATACCTCTGGACCGTTTCTTTCTATGATATGCTTTCCCGAAATAGAAGAACGATTGCCAGTAATATAGTTGATGGTTATGATGAACAAGTCAATACCTACAATAACTCGATTAGTTACAACCTTGTATCAAGTGTGCGGAACTTGCATAAAAATCAATTAGATAGTGTTGTTTCCGTTACTTCTTATGAGTATGATTCGATGTTGAAATTAATAGGCGCTACCAATCAGATCAATAATCAAGCTGTACAATATTTATGGAAAAATTATCTTGATAAGACAGGGAAGATTGCCTATAGTGCAATAGGAGGTAATTCGAGCACAAATTTTATTTATACCATTTCGCCTAAATACGATTATAAAGCAAGGATCAGGTATATAAAGGGGAAGCTTAAAAATGGCTCTACACTATTTGAAAGTACCTATACATATGATAACATCCCTAAAAATGACTTTAGAGGCAATCTATCCTATGTCAGTCACAAACTAAATAATAATACAGTCTATCAACAACGGAGTAATTATACCTATGACGCATTTAATCGATTAAAAGCAGCAGGCAACTCTTTCGGCAATACAATTGATAATGGCTTCAAAGAATACTTTAATTACGATCTCTCTGGAAATATTACATCAAGCGGACGATATGCCAAGGTTTCGGGTTTAATACAGCAGGTTGACAGTTTAAAATATTACTATGACGGCTTTAAGCACACGCGGATAGATGATATCAGTACGTCGGCAGTGGCTGTCAAGGCATTGGGTTTTTCAGAAGCAGGGCAAGTAGCAGGTGAATATGTCTATGATGGCAATGGAAGGACCATCAAGGATCTGAATAAAGGAATCAATTATATTCATTATAACCACTTGAACCTTCCGGATACGATCAAATTTTCTAATAACAATGTGCTTACCTATGCCTATGACGCGACAGGTGGAAAGCTGAGTAAACATTTTACGGTTGGTACCACTACAACCAATACTTATTATGCTGGAGGGGCTGAATATTCTTCAATAGGAACGGGAGCAAAAAGTCTGAAGCTGTTCCAATTTTCCGATGGAGAAGTGAGACCCAATGGAGCCGCATTTGATTATCTATATCATGTTAAAAATCAAACGGAGAGTCCGTTGATGACGCTTGCTGTGAATGCTGCAACAAATGCTCATACGATCTCCCAGATCAATAACTATTATGCATTCGGTAATGCAGCTCCTTATGTTGAAGGTAATTTGGTTTCGGGAACAAAATATAATTATCTTTATGGAGGGAAGGAGATACAGGATGAAACGGGGTTGTATGATCATCACGCACGGATGTATGACCCTGCGATAGGCAAATGGAATATACCGGACCCCTTAAGTGAATATTTTTCGAACAAGAGTCCTTATAATTATTCGAGTAATAATCCAATTAATTTTAGCGACCCAACCGGTTTGTATGATGAAAGTTCATTGGTACAGATGTTTTCGAACTTGCCTTCATACTATTCTCCAAAATCCATCAAGTATGGGATTGAGCAGACGGAAACTGAGCGGTATATGGAGCAGGATCGAATGTGGAGTAATTATGATAGTCGTATATTTGGGTGGGGAAGTTATAATAGCAAGATCGCGGGTTTTAATGCGGCATTACAATCGGTGGGGGTTAACCATGTTTTCCTTCCCATTGTAGAGGTCAAAGGGTTTAGTTCTTTCAATAGTTTTTTAAATAGTATCGAGAGTATTGCAAGTAGGGCCTATTTGTCATATGAGAATGGTATTAAGTTTGATACATATATAAACCCGTCTGCCGCACATTTGTATGGGAATAATATTTCGACTATTAATGCGAAAGCATCTCCAGGATTAGCATTAGTTGCAACAGGTGTAACAGGCGCTAGTGTTGAAGGAGTCTCAGGAGGTGCAATTGCAGGGGGAATTTCGGGGACAACATTAACTTCAGCGGGGCTTGGAGCTGCTGTTGGTGCTTTGACATATGTTGGAATGAAAGTGAATCAGGCTGGTTACCCCGTAGATAATAGGCCTTTTAGCCAATCTGTACTTGGATTACCATCGCTGTCAGATACCAATGGATTTGTTTTTAGTAAAAAGAGTGGTAAGGATAAAGCTAATGATGTGCCATCTTGGGCTAGAGGGAAAAAACCACAGTCCGGTGAAAGTGGAAAAGAGTTTGCTAAAAGATTACTAGATGAGCATTATGGTGAAGGAAATTGGGAGGGAACGGGTCCAGGTAGTGAATTCAATAAGTTAAAGAAAAATGGTGATAGAAATAAATAATTGACTATATGGAAAATGTATTTTTGTTATGGCACACCCATTTTGACAAGGCGTTGGATGGGGGGGAGGATGTGAAATTGATAGGAGTATATAGTACTAGGGAACTTGCTGAAAATGCTTTAGAAAAGATGTCTAAAGTAGCAGGTTTCAAGGATCAACCAGAAGGCTTTGAGATATCAGAATATAGTGTTGATAAGGATCACTGGACATCTGGCTTCATAACCGAATGAACTTAGATATAGATTTTGTATGGGATCAATGTTTTTAAGACTACATTTATCATTTATACAACAGTAAAATCGAGCTGCTTTGATAACCGGAGCTTTTACTTTAGGAGAGCTTTCCGGAGGTGGTAGTATTGGCTTAGGTGTCTCTAGTGGAGTGTTAACTGCTAAAGGTGCAGGCCTTGTTGTTGTCGGGATGACAGCAATTTCAATGAAGATAAACGATGCTGGTTATCCGGTTGATGATAGGCCATTTGTCCAGGCAGCCCTTGGGTTGCTGTCGATGTCAGAGACTAATGGAATGTTTTTAGCCAGGGAAGAAGAGAGAGAAGACAAGCTGGAAAAGCGGATGGAACTAATAATCCTTTTAAAAAATTAAGACCTGGTCCAAATAAACCAGGAAATGTTTTAGAAAAAGATGGACATTCTGGAAAGGAGAAAAGTAAATTAGCTCCTCCTGGGTTTTGGGATTGGTGGGGAAATAATCGGTAAGATTATATTATGAAAGGACAAAAACAATTAGAAATGGCGAAAGGAATTGGTTATAAAATTAATGAATATCCATCGTACATCTCTTTTGAAGACAAGAAGGAAATGTACGATGGATATTCGGAATTGGTAAAAAAAAGTGCATACACTGGCAATCCGGAAGCTCAGTATTGTTACGCTCAGCTATTTGATACTATGACATATGTTGCATTAGAAAATCCATTATGCAACCCAAAGAAATGTATCTACTGGTATACCAAGTCCGCTGAGGGGGGGTATGCGGAGGCGTATAATAATCTAGCTGATTTTTATGAGCGAGGAATAGGTGTAAAACAAGACTTGAAAAAAAGTTATGAATTATATAAAAAAGGAGCTGAACTTGGATCACCTACTGCAAAATCAAATTTGAAAATATTTGAGAAGGATCTAAAAAAAGGAAAATATAGTTTATAATTTCTATTTTTTTGTAAAGATTTTCTTTTTGTTATTGTAAGTAATCTAGAGGATTGTTGCCAAAATGTGCATTATGACGAAGAAAAAGTTGATATAAATAATCTATGATATGAAGAATGCATTTTTGTTTTGGCACACCCACTTTGATGAATTATTAAATGGAGGCGAAGATGCTAAATTGATATGGGGGGCAACACTAAAGAACTGTAGGTGTTAACCATGTTTTCCTCCATATTGTAGAGGTCAAAGGGTTTAGTTCTTTTAATAGTATCAAGAGTATTGCAAGTAAGGCCTATTTGTCGTATGAGAATGGTATTAAGTTTGATACATATATAAACCCGTCTGCCGCACATTTGTATGGGAAGAACCCTTATGGGGCTTATATGGGGCCTCAAAATGCAGATGAATGGGAAACCTTCGGAGATATTTTAGGTGCATCAGAGATTCCGTTAGTCGCTCAAGCTGGTGATTTGATATCTCTTGGAGCAAACGTCTATAAGGGAAGTGCAGCGGGGATGGCGATATCTGCAGCTGCTTTTGTACCATTTGGTAGCGAGGTTAAGCTTGCCGCTAAAGGGGGAACAAATGCTTTAGTCAAATCAGGAGTAGAGATTTCGGAACATGCAGCCCTACGAATGAGTGAACGAGGGATAACCCAAAGTATGGTTGAAACAGGGCTTTCGAAGGGGGGTAAATATTTTGACCCTAAGAATGGTACTTTCAACTATGTTCTTAAGAACGGGTTTGCCTCAGGTAATGATTTACTAATTGGAACAAATACTGTCACAGGAAGAGTAACAACTGTATTAAGGGGTAGTAATTTAGTTAAACCACGTTTTATACCTCAATAGAATGGAAATATTAGAACAAATATTAAAAGACAAAAATAATCGCAGTAGCCTAATCAAACAGTTCCAGGAACTAATATGGAACGATGAAAATGCAAATGAAATACTTTCAGAACTGGCTTACGATTTAGATTTTTATGAACCTAATGAAGAATGGCGAAAAAAAGAACCTAGTTATTATGGTGATGATAGATTGGAAGAAGAAATAAAATCAGCAATACAAAAATTACAAGAGCAAATCCCGCAATAGCGGGCTTTTTCATTTATTAAAGGCTTTCTTAGTCTTGTAGTTCTGGATAACGTTATCAATGAGGAAAAACACGTGTTGCTTAGTGGCTTCGTCCAGTTTTTCAATATCCTCGATACGTTTTAGTAAATCCTTGTCCAGGGTAGCTAGTTCACCCTCTCCGATAATGTAATCTACGCTTACATTAAACACCTTAGCCAGTTTTATCAATATATGCCTATGACGCGACAGGTGGAAAGCTGAGTAAACATTTTACGGTTGGTACTGTAAGTACCCCATTTTTCCGACAGCTGGGATTGGACTTTTCTAATTTACGTTACTAATTGATTTATTTGTTGTTTGTGTCTAATATTTTTTGATAATTCCGTTGGTGTAAGATTCCCAAGACCTTCATGGGGTCTGTTGTTATTGTATTCATCCATCCATGCCTGGGTATGTTCTCTTACTTCTGACAAGTTGAAAAATAAATAAGCATCCAAAATTTCTCACCAGAGCTCAAAATGATGACTGGTGAATTCAGGACCATTATCTACGCGTAGACAGAGCGGTTTGCCCCGCCAGTCTATGATTTGTTCAAGTGTCCGAGTTATCCGCAAAGAAGAAATTGAAGTAGCTATTTCGCTACACAATATCTCACGGGAACAGTCATCCATCACATTAAAGGTTCTAAACCTGTTTCCGCTGGCCAAGCTATCGCTCATAAAGTCCATGCTCCATTTTTGATTAATGCTGACCTGTTGTTCCAGAGGCTGTTTCTCCCGAGCGGGTAGCCGACGTTTGTCACGCCGCTTCCTGTTCATATTTAATAGCTTAAACACCCGATAAACTTTTTTGTGATTCCAGGGCTTCCCCGCTCTGCGCAGATAAGCGTAAAGTTTTCGGAATCCATATACAGGATGTTTGGCGGACAGATCATCTAATGCAGATATGACTGCACTGTCATCTTTTTTACTAACATAGTAATATTGTGAACGGCACATGCCTGTCAATTTGCAGGCTCCGGTGACACTCAAACCGTGATCTAGAACAATTTCCTGGGTTAACTGTTTTTGCTGCCGGAGCCCCAACCTTTTTTTGGTGATGACTTCTTTTAGGATATCATGGTTCATACTCAGTTCGGCAAACATCTTTTTCAAACGTGCATTTTCTTCCTCAAGTTCCTTTAGGCGTTTGACATCTGAGGCTTCCATGCCTCCGTAACGGCTCTTCCAGTTATAAAATGTGGCCTTGCTAATTTCCAGCTCACGGCAGATGTCTTCGGTCTTTCTGCCTTCTTCACCCTCTTTGAGTGCTCGCACAATCTGGCTTTCTGTAAAACGTGTTTTTTTCATTTTATTACTTAAATCTAAACATTTATGTCCAGTTTTAAGCTGTTTGATTTTTTGGGACACTTACAGTACTACTACAACAAATACTTATTATGCTGGAGGGGCTGAATATTCTTCAATAGGAACGGGAGCAAAAAGTCTGAAGCTGTTCCAATTTTCCGATGGAGAAGTGAGACCCAATGGAGCCGCATTTGATTATCTATATCATGTTAAAAATCAAACGGAGAGTCCATTGATGACGCTTGCTGTAAATGCTGCAACAAATGCTCATACGATCTCTCAGATCAATAACTATTATGCATTCGGTAATGCAGCTCCTTATGTTGAAGGTAATTTGGTTTCGGGAACAAAATATAATTATCTTTATGGAGGGAAGGAGATACAGGATGAAACGGGGTTGTATGATCATCACGCACGGATGTATGACCCTGCGATAGGCAAATGGAATATACCGGACCCCTTAAGTGAATATTTTTCGAACAAGAGTCCTTATAATTATTCGAGTAATAATCCAATTAATTTTAGCGACCCAACCGGTTTGTATGATGAAAGTTCATTGGTACAGATGTTTTCGAACTTGCCTTCATACTATTCTCCAAAATCCATCAAGTATGGGATTGAGCAGACGGAAACTGAGCGGTATATGGAGCAGGATCGAATGTGGAGTAATTATGATAGTCGTATATTTGGGTGGCAGAGTTATAATAGCAAGATCGCGGGTTTTAATGCGGCATTACAATCGGTGGGGGGTAACCATGTTTTCCTTCCCATTGTAGAGGTCAAAGGGTTTAGTTCTTTCAATAGTTTTTTAAATAGTATCCAGAGTATTGCGAGTAGGGCCTATTTGTCATATGAGAATGGTATTAAGTTTGATACATATATAAACCCGTCTGCCGCACATTTGTATGGGAAGAACCCTTATGGCCCGTATCTACCTACCGATAAGGAAATCAATACTGCTGGGGCAGTATTATCGATGATTCCTGCAACCGCCTCACTGGGTGTCGTGATGCAGCTTAGTACAGCGCAGAGTAAAGCGGAGGTTGGGGTGGTCGTGGCAACGAGTTTGCCTTATATGAAGCTGGCGAAAGGGCTTGGCGGTGCTGCTATTATTGGAGTGGAAAAAGTATTACCAAGTTTAGGTGCTACGGGTAAGGTGCATGGTACTTTGCCTAAAGTAAAAGATTTGGTGAAATATTCTAAAGAAGAGCTAGAGATTCTATTAAAAGAATTGAGACAAAGTGTTCAAAAGAGGATCGAAGTAACATCTAAAATGGGAAGAGATAGAGGACATGGACAAAGGCAGGGAGCCGAACAAGACTTAATTAAATCATTAGAAAAGCTCTTAGAATTATAAGAATGAGATCAGAGAATGAAATATTTGAAATGTTAGTTCATGAACTATATGAGCACCTTGATGAGTTTAAAGCGATTCATCATACGCCAATATATTATAATGAAATTTTAGGAGATGCGTCGTTTCTGCTAGCAGGTTTGCTTGAGCTGCTTTTAAAGAGAAATTATATCGAATGGGATAAAGAAAGATGGATTGATGATAGTATTATAACGAACGTAATTTTAGAGAATAATCTAATTCTTCTCGAAGGAATAATGATATGGGGTAAAATGGGTGTCACCAATCAATGGACAGATCCATTTTTATTTGAAATGGAAATATCAACAGATGAAAAAAGCAGTGGAGAATTTGCCTTTTTATTCTGTGATGTCAATAATCCTGAAATTACCTATGAAGACTTTAGGGATCATCCAGAATATTGGAGAAGAAAACCAGATCGGGCATGGAGATATTTAATCAATTTTAATAAAAGTTTGATTTAATGAAATAGAGGTTTTATAAATGAAAATATAATCTAGTGGTAAGAGTAAAGTAAATGTGTAATATTGTTCTCTGCGACCGAGTCATTGGGTGTTGTGATGCAGTTCAGTACTATTCAAGGTTAAGCAGAGGCTGGAATGGACATAGTGGGGGGGTGAAACCATATACCATCCAAATTCGAAAACCGATGGCCATTCAATTCGGATAATTTTGACCATTTGAATATTATGCTGAGAAGTCATAAATCCGTTTTTAATTGGTTTTCATGGTTTTATTCAAAGTGATCAATTCGCCTCGGGATCGAATGATCTATATGTCCGAAATTTCCAAGAATATTGACGATTTAATGTTCTGAAAACTTGCTCTTTTTCATAATATATAACAAACTAATTTAACATTTTTATTTTATCTGAAAAACAGGTAAACCTACCAAAATGGTAAGTCTTCAATAATAATTTAGCAATTCCTCTTAAAGATTTTTTTGAGAATCATGGATTGTCGGTGGAGGTAGCTTGCTCAGGAGAAGATGGGCTGTTACTTTTTGCAAAAGAGAAGCCGGATATTGTATTGTTGGATGTGATATTGCCAAATATGGATGGATTTTCAGTAATTTCGGAGATTAGAGTTAAGAATTCCCATGTTCCTATAATTATGATGACTGGTACCGAATTTGGCGAAGAAAATCAAATCCGAGGGTATCAATTAGGTACGATAAATTATATGAAGAAACCTGTTATCCCTTATGCAATATTATCGTTAATCCAAAATCTATTGCTAATCCCTAGCGATGTCAGAAAATTTAATATTGGTACTAATGCAATCACTATTCAGGGGCAACTTGTAACCATAGGTGATTTAAGTTACGATGTTAGAGAGAAAGATTCGAAAGTGCTTTTGTTTCTATTGGAGCGAATTGGCCAGATAGTCAACCGTTCGATTATTTTGAATCATATTTGGTATGATGATCATCCTGATAAGAACAATCTGTTAGATAGCTCAATATTACGATTGAGAAAATTAGTCAAGGAAATTCCTGGAATGAAAATAAAGTCAATATATGGTTTTGGATATATGATAACTACAGAAAATGTAACATAAATGAGGCGAGTAAGATAAAACAGAAATTTAAAAAAAAAGCCAACTTACTCGTTAATTACTACAAAATTAAATTCTGTAAATAAGTTAATCATCAGTATGTTGGCTTGTTCTATTTTATCTGTTTACTTTCCGATACAGAACTTGGAAAAGATATTATCCAATAAATCGTCTGTAGAAACACTTCCGGTGATTTCACCAAGATGATATAAGGCTTGGCGTATATCCATCGCTAGGAAATCGGAAGTGACCGGATTGTCAATACCATAGATTACGCGTTCAAGTGAATCTGCTGTTTTTTGTAGCGCTTCTACGTGACGGATGTTGGTGACCATGACATCGTCGGTATTTAAATTTCCTAAATGTACACGATTGATCAATTCGTCTTTCAGTTCCTCGACACCGATTTGTTCTTTCGCTGAAATGTAAAGTGGATTAAGAACATTGTAAACCTCTTTTTGCGCCTCAGAAAGCAAATCTGATTTATTGATAATGGTGACAAACGGAATTTGGAGGCGCTCGATTTCTGGCAATTGCGCTTGTACTTCTTCAACTTTGTCCTGTGTAGGATCGAAAAGATAAATAATCAATCGTGCCTGTTTCATCTTTTCACGGGTACGCTCAACACCTTTTGCTTCAATAACATCTGCCGTCTCACGTATACCTGCTGTGTCAATAAATCGGAATGTGACGCCATGAATATTAATTTCATCTTCAATGGTATCGCGTGTTGTTCCTGCAATATCGGAAACAATGGCACGTTCTTCATTTAAGAAAGCATTCAATAGCGTTGATTTTCCTACATTTGGTTTTCCGGCAATGACAACAGGAACACCATTTTTTAGGACGTTACCCTGTTCAAAAGATTGCACTAATTTTTGAACAATAACCTGTATTTTGTTGATTAGATTTTTTAGCTGATCCCTGTTGGCAAATTCCACATCTTCTTCTGAAAAATCAAGCTCTAATTCAATCAGTGAAGCAAAGTGAATGAGATCTTCACGAAGGGATTTAAGCTGATTGGAAAAGCCGCCACGCATCTGCTGCATCGCCACTTGATGTGAGGCTGCAGAATTGGATGCAATTAAATCGGCAACTGCTTCTGCTTGGGATAAATCCATTCCGCCATTGAGAAATGCACGTAAGGTAAATTCTCCCGGACGGGCAGCGCGTGCGCCTTTTTTGATGAGTAAATTTACAACGCGCTCAATAATATATTTGGAGTTATGCGTTGATATTTCCACCGAATTTTCTCTCGTATAGGAGTTCGGGGCTACAAATAAGGAGACCAATACCTCGTCAATGATCTCTTCGCCATCGCGTATGGTTCCAAAATGGATGGTATGTGATGCTTGTTGAAGTAGGTTCTTTCCTTTAAATATTTCGTTCGTAATTTTTATGGCATTCTGGCCCGAAACGCGTATGACAGCAATAGCGCCATTTGTTCCGGAAGATGTCGCTAATGCAACAATGGTATCTTCAGTGATATATCCTGTATTTGACATGGTACAAAGATACGTTAAATTGAAGTAATGGATTCTATATATTGCGGCACAAATTAAATTCGTCGCGATCGATTAAACCTTTGTTCAAACATTGAAGTCATACCCATAGAAACGCTTGTAAAAAAGAATGGAACACAGGCGGAGTGGAATTGATTTTTAAATTTAAATTATACTGTTATGAGAAAGATGATATACTTCGCGTTGGCAATTGGAGGACTGGTTTTAATCGCTCCTCAACAATCTTCGGCTCAACATCGTGGACATGAACGTGAATGGAAACAGGACAAAGAGCGTAGAAAATATGAAGAGAAAAGGGATAAGGAATATCGAAAATATTTAGAAAAACGCGAAAAAGAAGACCGTAAGTATCATAAAGAAGTAGCTAAGTCATACCGAAAGGCATACCGTCATAGAGCACCGGCCTGGGCAAGCGCACATCGTTACGATAGTAGACACCATGTATACTTTAGAGATTACAAAACATTCTACGATCCTTACAGAGGAGGTTACGTGTATATGCGCAATGGTCGTTGGAATTTTTCATCAAACGTGCCTTCATTTATGCTGAATGTCAACTTGGGAGCAGCCAATATCCGGATTGTAAAAGATGTTGCAATTAGCAGACATCCGGAAGATTTTTACAACGACTACCGTTGGGATTAGAAAGAATTTATCTTGTTGTTTGAATAAAAAAGCCTCACTCCTTAGGGAGATGAGGCTTTTCTTTTTGCTAATCTTCTTCGAAACTGACTTTATTCACTTCAAGCGACCTTATCCGCGCTAGCGATTCTATTCTTAAATCGGGCAATTCTCGTAATCTTTTGCCACCTTCCTGGAAGGATTTTTCGATAATAAATCCCATGCCCAAGACAGAAGCCCCCGATTGTTTAACGAGATCGAGCATACCAAAAGCAGCATTCCCATTGGCCAAAAAATCGTCTATAAAAAGAACATTGTCGCTCGGCGTAAGAAACTCTTTGCTGACACAGATGTCGTAGGTTCTATTCTTGGTAAATGAATGCACCTGGCTTACATACATATCGGCCATGGTGGTCGGTTTTGCTTTTTTTACAAATACAACCGGTAATTCCAAAAGGTAGCCAAGCATGATCGCTGGGGCTATTCCGCTTGCTTCAATTGTAATGATTTTATTGATCGGGAGGTCTGCAAAACGGCGGACAAATTCCACCGCAATAGATTTCATCAACACCGGGTCCATCTGGTGATTGATGAAGTTGTCTACTTTAAGTATGCCTCCTGCAAGACTTTTACCGTCATGAAGGATTCTATCCTTTAATAATTTCATGTTTTACTCGTATAAATATAGCGCGCTATGTCAAAATTTTGATTTATTAAACCTTAATCCATCTCCATCTGATAGAGGTTATTGAACTCTTCTTGATGATGTTCGAGAATTACCTTTCGTTTCATTTTCAAGGTTGGTGTTAACTCTCCATTTTCAATAGTAAATTCATCTGTTAAAATAATTGGTTTCTTAATCTGCTCCCAGTTACCAAAGTGCTGGTTTGCACGACGTACCTCTTGATTAACTTTTTTTACTATGGCAGGGTCAGTCAGAAAATCATCCTTTGTCATGCTTGCAAGTTCAGGAGCATCTGTTCTGGCCCAATCCAACAAATGGGCATAGTTTGGTACAATAAAGGCAGAAGCAAACTTCATCCCGTCACCGATAACCATTGCCTGTTCAATAAATTTAGATTCAACAAGCTTGGTTTCGATAGGTTGTGGTATGACGTACTTCCCACCTGAAATTTTGAACATCTCTTTTTTTCGGTCAATGATTTTCAAGAATTTTTCATCTTCCCACTTTCCAATATCTCCGGTATGCAGCCATCCATCAATGATCGTTTTATCCGTTTCGGCCTTGTTCTTATAGTATCCCATCATGACATTAGGGCCTTTTACTAATATTTCTCCGTCTTCAGCAAGTTTTATTTCAACAAAACGGACAGGAAGGCCAACAGTACCTATGCGTATTCCTTTGATATAGTGATTGACTGAAATGAGTGGGGAGGCTTCGGTCATGCCGTAACCCTCATATAATGGAATTCCTGCGGCTAAGAAAGCGCGTGTTAGTTTACCATGAAGAGAAGCTGATCCAGAGGCAACAGTAAGTAATTCGCCACCCAATGCTTCATACCATTTGTTAAGGACAAGTTTCTTGGCTAGCTTTAGTTTGAGATTATAGGATAGACTTCTTTTCTCAGGATTTGGATCATATTCTTCTGCAACTGAAACAGCCCAATCAAATACTTTGCGTTTGAAACCACTGAGATCATGACCTGTTTTCATAATTTTCTCATAGACTTTTTCAAGAATACGAGGGACAACGGTCATGATATGAGGTTTTACTTCCTTCAGATTATCACCAATCTTGTCAAAAGATTCTGCGATATAGATCGTAAAGCCAAGATACATATAGGTATATAAAACCATACGCTCGTAGGCGTGACAAGGAGGGAGGAAGGTCAGTCCGCGGTCATAAGCTTTACAAGGGGTAATTTCTGCTGCGCCCAATACATTGGAAAAGATATTATTGTGTGACAACATGACGCCTTTTGGTTTGCCCGTAGTACCGGAAGTGTAAATCAGGGTAGCGAGATCTTCAGGTTTAACCTGGTCACGTAGTGCTGCTAGTTTTTCTAGGGAGCAATTGGAACCTATATCATTCAGTTCTTTCCAGCTACGTGTGCCTTCCTGATCTGCGATACAAAAAATATACTTCAATGTATAGATTGAGTCGGTTAGATTCATTAGGCGATCGTACAGGCTTTTGTTGCTGACGATACAAACCCTGATTTCGGCATCATTAAAGATATATTGATAGTCTGTATCCGTAATATTTGGGTAGATGGCGACCACCACTGCACCAATTTGCTGGATTGCAAAGTCAATCAAATGCCATTCCATACTGCTACCGGCAATGAGACCAACTTTCTCGTTGGGTTTCACGCCAAGTTCAATCAGCCCTTTGGAGAGGCTGTCTACTTGTTCAAGAAAATCTGCTGTTTTGATATAATTCCACTTGCCGTCCACTTTGTGGGCAAACATATCAAGATCGGGGTATTTGCCCATCTGTTGACGTGCAAGATCAAATAATCTAAGTTTTTCTTCCATTTCAAATCGTATTCTTTTAAGCTCCGGGGGAGCACCCTTCCAGTATGAACTTTGTTTTAAGGGAAAAGTTTGCAAACATAAATAATAGTTTCAAGAATATGGAATGATTTTGTAATTAGCTTGTTTCAAAAGGACGAAGGGGAGGTGAGTGATAGGTAAAGTGCTTTTGTGCTTTTCAAAAGTAGGGTGTTTCCTGGAAACCATTTGAGCATAGTTCCTTGAGTAGATGGACTTGATACCCGCCAATTATAAAAAAAGCTAGTCGTTATCGACTAGCTTTTCTTCTTTGTTTTTCTTTGATCAAAAGCCCGAGCTCCCGACCTGTCGCTCCTGCGACGGAAGTATTTTCTTGTGCTCTACGGAAAAGATATGGCATCACCGCTTTAACCGGTCCATAAGGCATGTATTTAGCAACATTATAGCCATGTGCCGCCAAGTTAAAGCTCAGGTTGTCAGACATACCCAATAATTGCGCAAAGAAGATGCGATCGGTGGATCTATCAATACCACGTCTGTCAATTTCCTTCGCCAATAACATGCTACTGTCCTCATTGTGTGTACCCGCCATTAGCCCAAAGTTGTCCAGGTGGTCCAAGATAAATTCAATAGCTTCATTATAATCTCTATCTGAAGCTTCTTTATTTGGCTGGATAGGATCGGAATAACCTTTTTGCGCAGCGCGAGCACGTTCGATCTCCATGTAGGCACCACGAACGATCTTAGCACCCATGTGAAATCCTCTAACTTTTGCATATTCAAAGTCGGCTTTCAACGATGCCAGCTTATCACTACGGTACAATTGATAAGTATTATATACAATTGGTTTCTCCATATTGTATTTTTCCATCATTTCACGTGCAATATCATCGATCGCATCTTGAATCCATGAATGTTCAGCATCTACCAAAACTTTTACACCTGCGGCATGACATGCTTTACAGATACGGTCAGTACGATCCAACATGCGCTGGTATTCTCCTTGTTCTGCCGCTGTTAAAGTTTCTTTGGCATTGACCTTTTCAAATAACTCAAAACGTCCTAATCCAGTTGGTTTAAATACCGAAAATGGAATGTATTTGTTTTTACTTGCCGCAACTACGGTACGTAATACCTCTTCGCAACAGGCGTCAAATGCACTTTCTGTTTCCTCTCCTTCAACAGAATAATCCAGGATTGTCCCTACACCATTTTCTCCCAATTCGTTGATTGCTGCTTCGCAACCCGCGATAGTCTCTCCACCACAAAAATGTTTGAAGATTGTTTTACGGATGATACCTTGGATAGGCAGTCCTATGTTCAGGGCAAAGTTGGTCATTGACGGACCTACTTTTGTCAAGAAGTTATTCGCTATTATTTTGAATAACCAATACGCTCTTTCCAAATCCTTATCGCTTTTACTTTTAAAAGCAATCTCTGTATTATCAAAGGATAATGTCTTGGGCTCAGAATTCTCAATCATAATCTTTATTTGCAATAAGGCAAATGTAGCAATTTAGTAAGCATTAAAACGATGATAATTCTTGTATTCCTCAGTGAAACCACTATTTTTGTGAAATGCAAGAATTTAAAATCGAGGGCGAATATATCCAGCTTATACAGTTACTTAAAGCTTTAAATTGGGTAGAGCATGGTGCTATGGCTCAATGGGTTGTGGTGGAAGGATATGTGAAGTATAATGGGCAGGTTGATTACCGGAAAAGACTCAAATTAAGACCGGGAGATGTTGTTGAATTTGATGGGATGCAAATAAAATTGGTGTAATATTAAACAATATTGGTAAATAGAAAACTTAAACCTTAAAGAATCGTAGAATGGAAGTCATAGAAAGTTTAGGCTATCAGGTATATTTTGATGATACGTTGGCCTCTTTAGAGGCATTTTTAGCTGAGCGCAATTACTCAAAGATCATCGTATTGGTGGATACCAATACCTTGGATAATTGTTTGCCGCTATTTCAGCAAGCTTTACCCAATTTAGCGAATTATGATGTGATAGAAGTAGATCCGGGCGAGGAAAATAAAAATATTGATTTCTGTATTGGTGTATGGCATAATATGCTCGATTTCGGAGCCGATAGACATTCATTGATGATCAATCTTGGCGGTGGTGTGGTGACTGATATGGGTGGATTTGCCGCATCGACTTTCAAAAGAGGGATGGATTTTATTCAAATTCCGACGACTTTACTTTCCCAGGTAGACGCATCAGTAGGAGGTAAAACCGGTATTGATATGGGAAGTGTGAAAAATATTATTGGAACTTTTGCACAACCCCAGGCTGTATTTATTTCGAGCCAGTTTTTGAAAACCTTAGATCAACGTCAGTTAATCTCAGGTTTTGCTGAAGTAATTAAACATGGACTGATCTTCGATCGGGCTTATTATGAGCGAGTGAAAACGTTGGAGATCGATCAAATTGACAATTCTTTAGTCAAACATTCTGTTTCGATCAAAAACCGTGTTATCCTTGAGGATCCGAAAGAAAAAGGACTGCGTAAAATTTTAAACTTTGGCCATACAATTGGTCATGCTATTGAGGGCTACTCGTTGTTGAACGATGCTTCACCTTTATTACATGGAGAAGCTATTGCAGTAGGAATGATTTGTGAGGGGTACCTATCGCATAAATTGAATGGTTTGCCTTTGGATGAATTAAACGATTTGATCCAAACTTTTAGAAAATATTTCAACGACTACACATTTGATTCTTCCATTGATACAACCCTGTTGGATCTGATGCGAAACGATAAGAAAAACCTGTCCAATCAGATCGGTTTCGCATTGCTTGACCAAATTGGCAGTTGTCAATATGATATCTACGTTTCTGAGGAAGATATTATTGAAAGTCTTGATTTTTACCGAGAGCTAATCACACAATAATAAAACAGAAAAGCCGTGTATCGGGAGAATGCACGGCTTTTCTTTACAGCTATTTTTATCGCAATTTCGTTGCGGAAAATAGTAAACCTAAACTTAAATCATCATAATAACCATTTATATCATGAATAGAATCTTCATTTTTCTGTTTCTCCTGTTGGGGATGTCAGCTGCTGTTCAGGCACAAAGGCAAGTATTGATCTTTAGCAAGACAAAAGGGTTTAGGCACGGAAGCATCGAAAAGGGTGCAGCGATACTAAAACAATTGCTAGATAAAGAAAAGATAAAATCTGATCATTCGGAGGATGCTGCTCTGTTTACAGATCAGGGATTGAAAAAATATGACGCTGTTATCTTTCTGAGCACAACTGGCGATATTCTCGATAATGCGCAACAGGAAGCTTTTGTGCGGTATATCCAATCAGGAAAAGGGTTTGTGGGTATCCATGCAGCGACGGATACTGAGTTTGATTGGCCATGGTATAACGGCCTTGTAGGGGCGTATTTTGCGTCTCATCCTGCCGTACAAAAAGCCAAAATTGATGTGCTGGACAGAAAACATCCGGCCACCAAGCACCTTGATCCGATCTGGTGGCACAAAGATGAATGGTATAATTTCAAGGACGTGAAGGACGGATTGCATGTGTTGATGAATTTGGATGAAAAAAGCTACCAAGGTGGAAAAATGGGGGATCAACATCCAATCTCCTGGACCCAGAGCTACGATGGAGGGAAAGTCTTCTATACCGGGCTTGGACATACCGATGAGTCCTATGACGAACCTGAGTTCCAAAAACATTTAATTGGAGGAATTTTATCTGTTCTTCCCAAGAAAAAGTAACTTATTTTATAGTTGGCGTTTTCTGAACTAGGGCAGGGTACATGCTTCTATGTGGCAATAGCACAATGAAAAGTCCCAAATGGAATACCATTTGGGACTTTTTTATAATTGATGGCGAAAAGGGAAGAGAACTAATTTTGCCATTTGATCGGGTTTAATAGTTCAGTTTATATTTTGCGCCGATACTAAACCAACGACCGGGCATTGGAACGGCGGCAGCTTCTATATAGCTCTTGTCAAATATATTTTGAACATCCACAAAGATGTTTAAGTCTTGTAGTTGGTACGATCCTCTTACGTCAGCGATGAAATAAGATTTGTAACTGATACGCTCATTAAAGCGGTTTGCAGAAGTTAACATCCAGTTCTTGTGGTTTATGGTAAAGTTGGCAATAACTTGATGCCTTAAGCTTTCAATAGCATATTTGGATAGTATCCCGTCTGCTAATGTTAGGCTTGGGTTGAGATAATTATAACTTAGCGTTGTAAAGTATCGTGTCGTGGCGCTGGGATCATTGATATTATATCGGAATGAAGCATTGAATCCATCAATTTTGTTTTTTCCAATATTTATTGGTTTCCACGGAATGACCGTTCCGCTTCCTGTAGTGGCATCCTCTTTTTGCCAGTCTATGAAGTCGCTTATCCTTCGATGGAAGTAGCCCGCTTGAGCAATGATCCGATTGGATAAGTATTTTATACCACCTTCGATCTGATAGGCATTTTCAGAGCTCAGTGTGGGATTTCCGACGTTTGCTGTCTGATTGGTGTAAAGATCCGTAAAGGAAGGGATCCGCTGGCTAGAACCTGCGTTGACTACAATCTTCCAATGTTCGGTCATATCATAGCCCAAATCTAGACCCGGGAATACCTGCCAGCCAAATTTTGAGTTGTAATTGATGTAGGCACCTGAGTTGATCATCAGTTTTTTGATCGCCTCGGTTTTGAATTCAAGGTAGCCGCCGTAATTCTCCCGGTTATGGTCGCCAATACTGGTGCTATTGATACGTTCAAATCGACTTTCCAGTCCTAAGCCAAATGTACCATAACTTTGCTCCAATGTGGCATTGATTTCTGCTCCAAAGACGTTGCTGTAATGTTTGGATCTACCTTTCGTGGTTTCTCGGCCTAAATACCAATATTCATCTTCGTTGTAGCGATTACTGAGGCGTGGACTGATGGAAAATGCCTGTGTTAATTGATGCTTCGACTGCAGGGAAGCGAAAGCCGTTTTAACCTGTTCATAAGCTTCCTTGTCACTCGGTGCAGCGTAGTAACCATTGGCTCCAAATTGATTGTTGATATAGCCAACATTGGCTTTTATCATATTAGCTGTATTCGGTTGATATGTCCCGTCGTAATAAAGTTTATTATTGTTGGAGGCTGTATTGTAACGTTGCCCATTGGAGTCTTCGTGGCCAAAATATAAACCGTGGCTTGTTTGCTTGGTTAAGAACTGTGAGCCAAGCTGAACACCTTTACCATAATACTTGCCTGCACTTGTCTGCTCATTATCTTTGAATGAAGAACCACTGTACACCTGGGCACTAATTTGATTTGATTCAATTTTCTTTGTTACGATGTTGATGGCACCCGTTAGTGCATTAATACCGAAAATTCGTGAAGCTGGCCCCCGAATGATTTCGATACGCTCGATGGCCTCCAGCGGAACCGGAAGGTTCATGTTGTGATGGGCACTCTGTGGATCGGTGATTTTAACCCCGTTGAGTAGTATCGCCGTCTGTTCAAAAGACCCACCGTCGATGCTTATATCTGCCTGCGAACCAAATGGTCCACGTTGGCGAATATCAACTCCCGGGATATTGCTCAGCAATTCGTTGATTGATCGATTTGGGAGCCTCTGTATATCTTCCTGCGTCAATATTTGGATATTCTTGCTTTGTTTTGAAAAAGGGATCTGTAAGCGGTTTTGATTAATGATGACTTCGCCTAAAGTGGTTGTATCTTTAATCTGAGCAGTCGCGGCTCCAATACTCAGCACTAATGCAAGGTTTGTTAACGTAATATTCTTATTCAACATGCTTTCCTAGATTTTACGCTGCAAAAGTAGCTTAGCTGACTAAAAAATAAATAGTCCGGAGTGAATAATACTGGTAGTCCGGATGATGTTTTGTTACTTCTTACATCCACTCTTCTCGGCCGATACGCTTTTTTCCCGTTATATCGATGTGATCTTGCTTGTCTGTGCCTTTTATTTTTTCGATGTTGGTCAAGTCGGGTTGGCCGGATTCGAGCCAGGCTGAATACCAATAGGAAGCAACGCGTAAGATGGTTTTTTGCATTCTCCTTTCAACCATACCGTTCATGGCTTCATGATAAGCTCTAGCATAACTGTCGGAATAGGTCCACACCAGTTGATTGTTTCGCTCAATAAAAGATTTTTTTTGTGATGCTTTAAATTGACGATTGAGCCGGGCTTCGATGCTCAATACAGAATCCACAAGGCGATTGCTTTCATGGACGATAGTCCAGGCCTCCGCTAAGGGATCTTTGATATAGTTGGCTTTTCCAACGCGAAGGTTGTATTTTTCTGAAAACATTTCCGGTAAACGGCTTTCCCAGAATGCATGTATACCTTGTTGATGTGTTAGCTGTCCATTATAATTTTTAGTCGTGTGCAATGGAACATGGGCATCAGCAATATAATGCCCGAGTTCTGCTGAGTGTTTGATAATCCGTTTATAATCTTTTGCTTGAAAAGCTCTAACAAGCTTTTGATAGGTAAAGTTGATTTGCCAGGGCACAATGCCATTTTTTAACAATTGCGTTTCTTGAAATTTCTCTTTGGCCTGCGACCAATGTATCGGTATGGAGTCAACTGTACTTTCCTTGCGGTAGTCCTCTAAATCGATAAAATGTCTTGGGCCTTCAGCGCTGTCTGTGAAGCAGCGTTTATCTGGATCAACAGCTTTTTCGGTAATAAGGTCAATATTGGATTTGTAGAACTTAGCCAACTGAGCGGGGAGCGCAAAGACGGCATAATGATTAATTTTTTTATGAGCAAAAAATCCCCACGATGTTAAAATTAGCATGGCGACTATGCAAAGCATCCGATAAAATAGAGACTTCATGGGGTATTAAACTGGCTATTAATTAATTGTTGATATTAAATATACGTAAAGGAAAATTAAAAATGGATTAACAATTTTTTTTATTGATGTTAATTTATATTTTCTTAACATAACTAAACAATAAAATAATATTGATACTCGTTAAAATTGATTAATTTGCCGACACAAAATGCAGTCGTTATGAAGATATTGTATGCCGTACAAGGGACAGGAAATGGACATCTGAGCCGGGCAATGGATATTGTCCCCTGTTTGAGGGAGTTAGGGGAAGTCGATGTTTTGGTTAGTGGAATTCAAGCAGATCTATCATTACCTTTCGAAGTGAAATACCGTTTTCACGGGCTGAGTTTTATCTTTGGTAAATCCGGCGGAGTAGATCTGTGGAAAACATTTATGAGTTCGACGATCCGTAAATTTACGAATGAAATTAAGAGCTTGCCCATAGAAAACTATGATTTGGTGATCAATGATTTTGAACCAATTTCTGCTTGGGCTTGTCATTCAAAAGATTTGGAATGCATTGGGTTGAGCCATCAGATCGCTGCCTTAGATCCATCGAGTCCTAAGCCAGAAGATAGTGATATGCTGGGCAAATTTATTATGAAAAATTATGCGCCGTCTACCCATTCCTATGGTTTCCATTTCAAGCGGTACGCCAAGAATATTTATCAACCGGTTATCCGTAATGCTGTTCGTGAATTGAATGTCACAGATCAGGGACATTATACGGTTTACCTCCCGGCATATGATGATGCGCATCTTTTAAAGCATTTGATGAAGTTTCCGGACGTAAAGTGGGATGTTTTTAGCAAACATAATTCAAAGGCATTTGACATGAAAAATGTAACGATAAGACCGATCAATAACCAATCTTTTATTGATAGTATGGCATCTTCTTCTGGAGTTTTATGTGGGGCAGGTTTTGAAACACCGGCAGAAGCGTTATATTTGAAAAAGAAACTGTTAGTTATCCCGATGAAGAACCAATATGAGCAGCATTTGAATGCAGCGTCATTGGAAGAGATGGGGGTGCCTGTAATTTCGAGCTTAAAACAGAAAAACATGCTGGCGATAGAAGCCTGGCTCAACAGTAAATCTAGGGTTGAAGTTGATTACCCTAATATCACGCAGGAAATTATAAATGAAATCGTGCAGAAGCACCGTTAAACAAACATGAAGTATATTGCATTAGCCCTATTATCCTTGACAACAGTCACAGGATTTGCCCAACAAAAAAAAACGAACACGACGGCGAAGAAGAAGGTCGTCGGAACTAAGTCAAGTGCAACAAATCAACTGAAAACGAAGGCCGATTCTGTGTCTTATGCGTTTGGTGCCGATATCGGAAATTCACTAAAATCTATTGAGATTGATTACTTGAAGTCAGATGTTATTGCAAAAGCAATTTCGGATGTCTTGAAAGGGGAGAAATCGCTATTGGAAGAAGGCCAAGGAAGAGCTGTTATCCAACAGGCGATCATGGACGTTCGTGCTAAAAAAGAGGCTGCTAGCCGTGCTGAAGAAGATAAATTTTTTGCAGAAAATGCTAAGGTTGCTGGGATGAAATCTACAGCCGAAGGAATTCAATATCTTGTTCTCAATGAGGCAGAAGGTCCAAAGCCAAAAAGTGACGATGAGGTAACCGTGCATTATAAAGGTACCTTACTCAATGGAAAGCAATTTGATAGCTCATACGACCGTAAGGAGCCATTGAAACTATCCTTGGGTCAGGTGATCAAAGGTTGGCAGATTGGAATCCCGTTAATGTCCAAAGGGGCAAAGTTTAAATTTTTTATACCTAGTAGATTAGCCTATGGCGAACGGGCGACAGGTGAAATTCCTGCAAACAGCACATTGGTGTTTGAGGTAGAATTGCTTGATATTGGTGCAGATGGAACAACGTAAATTAGGAAATACAAGCTTAATCGTTTCGGAAATAGGTTTGGGCTGCATGTCTTTAAAAAGCAATCAGTCCAAACAATCCAAAGATATTATCCAAAAAGCTTACGAGAACGGGATCACCTTCTTTGATACCGCTGATCTCTACGATAAAGGCCTAAACGAGATGATCGTCGGGGAGAGTGTGCAAAGCTTTCGCAAGCATATTGTTTTGGCGTCGAAAGTTGGTAACCTTTGGCGTGCAGATGGATCCGGCTGGGATTGGAAGGCTTCGAAAGACTATATTATCAAGGCTGTGGAAGGTTCGTTGTCACGTTTAAAAACGGATTACATCGACCTCTATCAGTTACATGGTGGTACGATAGAAGATCCGATAGAAGAGATTGTTGAAGCGTTTGAGCTGTTGAAGCAACAGGGGAAAATCCGTGCTTACGGTCTTTCATCAATTCGCCCAAATGTTATCAAGGCATTTTTGTCCAAATCTGACATTGCTTCAGTAATGATGCAATACAGTCTATTGGATAGAAGACCAGAAGAAGAAATCAGTGGCATGTTGGAAGAACGGGGTGTAAGTATCGTCGTACGCGGTGTATTAGCCAAAGGCGTTCTCATCAACAAGCCAATAGAACCTTTTCTTCAGTATAGTTCGGGAGAGGTGGCCCATATTGTGAGAAACTTGGCAAATCTTTCCAAACGTATCGGAAAAGACAATATGGTTGTTGCACTTTCGTATGTGCTTTCTAACGCAGCTGTTGCTACAGCACTCGTTGGTGTGAGTACCAAATTGCAATTGGATGAATTGATCAGAGCAAAAGCGCAGATGATCAAATTAAGTGATTTGGATAAGCAGGTTCTAATGGAAGGTGTCCGGTCGTTATATTATACCGAACACCGGTAAGCTTTACTATTTATTGAAAAATAGTCTTAATATTTTAGCGAGGTCTTCTTTTGTATCTACGGCGACAGTTTCATGCGTTGTAATTGCCGTTTGAATGGCGTAGCCATTTTCTAACCAGCGTAGCTGTTCCAGAGCCTCTGCTTCTTCTAGCATAGAAATAGGAAGTTGTGTCAGGGCTTTTAATGTATCTACCTGGTAAGCATATATTCCGATATGTTTATAGAATGTTTGCCTTTGTAACCATTGGTCTTTTTCCACAGCTCTTAAAAAAGGAATGGTCTGCCTACTAAAGTAGATGGCTTCTCCTTTGGTGTTTCGGACAACTTTAGGTATGTTTACATTAAATAGTTCCTCCTCCGCAGTAATTTCCTTGATTAGGGTCGCTATCTGCGTAGTGGTGTCTTCAAAACAATTTGCTAAAAGATCAATTTGTGCGGGGTCTATAAAGGGTTCGTCACCCTGTATATTGATGGCAACATCATAACCTTCGATATTGGTGATGACTTCAGCACAACGATCTGTTCCCGATTGATGGTGCTCTGCGGTCATGACAACTTCGCCACCAAAAGAACGTACAGTTTCGGCGATGCGCTGGTCGTCAGTTGCTACAACAACATCGTTTAATTTTGTTGATTTTTTGACCTGTTCGTAGACCCGCTGAATCATCGTTTTTCCTTCAATGTCGATCAGCGGTTTTCCAGGGAATCTGCTCGATGCATATCGGGCAGGAATAATACCTAAAAATTTCATTTTTTACTATTTATCGTTGGCTGAGGAAATGCAAGTTTATCAAAAAGCCTGTAAAATTAAGTGTCTTACAGGCTTTTGATATCGCAATTATTCGAATAATCCGTATAATTCGGCTTCGATTTTTTGAATGATATTGCCGAGGTCCTCTGGGTTTGTGGTGAAATCCAGGTTGTCCTTGTCCAGAATCATGACCTTACCTTCTTTGTAATTATTGATCCATTTATCATATTTATCGTTCAGCTTCGACAGATAATCCAAGCGAATTGCGGATTCATAGTCACGGCCCCTTTTTTGGATATTATTCACCAGGGTAGGGACAGAGGCTTTGAGGTAAATCAATAAATCTGGCGGTTTGATATAATGGATAATGCTTTGAAAAATATTACTATAGTTTTCAAAATCACGTGCGCTCATTAAACCCATATCATACAAGTTTTCGGCAAAGATATAAGCATCTTCATAAATGGTACGATCCTGAATCATATCAATGCCAGTTTCCTGCAATTTTACAATATGTCTAAAGCGACTGTTGAGGAAAAAAATCTGAAGATTGAATGCCCAGCGTTTCATGTCCGAATAAAAATCTTCCAGATAAGGATTGTTGTCTACAGCTTCAAACTGAGGTTCAAATTTAAAGTGACTGGCCAACATTTCGGTCAATGTTGTTTTGCCGGCACCTATATTTCCAACGATAGCGATGTGCATATTATTTCTAGCTTAATAAAATCTTTTAATACCAATAATCTCACGAACTTCTTTCAGCGTCTTGTGCGCGGATTCGCTTGCTTTTTCAGCGCCCATTTTTGCAACTTTAGCAATGTATGCATCATCGTTTGATATATCCTCTATACGGGAGCGTACATCGTTGGTTGCAAGGACCATATCTTCTGCCAATTGTTTTTTGAAATCACCATAACGAATTTCACATTTGTTATAGAGTTCATCAAAATGCTGTAACGTATCTGCAGTAGATACGACCTTCATTAAATCAAAAAGATTTTGGATAGCTTCAGGCTTAGGCTGGTTCATTTCCGTCGGACCAGAATCGGATACAGCACGCATCACTTTTTTACGAATTACGGTTTCACTGTCCGATAGATAAATACAATCTGCTTCACCATTGGATTTACCCATTTTTCCCTGGCCTGAAAGTCCGGGAACTTTCACCAATTTGTCAGCGTAGGAGAACGCAAACGCTTCTTTAAAATAATCTACGTTGTATAAGCGATTGAAGCGATTGCCAAAAGTCCGCGTCATCTCCAAATGCTGTTCCTGATCTTTTCCTACGGGCACTTTTGTGCCATGGTGAATCAATATATCAGAGGCCATCAAGACCGGATAGGTCAATAAGCCTGCGTTAACATTGTCTGGACTGCTTCTAACTTTATCTTTAAATGCTGTAGCGCGTTCTAGCTCGCCGAGATAGGCGTTCATATTCATATATAGATAGAGTTCCGCAACTTCTGGAACATCTGATTGAACGTAAATAGTCGATTTTTCGGGGTCTATTCCCGCAGCTAAATATTCAACAATAACTTGACGAACCGTTCCCTGAAGTCCATGAGGAGTGGGGTGGGTCGTTAGTGAATGTAAATCCGCAATGAAAAAAAAGCAATTATATTCGTTTTGCATTTTCACAAAATTGCTCAATGCGCCGTAGTAATTTCCTAAATGTAATTTTCCGGTACTTCTGATACCGCTAACAACTGTTTCCATATTCCTGCGAATTTACGCATAAATTTGACAAAGTCGAATTAAATTCGGTCGGTGACTCCCTTTTTAGGGATTGCGTTATTTTTTTAATTTTTTAGCTTCATTCCAATAAACGTCCATTTCTTCTAGACTCATTTCCTGCAGTTGTTGCTTATTTTCAGCGGCTTTTTGTTCTAAATAGGTAAACCGTTCAATGAATTTTTTGTTGGTGCGTTCAAGTGCATTTTCGGGGTTTATGCCAATATGCCGTGCATAATTTATTAAGGAGAATAAAAGGTCGCCAAATTCGCCTTCCGCTTTTTCCTGATCCATTGGAAGCGCTGTTTCCAGATTAAATTCGGCTTTAAATTCGGCAAGCTCTTCCTCTACTTTTTCCCATACTTGTTTCTTATCTTCCCAGTCAAAGCCGACACCGCGAACTTTATCTTGGATACGATAGGCCTTTACCAAAGCGGGTAGGCCTTTTGGGACACCAGCAAGAACAGATGTATTGCCTTCTTTGAGCTTGATTGTTTCCCAATTGGACTTGACTTGATCTTCTGTATCAGCATTGGTGTCGCCATAGATGTGGGGATGGCGCGTAATCAATTTATCACAGATTGCATTAAGTACGTCGACGATGTTGAAATGTCCTTCTTCTTCGGCAATGCGGGCATAGAATACCAGATGCATCAAGACGTCGCCAAGTTCTTTTTTGATTTCTGGATAATCTTTTTCCAAAATGGCGTCGGTTAATTCATACATTTCCTCCATAGTCAAATGTCGAAGGGATTCCATAGTCTGTTTTTTATCCCAGGGACATTCAACCCGTAAGGTATATAAGACATCGAGTAATCGTTGAAAAGCGAGTTGAGGTGTATGCTGATACGCTGGTGCTGCTAGATTTGCCATATTTCATCGTGTTTGGTAGCACAAAAGTAGAAATATGATTTTGAATAAACTATTTCAACTTGCGGAAAACAAAACCCTTTTGTCAATCGTTTTATAATAAAAATTAGAATTTAGATCGGATTTAGAACAATCAACTATGGAAAGAATGCATGGGTACTCCTCTGCAAGTGTTGCTTTGGAAAAGTTAAACGACTTAGGCTATACAATAGACTATAATATTGAATTTGACGATTTGTTGGCTGATGCAGATCAGTACAGAATTGACTATTTATTTCGCTACGAAGGTGCATCAGATCCTGATGATGAATCATCAGTGTATGGTATTAGCAAAAATTCGGGACAGAAAGGTGTTTTTGTTGCGGGCAATTTGTCTTTAATCGAAGGTAAGAAACGGGATATTCTATTGCAATTGGAACTCAAAGAGCGGGAGCGATAGTCTTATGGAAAAAAATGGAATGGAAACAACAGAACGGCTTGAGCAGCTTAAGCTTTGGGCCTTGAAACGTGATGGTAAAGAGGTGGAGACGGAATATCATGATCTAGCTTCGGATCGTTGGTTGCAGGTTTATAGAAATGAAGCATTAAACCTCATGAAAGCGGGATTCTACAATAAAGGTTCGGCTTTGTTTGAGTCTTATGTTGAGGTTCATTATCCACATGAACTGGAAAAATTGATCGGCAAATTGGAACGTAGTTATGACAGTTTACAGCGTTTTAGTCCGGGATTGCTTGAAGATGGTTTTTATAATCTCGTTTTAGGCGATATCCCTTTGCTCATGGCTGGTACGATCGTTGTTTTGCTTAGGGCCAAAGAGTCTGATTTTCCATCCATTTACAATAACGATGCGGATGCCGACATGCGAAGCTCTCCAAATTGGCTTATACAGCAGTCAAACAAGGATATTTGGGTTGATATGCACCAGACTGCTTTAAATAATATTCACTACCCGGATAAAATTCTTTAGTCTGGCAAAATTTTTGTAGTCGATCGTACCAGAAAGAGGAAGCCTAAATAGGTTGTTCACTTTCTGGATTTTTTATTGAATTATAAACCCATTCTAAATTTTATTTTATGATGTTGTACATTGGTATTTTTGCCGTTATCGTTGTGGCTTGCGTATTCATTTCTCTTATGATGATGAAAAAGCAAAAGGAGACGGCCAAAAAGTATGAAGGCGAATCCGGGATCGCCCTAGCTCCAGGCGTAAAGGATGAATTGTTAAGTGATGAATTTAGTGAATTAAGAAAACAGTTGAACGGCGCTCCGATCGACGCCTTTACGCAATGCGCGTATATCGCAACGGTGGGGGACAAAGTTGCTTCAGCTGCAGCTACGGCAGCCAAGACTGTTGCCTGGGCGGCTGTAGGTGTAAAGGCTCGTTATAATGAGCGGGATAACGCTTCTTATCTCGTGCTGAGCAACAACGAATTGCATTACGTATTTTTCGATGATGGGGAGGTGAGAGACCATTTGGTTTTTGATCATGAAACCTTGCTCGATGCGCGAACTGCGCAGATTACTAATTCTGAAAAAGTAACACGCATGGGCTCTGTCATGGGCTTGAAACCTAAGAAAATGCATCTTGACGTCAACGGAAATGGGCTCGATATTATTTATTATGGTACTGTTCAGCGTATGCCACATGGTATTATTTCTCCAGGTTCAGGTATGTTTGAAACACAGGCGAGGCTTCAGTTGATGGGGCGTTTGTTTTTGGACAGATTATATAAAAAATATCCGCAGCTACAGAACTAACCCGCCGAGAAATGTCATTTTAGTTTCGTTTTAATTGAAGTAAATCGCCCTTTTCGCTTGATTCCGCATTGCATTTAGTAAATTGTCTGTATCATAAAATTTATATCATATGAAAATTTTAGCAGATAAAGTAGCTTTAGTAACAGGTGCGGGTTCGGGGATCGGACTGGCAGTTGCATTGGCTTATGGTAAAGAAGGTGCAAAGGTCGTTGTCTCGGATATCAACGAGCAAGCGGGGAATGAAACCGTAAAACAAATTGAATCTCTAGGAGGAGAAGCTGTGTTTTTCAAAGCAGATAGCTCATCTCCCGCTGACAATGAAGCCTTGGTTGGTTACGCTGTCAAGACATTTGGCCGGCTTGATATTGCATGCAATAATGCTGGTATTGGTGGAGAGGCTGCACTAACGGGAGATTACAGTCTCGATGGATGGAAAAAAGTAATTGATATTAATTTCAATGGCGTATTTTATGGATGTAAATATCAGATAGAGGCCATGGAGCGGAATGGAGGTGGTGTTATTGTCAATATGGCTTCTATTCATGGTACCGTGGCTGCGCCTATGTCAAGTGCTTATACTTCAGCCAAACATGCTGTAGTGGGACTGACAAAAAACATCGGCGCAGAATATGGTCAAAAAAATATTCGTTGTAATGCTGTTGGACCTGGTTATATTGATACACCGTTATTGGCTAAGTTGGATAAAGAGCATATCAATGCGTTAATCAGTAAACATCCTATTGGACGTTTGGGAAAGGCAGAGGAAGTCGCTGAGCTGGTTCTTTTTTTAAGTTCGGATAAATCGTCTTTTATGACCGGAGGGTATTACCTAGTTGATGGTGGTTATACTGCTGTTTAGCAGATCATTTTAAGAAAAAAGGGATCCAAATTTGTCGTGTTGGATCCCTTTTTTTGCACTATAACTGTGCTGCCGGGCGTATTTCAGTCCCTTCCATGTTATTTAATCCATCACCCAACGTGCGACAATATTTATCTGCTACCTGTTGGAGTTGTTTGACAATTTCGGGATATTGATCTTTTTGGTCTCTATCTTCACCGGGATCAATTGCAAGATTATATAATGCCAACAGGACTTTTACTGTAGCATATTTTTCTGGATACCGATCGTCCCTTATGGTTGCCGGAGCGATAAGTTTTCTTGTTTGAGAACCTGCTGAAAAGCTGGTCTTGTTGCATCATCATCGCCTGCTTCAGCTTTAAGTTTAGCCAATTTTTTCTTTAACCGATCAATTTCTTTGACATATTTTTTGTCTAGAATGGCATTGTGTGTTTCCATGGGATCCTGTTGTAGATCGTAGAATTCCCAGGCGGGTGCTGTTGTTTTAGGCTCGCTACCTGTCATTTCCAAAGGTTGTCCGTAAAAATAGATCAGTTTGTAGCGTTCATCACGAACGCCAAGGTGGGCTGGGCGTATTGGAGCATGTTGCCAGTAACGGTAATACATGGCCGACCGCCATGTTTTGGAAGTATTTCCTTTGAGGTTATTCCGGAAGCTTTCGCCTTGGATGTAGGCAGGTTTTTTGATGCCGGCATAGTCTGCAAATAGTGCAGCGAAATCGATATTTAAAATCATGTCGTCTAATCGACTACCGGCTTTGATTTCTTTGGGGTAGCTGATCACAAAAGGCATGCGCAGTGATTCTTCGTACATGAGACGTTTATCCATAAAATTGTGTTCACCTAAAAAGTATCCTTGATCGGAAGCCAGGATCACAACAGTATTTCCGTCCAATTTTGCCGTTTCAAGATAGTGCATAATTTTCCCGAGATTATCATCGATTCCAGCAACGCAACGCAGATAATCTTTGATGAACTTTTGGTAGATCTTTTTGCGGGCTTCCAAAGGGTCCATTCCTTTTGTTGAAAAGGGAAGCTCAGGATAAGATGTCCAAAAGGGGCCTACCGAAGCTTGCTCATAACGACGGCCAAGCTCTTCCAAAGGCTGCCCTTCAAAAGAGCGTCCTGTTGTGATTGCTCCTGAATCCAAAAATGTCGGGGGATAAGGAAACTCCACATCTTTGTAGTAATCTTTGAATCGCTCGGCAAAATCAAAGGGTTCATGCGTCGCTTTGTAATGACACATTAAGAAGAAGGGTTTGTCGGGGTTGCGTGATTTTAACCAGTCCAGACTCATCGTTGTGGTGATATCATCTACATAGCCTTCATAAGGTGTACCAGCCTCTTCCTTATCATTCCAGTTGTCTTTAGAGAGGTAAGTTGGATTATGATAAACACCGTGGCCAGGAAGAACTTTAAAATCGTCAAATCCACTCGGCCTTTTTTTCAGATGCCATTTTCCAAAAACAGCAGTTTGGTAGCCCGCATTATGCAGATCCTTGGCGATATTTTCCTTATCGGGATCCAACGCATCTTCCAGTGTGTAGACTTGGTTTTTATTACTGTACTGTCCTGTCAGTATGGTTGCACGGCTAGGGGTGCAAATTGAATTGGTACAGAATGTATTATGGAGTACCGCTCCTTGGCTGGCTAATTTTTCAATATTCGGATTTTTGACAAAATCTTTTAAAATACCGCCATATACGCCCCATGCTTGGGCCGTGAAATCGTCCGTTAGGATAAAGACGATATTGGGGCGTTGTGTTGCGTTGTTCTTTTTCTGTGCTTGTGAAAAAATGGGCAATAAGCCGCAGATGAGCAATACTAATTTTTTATTCATGTGAATTCAGCTATACATTAGTCGACGAATTGACTATATCGGATTGCAATAATAGCTATAATCATTCGTCTTGGTCTGGTTCTGTCTATTTGATTGTAGACAAATCTACTCTTTATAGATAAATATATAACGGATAAACTGTAAAAAATAGGTTAGTCATCGATACCTTTTCCATCTAGAATATGCTGGTAATATTTTTCGATTCTCGCCTCACGTGTTTTCACTTGTTTTGCCTGGTTAAAGTAGAATAGGTAACCTTTTTGTCGACCTGGCGTAAGTGATTGAAAAGCTTTTTGAAGGAAAGGGTCTTCAAGTAAGGCACGCTTAAATTCTTCCGGTACAGGGTAATCGGCAGCTTTTCGCAGGTCAACTTTCTTGCCTGATTCTTCAATTTCGATGGCCTCCTGAATATATGCCGATATCACCTCCCGTAATGATGCTATCTGCTCAAGAGTGGTGAATCTAAGCTGTCTGGCCGACTGAACATTTTCAGTTTGCTGGATCAGTATATTTTTGGGATCTTTTAATAATACACCTTTATGGAATAGCAGCGCACAGTATTCTTTAAAGCCGTGTATCAATACGACATTTTTACCTTCCAGTGTATAACACGGATGCATCCATTTATAATCTTCTTGCAGTGTTTTATTGCCACGGACAATTTCTCTCAACAGATTGAATTCTTCGTTCCATCTCGTCGCATTTTCAAAAAAATATTCAATTTTTAGATTCATCATGTAGGGTTTTAGGTAAGTTTAGCAAGAATTTCCTGTAATCTATTGTGCGCCATATTGATTCCTTGCGCAAAAGGCATCTGTAACAGCTGGTTCCGAAAGGCGACCGACTGAAATATAATATGGATGTGAAGACTACTGCGTTCTGCACTTAATTTTTCAAATGTTAAATATTCCAACTGTACGGGAAATGCGCTGTTTTCCATTTCAAAAGTCCGTGTGATGCGTTGATTGGGGAGGAATTCATGTATCGCTCCATTTGCTTTGAACATGACCTGGCCATTATGCGAAGTTTCCAATGCATAGGAGCCATGCTTTTTATTTTCCAATTTCAGGACTTTGGTTCCCATCCACTGTTCGAAAATTTCGGGATCTTCGTATGCTTTGAAGAGTAGTTCAACTGGTAAATCGAATTCCCTTGTAATGATAATCTCCTGTTTATTGTCCTCTGCCTGGACCTTAGTTTTTGGCTCCATATTATTTGTTCTTGTAGTTTTGCATAATAGCTTCCAATTTGTTGAATCTGTCGTCCCACATTTGACGGAAAGGTTCGATAAAATCCGCAATTTCTTTCATCTTTGCTGGGTTCAGTTGGTAGTATATCTCACGTCCATTTTGTTGAGACTTTAATAATTCACATTCCGTCAATATTTGCAAATGCTTTGAAACGGTCGGTCTTGCCGTATTGAAATTGGCTGCAATTGCACCTGCAGTCATGGCTTGTGAGGCTAGAAGAAGTAAAATTGCTCTTCTGGTTGGGTCTGCTATAGCTTGGAAAACATCTCGTCTTAAGTTCATATTGATTTATTTGATTACGAATATAAGTGTAGTTATTTGGCTACGCAAATTTTTTATAAATTATTTATAAGGAAGTAGGTGGGGTGGGCTAACGTGGATCAACGAATAAAAATTTTTTCCTAGCGGATTTAAAATGAAAGCGATCGGGAATTAAACCTATGGATCAATGTTTGGTGAATAATGCTAAATTAGAGTAATTAATTTTAACAGGATGAAAACGCAGTTATCGTATTTAAAAAAATTGAGCGTATTGGGGACAAAAAGCTTAGTCAAATATTATTTGCTGGCTATTGTTTCGACTTTACTGTATTTGGTGGTTGGCAGTTTACAGTTTAAGGCTAGCCATGAAGCTTTCTTTTCGACGGTCAGTCCTGCGCAAGCCGCAGCTAGATTCATTTGGTTGATTGGATTGATCCTGCTCCCTGTACTACTTTTTATTTTTAGCAACAAATATGTGTTTTCAAAGATTGCAAGTCTTGTTGTAGAGGAAAGGCAGGATGATCTCATTCTTCCAGCATTTGATAAAGCGATGTTGGTTTTTCAATCGAATCAGCCCGACGTAATACAAAATGTCGCTGATTATTCTTTTGCGAAACTTAAATTGATCAATGACGTGAAAAATACCAAAATTGAGAACCCTTGGGTGAAACGAATTGTCGTTTTTGGCCTGAATAAAGTGAAATTTGATGCACTCGATTTAGACAAGAACGATAGCTTTTATGCGATCCTAAGATCGAAGTTTATGCAGGTACTCGAAATCTTAACAGAACCAAGTAGCAAATCCTTTTGGTTATGTATCTTTGTGCAATGGCTTATTTTGCTTGTTGTTTGGTTTAGCTATTAGCGCGTGGCCTTATCGCATGAACATCCTGGGAATGGAAAAAAGTTCAAATAGATAAAACCATAAAATAGTTTAATAATGAGATAAACTAATCTATGAAGTTTGAATCCGATCTTTGTGAGGATATATAATTTGATAGTTTTGGGAGGAAGATTGAGCTGTAAACTAAAATTGCGTCAGTTTCAGTATCCAATGGAATCCCAGGGTAAAAATGGATGTAAAGGTCGGGCGCAAGTCCGACCTTTACTTTTTTATCTATTCCTGGAAAAAAATCGACTATATCCTTTTCCAATGAATTTGCTGTGCTTATGCAAAAGTCCTGTGACCATGATGTCGGGATTTCGGTGGCTGGCCTAACAGCATTTGATCAATATAGCGAATTTTAACAATTCTTGATAGAATTCTCATAATCCTAGCCAGAAAGATGTGCTGTAAATTTGCAACGATTTTTTTATTTAAACATAATTAAAAAACAGCGCGACAAATGAAAACACATCAAAAAGGACAAAAACTGAAATATGTTGCACCAAAAGTAGAAGCCTTTCAAATTGAATTTGAACAGTCTATTGCAGCCGGATCAGGTAATGTAAATACTGGGGGAGAAGGACATGGAGCAAACGGACAATCAGTCATGGAGCAATCGTACGATGCGGGCTGGTCCAATAACAAAGATTTTGATCTATAAGTATTATGGTAAAGGTTCTTAAAAATTTTAACTTCGGTGTCCTTTTGGGGGCACTGCTTTTTTTTTCCACATCCTGTTCAATTAAGGACAAGCAAGAACAAGCGTTAAGTGGCAATTTGACTATTCGTTCGGCCCGGTTTATTGCCGATGGGCAAATCAATAGGATCAATGAAACGGAAAATAGAACCGGTGAAAAATTGGCTTCTATATCAAAATCAACCCCACCACTGCTTATCCATGGCGGAAAGGATTTTGATTTTACAACAACTGTGCAGAGTAATGCCAGTGCAGCGCAAACAAACGGTCTAAAGGCTGCTTCCGCTACTTCGCCGCTGCGAGCAGCAGATGTTCCTCTTAATAACAGCATTAAATTTAGGTTGATTTTTATGAAAGACGGCAATTCGACGCCGATTTATAATGAAGTACTCACTGCTGATCAGGATCCGAATTTAAGGATTGCTGTTAATACCGCGTATCACTGGTATGCCATTTCAGTCAATGACCAAAGTACAGCCCCTGACATCGATGGATCGGGTTCCATTCAAGGTGCTGATCTTGCCAACAGGGATTTTATGTTTGCGTCCGGAGCGATCACGGGGCAAGAAGGTGAAAATTATCTTGACATCTTGTTTTTACGTCAGATGGCGGCTATCGAATTAAGTTTAAATACACGTGGCTTGTTTGGCGGGCTGATGGATAATTCGGTTCTGAGCATAGGTCAGGGGACAGGAGGCTCTTTTAGTAATATTGTTCAGACAGGTGATTTTAATATTTTTAATGGCACTTTCGCCAATCTCCGTGATGCTGATCCGCTTCGGGGCGACCAAATGCAGATCGTCGATAACCGCTGGGGAAATGCCGAAAAAATCGGCCGTTTCTTTACAGCCAGTAATACGACCATTCCTGCAAATAATCTATGTGTGAAGCTAAATGCACTTCAGATTACGCTCGACGATAATACGATCCGTACATTTGCGGCCAATACGATAGTTCCCATTGCACATAGCAATGCCTTGAACCTTACGAAGGGAACTTTATCGAGCACGAGTATCAGATTGATCGAGTCAGGAATTAACATCAATGGACTCATTTGGGCTAGAACAAATCTGATTTATGATGTGAACAAATTGTATGGCGGATCCTATAGTGCCGGTAATTCGGATGCCTATCGTTTCCGGCCAAACAATAACTATGCTTATGCGAATGTAAATACGGAGTATTGGAACTTTGGAACAACGGTTCCTAGTGGTACAGATTATGGCTCTGTAGATGAGTGTAGGCGCGTTTATCCGGAGGGAACTTGGAGATTACCGCAAGAACTTAACAATCCAAAGGAAATGACGCAGCTGTCACAAAATACAAACCGTACTGTATCTATGTTGCAGGTGGCGGATGGCTATCGCTATAGTATTGCCTGGTTTGGTTCTCAGCCGGCAAATTCCGCCTATCCAGATAACAATTTGGTACTATCATTTTACGGCTATCGGGATGCGAATGGTAATATTCAGGAAATTCCTTCTGGAAGTTCCAATGGAACCGGAACAATTCAATATCGTAGTAACCAGTTTAATACAGCAAATAACAATAACTACGTGCTATATGCACAAGTTAATAATGGCACCTATGGAAATACGTCTATTATACAGACTGCACCCAGCTTGGGTACTGTTATACGCTGTGTACGTAACGTTGTGAACAATTAAAATGGTGGTAAGGTGATGTAACTACATCGGCAACCGTTTAACTTTATATTTTCCATGTAATGAACGAAGGGCAGGTCACTTGATGGACTTGTCCTTCTTGATTATTCCGAGACGAGCTGTGACTGTGCCGTCCCGGTGCTCTCCGCTTGCTGCTGACGGATTTCTTTCGGACTATTTCCAGTCATATGCTTGATAAAAGACGAAAAATTAGCCATATCGGTAAACCCAAGTTTGTATGCGATTTCCTTAACGGAATAATTGGTGCCCAGTAATAATCTTTTTGCCTCCAGGAGCAGTCTTTCATTGATAATAGTTTTCGCACTTTTGCCAAAAACACGCTTGCATAATATTCCCAGGTAATTGGCACTAACAAATAATTCATCCGAATAGAAATGTACTGAACGTGTCTCTCTAATGTGCTTGTTGAGCAGCGCTTTGAAATTGTCTGCTATAGTAATGATGTTGCTGTTGCTTGTTTTTTTAGACGAATGAAGCTCAGCCGAAATCTTTGCGTTAAGAATTAGCAATATCAAACGAACACGTAGGTTGACAATCTGCCAATTGATTTGTGGTCGCGCGAGTTCCCGCGCGATAACTTTCAGGTTAGCCACTAAATCTTTGAAATCAAAATCTGAGACCTTTATTACCGGAAATTTGTTGGTGGCATAATTAAACTGATCAGCCTCATTCATCAATTGTGCAATAAACGTATTACTGACGATGAGCCTGTGTCCAATGCTGTCGGTCTGAAAAGTCCACGATTGCACTTGATTGGGAAATGTAATGTGAACTTCCGAAGATTTTACCGGATAATCCAGATAATCGATGCTATGCAGGCCGTCACCCTTTTCAAAGAAAAAGAAAACATAGGCATCGGAAGATTGAAATTCCCCTGCTGCACTTGCACCAAATAAGGGTAAGTAGACGATATGGTCTTTCACGTCGACATTCTGATCGGGCCCATTTAAAATATTTGTCCGTAATTGCATTTAGTATGTTATTATCTCTATCTATAATTTATATTATCTTTTGCATTCGTAAATAGCCCCATCAAAGAGATAGAAAACTTCGAACACTGCTCGTCAGTTTTCTTCTTTTTTATGAGTGTCTATCGCCAAGTCTTTTTCCTGCAGATAAAGGCAGGAGGTGATTAGAGCCTGTTTTAACACTGAAAAAGATCGAACATTCAAAATTAAGGAAAGGGATAGGAGAAAAAGTTTTCCTAATCATGGAAGTAGTTTTCCTAATCCTCGATTAAGAAGACAAGATTTCATTTTATTGAAAAATATATTGCAGCGGGAATTGCTTTGGAGCAACTTCAGGCTGTTTTGAAGAAAGGCCCAGCTATCGCGTGACAAAGACAAGCTATAGCGTCAAAAAGAATTGTTGGTTTTCTTCCTTCTCTTGTTAAAACTCTAACAAAAAAAAGCGAAAATGATCTATTTTACCAATTGATTTTAAGCGTTCTTTTTTATTTAAACACTTGGTTTTTAGTTTTTTATTCTTTTTGTTGAAAAGTATTTTCTTTGGTTTAGGTCAAGTTTTCGATAAGGTGAGGCCGATTGGTACAATAAAGAAATATCCGATAAATTTAGATAATCTGACTCGTCAACCCTTATGGAAGAAGCAATTTTTTGCAACGATAAGGCTGCGATTGGAATAAAAAATAAAGTCCAATTATCTTTTGAATACGATTAATTATGAAAACTGAAAACAAAAAGAAATCATTTTATGAAGCCCCACAAATGGAGGTTATCAAAATTATGATGGAAGAAGGTATC
This sequence comes from Sphingobacterium sp. UGAL515B_05, assembly GCF_033097525.1. NCBI lineage: Bacteria > Pseudomonadati > Bacteroidota > Sphingobacteriia > Sphingobacteriales > Sphingobacteriaceae > Sphingobacterium > Sphingobacterium sp. UGAL515B_05. The sequence goes on along the minus strand of NZ_CP109907.1, from coordinate 5,629,720 downwards.
GGAGCAGGTTCAACACCCACGCAACCAACAAGTGAATCGAATGAGGTGAAAGATCAGTGGGAAAATAAAGCCGACGACAACCGTAACCTAGGCTGGTAATAAAAAAAGAGATGAATAAGTAAGATTATGAAAGATGTAAAAATGAGTTTATCGATTGAATTTATTGGCGTGATGTTGTTCCTGTTAGCGGGTATGGTGTCCTCCTGTAAAAAAGATAAAGGGCAAGTCGCTTTGGGGACAATGGAAGTAAAAATTACGGCATCTGTTGCACAATTTGCTGATGTCTCTGCAAATCAGACTACTGCTGATCATTTAACCACTTCTCGGCAGGCAAATGCTGCTCAGCGACGTCGTCTCCCTATTGATAAAGACTTCGATTTGACCGTTACTTGGAGTCCGGTGACCACACAGGTGACCAAAGCGGAGTCGATGGTTTCCGGGAAAAAAGCGCGTACTATAAGCGATATGAAGCCTAATACCCAGTATAAACTATTGGTCTACGATGCTACCGGACATTATGTGGCCGAAAGAGATTACACGCGCGGGCTTGAATCCAATACCGCGGCTTTGCTGCTTCATGGTGGGGCAACGTATAAATTTGTTGCATATTCGATCAACAGTACATCGGCTAATGCCGCTGTAAACTTCCAGGACGACAATAATAAAACGCTGGATGGCACATCAATCTCGTCTTTGGAAGGGACAGCCGACTTCATGTATTTTCGAAAAGACATGCTTATTTCATCTTCTGGTGATAATTACCTAAATATCGTTTTTGTCCACCAGTTCAGCGAGATTACAACAACAGTAGATGCGTCTGCAACAGGTAAGTCTATTAAAGAACTCGAGGCGGCCTTCGATTCACATTATCCAAATGCGTCTATAGCATTGTCTGATGGTACAATAACCCGAATAGGTACCGCAGGAAATCTTGCGGTCGGATTTACTGGCTTTAACACAGCATCGGTTACAGGAATCAATATCTTGAACGGTCAATCTACGACCGCTACGTTAACCTTTTCGAAATTAACAATCGGTACATTGACACGTACGGATATGCCGCCAATTACCAATTTGAACATTACGCCAGGCGTAGCTTACAGACTCAACCTGACCATCGAACCTAGGGATGGCAACCTGGTGTACCTCGGACAGTATGCGACAAAGATCGGCGACCAAATTTGGATGAGACATAATTTAGGGGCCGATACAAGCCTTAATCCTGACCAAAATCCAAGTTCGGCAGCGTTACTTGGCAACTATTACCAGTACGGACGTGCGGCTGTTGTAGCCACCTCTTCTACAGGTAGTGGCGCAATTTCAGGTTGGAATACCAGTGTTGCGGCTGATAATGCCTGGAATAGTGGAACGGAGGCATCGCCGACAAAAACTGCGGCAGATCCTTGTCCAAATGGTTATCGTGTGCCTACTGCACAGGAATACCAACATCTGATCGATAATTCTTCGGCAAGCAATATTGGAACGTGGGCCAATAATTCGACGGCAAATACTGTTGGTGCGGCAAAGGTCATGACAAGTAAGACCGATCCAAACGTCAAATTAACTTTTCCGGCGGCGGGATATCGTAATGCCGCACAAGGCATTCTTTACTGGCGTGGCGGAAATGGAGCCTATTGGACTTCCTCTGTATCTGGGAGTAACCTCACTCGCTTTTCTGCACTGCAAAATAGTGCTTCCATCGATCAGAGCAACAATAGCCAGCCTGCTAACCTTAGCAAAGCAACCGGGATGACGATACGCTGTATTGCGATCCAAAAATAATACTTCAGGGTTAATGGACCGCTATAGGAAGGCTGATTAGGGATGCATTAATTAACGCTCATCGTGAATTAATGCATCCGAATAGCTTCTTTTCGCGGTACTAACTTCAGTTGCTTGGACCAGGTTGGTGGTCCTGTGTTTTATCAAGATTTTGCTTCATCGATCATGAAAAAATTATTTTTAAATCAGGTCAATTGACGGATGACTTAAGGGGGATATTGAATGAGAAAAAGGAATTACGAAATAGAATTATTTAGTGATTTTCAACGGAAAAAAAGAGTCGATGGAGAGATTATCTGTTTCGATGTTGACAAACCCTTGTTTCGGAAAGAGCTTACGGGATTGGATTTTTTTTCAATTTTACTGATCGAACAGGGTACTGGGGTTCACAAAATTGATCAGCTCACTTATCCCATTGTGGACCGGCAAATTCATTTTCTTTTCCCTGGGCAATTGCATAGTTGGGATATCAAAGGGGAGAAGGTCAAGATACAGCTGATTTTTGTGTCGGCTAAGATGTTTAAAATGCTGGAAGGTTTTCTCGTTTATCCCGTTGAATATTACAAGAGAAATCCAGTGATACATTTGGATGTCTCTACCTTCTACAAGGTGAGATATGAGTTTGACGACATAAAAAGAGAAGTTACTGACAGTAATGGTTTGCAGGAAATTGTCTTATCGCGGATCCGAATCGTGACCATGCTGATTCTCCGTAAAATGCTAGGCGAAGTAGACCATCCGGTCTTTGATAAACCGGATTTGTTTTTTAATAAACTTTCTCTGTTGATCATGACGCATTGGCGAGAAAATAGAAGCGTTGCCTTTTATGCCGAAAAAGTGGGATTGACAGCCAATTACATAAATGTACTCTGCAAAAAACATTTAAATATAACTGCCATTTCGTTTATTGCCAAAACAGTACTTAATGAAGTTATTCATGAAATGAAAATTTCGAGAAAAAAAATAAAGGATATTGCCGAAGAAATGCAGTTTAACGATGTGGCCAGTTTCTCCAATTACTTTAAGCGCCATAAGGGTATATCGCCACGTGAATTTCTTCTTGATGAAGTATAAACGTTTTAAAATTGGATGGTATTTGTCAGACTGAATAATTTCTTGTCATAGATTAAGCCTATTATTCTGTCATTGTGTTAATTTCGACATAGCTGACATGGCTTCTTGTTTGTGTTTTGAATTCCTCATTAATTAAAAACCGGCGAGACGTCAAATAGGTTATTTAACACATAAGGAGTATAATTACAGCATGAATAGCATGGTATCGGCCAGTACTCTTCAACATGATGAGGTTATTTTTAAAGAAATAATTGGTCAGGAAAACTATAATAAAACAATCAGTTGCACTAATTTCTTAATCGTTCTATTTATCCGCGGGAGTGGGACACATTATGTAGATTCATTTGCTTATCCAATTCGAAACAAACAATTACATTTTTTATTTCCGGGACAGGTTCACCATTGGCAGACAGGCCCTGAAACTATCGCCCGAAAAATTGTGGTTGGAAAAAAGCTGTTTGATTCATTTTCACGTGTCGCTGAGTTTTATTTTACCCAAAATAATCTACGCCCCACATTTGCGCTTTCAGACTCCCTTTTTGATATGGTCAATCGAGAAATGGATCGTATCCAACTTGATTTATTGGAAAATGAGACTAACGGAAATTGGGCCGATATTATCGCACTAAGAATCGAAATTTTGTCTTCCATCATACGAAAGGAGGCCGGCATTTATCTGGCACAAAATCCAGGTAACGGACAGCGCGACATCATTGAAGCATTTTGTGAGCTTGTCGATATACATTTTAAATCCCAACAGCGTGTCGCTTGGTATGCCGATCATTTAAATCTGTCAAGTAACTACTTAAACACGTTGTGTCAAAATCAGCTCAAAACAACTGCATCAAACGTTATATTACAACGTAAACTACGCGAAGCGAAACAACAATTGCGGTTTTCGACCCAATCTATCCAATCTATTGGGTTTGACCTTGGTTATGAAACGTCTGCTGCATTTTCAACATTCTTTAGAAAGCAGACCGGGGATTCTCCAAGAGTCTATAGGAAACAATAGATTATTTTAAAAGAAAGATATTTCCCAATATATTCGTGCCTTGAAATATGCAGCCGGACTTAATAAATATTAAGTTAAATACTTAATCAATGTTATTGGACTGAATGGACTATCCATACTAGCTTTGCCTATCACAAAGGTCATTCTTTATTGGTTAAGGACTAATTTCCATGTTAACCCAGAAAGAAGTAGATCATTCATAAACATTAAGGTAAAAAACTAACAGTATGAAGAGCTTTGAAACATTAGTAGATGCTATTGCAGACCTTCGTGGCCGAGGGTACATTCAGGATTTTGAATTATTAGAAAATGGGTTGAGTTGTATTGCGTTACAGCTCCTGCTAGGTCCCGAGGAATTTATGGTGGATGAGTATTACCGATTTGAAGGTTTCTCTGATCCCGACGACAGTAGTATCATCTATGCCATTACATCCACAGCAGGCATAAAAGGAACCCTAGTAGACGCCTATGGGACATATGCTGAGAATCTGAGTAGCGATATGCTCGAAAAAATGAGGTTTACCTATCGGTCTTAATCTTTTTTTTTGCATGAGAATTTGTGTACCGATGTATATTTAACCAAGAGCATAGCATGATCAAAATACTTATAGCAATCAGCATCATTGTCGTTTTTTCGGTGTTGCTTGTTTTGAAAAGAGCCTTATCCATCCTGCAGGAAAAACAATACCACCAGGCTGTCGAACATCATTTTTTTATGGAGGTATTGGATAAGATTTTTAATCATTTCCTGATTTGGACCCTTTGGAGGAAAATATTAACTAAAACGACTGTGGTCTTATTGGTTATGTTTGGCAGCCTATTTCTTTACGTCCGTTATGAATTACCTGTTGTGCCGAAGGTCCCGGATGTGTTGATCGACCATAATGATACAGTTTTGTTAAAGCGTGGAGCATACCTCGTCGAAAATGTCGCGACATGTACGGATTGTCACAGCCCCCGTGATGTCCATTTTTATTCGTGGCCTTTAGTAGATGAGCAAAAGGGGGCTGGGGGCGAGTTTCTTTCTAAAAGTAAGGGCTTTGATTTTCCTGGAGAGTCTTTCACGCCTAATATTACACCAACTAATCTCGGAAATTGGACGGATGGCGAAGTGTACCGCCTCTTGACGACCGGTATTCGTAAAGATGGTAGTACTGTATATCATGCCATGCCATTTATGGCTTTCTCACATGCAGATCCGAATGATATCAAGGCCATTATCGCCTACATCAGAACACTTAAACCTCAGCCTAAAAATCCGGCGAGTGTTACTAAAGTGGATTACTTGACCACATTATACAACCGGGCTATCTCCAGAAAACCATCGCCGGTTTATTTAAAGGACCTAAAAACGAAAATTGATTCGGGGCGTTATCTTGTCAACATGGCGGGCTGCAACGATTGCCATTCGCCTAAAAAATTTGGCGATGTTTTCGATAAAGAAAAGCTTTTGAGTGGTGGTATTGAGTTTCCGATGCCCACCGGCGGTTATACTCATTCTGCTAATCTAACGCCAGACGAAAGCGGGCTTGGCCCCTGGAGTGAGGAGGCATTTGTTGCCAAATTTAAAAGCTATAACGATGCTGGGATGATCCAGAAAATCGAGCCGGGGATGTATAGTTCCCTAATGCCTTGGTACGCTTTTCGAAAGATGACTGATCGGGATCTTAAAAGTATATATGCTTATCTCAGGACAATTAAACCAATTTATAATCCAGTTGTGAAATTTACTAAACAGAGTACAAAGGGAAAGGTCGATCCGGAATAAGTAGATTGTTCAGATTTTTTCATTTGCAACAGACGTTTCAAGGGTAAATCCAAATGAATTTTTCAATTGAGCGGATTACCTACTAAACATTCTGTTGTTGCAGCTATTTGCCGATTGGTTAAGTTTTCTTTAGGTTTTTGCAGTGAAATATCAGACTATCACGACAGTATAAGTTTTATTTTGTATTTTAACTGAAAGAATAAAACCATGGAGTTTTAAATGGATGTTATGATGAAAAATATTTTTTTTACTGTTGTTCAGCTTTTGGTTGCATCATTTGTTTTCGCACAAATGCCTCAGGTTAAGGTTGAAGAGGGGGTACTCGAAGGAATTACCTTGTCAAGCGGGGTAGAGTCCTTTCGAGGAATTCCCTTTGCAAAACCGCCAGTAGGCGACCTGAGGTGGAAAGAACCGCAAGCTGCCGAACATTGGTCTGGTATTCGTAAGGCAGATCATTTTGGTTATTCTCCGATGCAGAAACCGATCTATGGGGACATGCGATTTCGGTCACCCGGCATCAGTGAAGACTGTCTCTACCTGAATGTATGGCGTCCAAAGACCCTTGGTTCGGGCAAACTTCCTGTTTTAGTTTATTTTTACGGCGGAGGTTTCAATGCTGGTGATGGATCGGAAAATCGCTATGATGGTGAAAGTTTTGCCAAAGAAGGTCTTATTGTCGTTACAGTCAACTATCGCCTTGGAATCTTTGGCTTTTTTGCGCATCCAGCATTAACCGAGGAATCTCCGAAACATGCTTCCGGAAATTATGGACTGCTGGATCAGCATGCAGCTTTGGTTTGGGTCAAAAAAAATATTGCTGCATTTGGTGGGGATCCCGATGCCGTCACCATCGGTGGTGAGTCGGCAGGGAGTATGTCGGTTTCTGCCCAGATGACGAGTCCGTTGTCCAAAGGACTATTTAAACGTGCTATCGGTCAGAGCGGAAGTGTTTTTAACTTGCGGTATGGCACGGCCTCTATTACTGAGCAAGAGCAACAAGGGACTACATTTGCAACGCGTATAAATGCCGAGGGGCTTGATAAGCTACGTGAAATTCCTGCGGCCGAACTCCTTGATAAAGCCAGCGAGCCGGGGGCCTTTGCGACCCGTTTGATTGTCGATGGCTATTTTCTGCCGAAATCTCCTTTGGCTATTTTTGAGGCCGGGGAACAGTCTAAAGTCCCCCTACTTGCAGGCTGGACGTCTACGGAAGCTCCATATACCGCCTACATGGGTAAATTGTATCCATCTCCGGAGAATTATGAAAAATTAGTAAGAGCACAATATGACCTTAAGGCTGACGAATTGCTCAAGCTTTATCCTGGAAAGACAGAGGCGGAAGTCATTCGGTCAGCAACTGCCTTAGGTAGCGATAATTTTATCGTTTATAGTACCTGGAAATGGCTTGATCTGCAACGAAAGAATAGCGGTCAGCCAGTCTACGTTTATATATTCGGTAAACCGCGGCCGCCCATGCAACCGGCATACCGCGATGCTCAAACTGGGCTCGCGGGAGGAATTACTAAGAAATCTGCGCAGGAAGCCAAGGAAAAAAGCCCACAGCCCCTACCGGGTGCTTTCCATGCGAGTGATATTGAATATTTATTGGGAAATCTGCAGAGCAATGATGTCTTTGCATGGACGAAAGACGATTACAAGGTATCAAAACTTGGTCAGCAGTACTTTATTAATTTTATCAAGACGGGCGATCCAAATGGAAAAGGGCTCGCAACCTGGCCGAAAACAACAGCAAAAGATAAACGCATGAATATTCTGAATTTGAATATTGAGGTGAAAGCGTCTGCTGAAGAATTTCGGAACAGATATCTTTTTCTGGATAAATTGTTTGTCGACCGTGAAGATAAATTCAGATAGACGCCTTCTTTATTCAACTTACCACAGTGGTTAAGCCGTTTGTCTATCAGGTAAATTAAAGTGCTTTTTTATTTTACACCCAAATAAAAACTATTTATTGCAAAGGGCTGTTATCAGATAGACTTTTGATAAAAGCAGATGGACGATATTGCCTTATGCAAAGAGATGTTAGACCGAGGACAGGTTTATTAAGAATCGTTTATTGAATAATAGGGCAACCAATTTAGGAAACTGAAGCACAATGTATAGCGTTGATCTTTTGTAAATGATACTCATATAGAGCAAATTTGGATATATGGCAATAAATCCTGATGTGATTATTACAGGTGGTGGTTTGGCTGGACTTACGAGTGCATTGCATCTGTCTAAACAAGGATTCAATGTGACGTTAATCGAAAAACATGATTTTCCTCGTCATAAGGTTTGCGGCGAATATGTTTCGAACGAAATTTTGGCCTACCTCCATTGGCTGCAGGTGGATGTTGAATCGCTAGGTCCAACACATATTCAGGAGCTTGAGTTCACGACAGAAGATGGACAGATGAATAGGGTCAGGCTGCCCTTGGGTGGGATTGGTGTCAGTCGTTATGCGTTGGATAATCTGTTGTATCAGCAAGCAAAAGGTAAAGGTTGTACAATTGTGATTGCGACTGTAACTGGTATTTCCTTTAGCAGAGATACATTTGCTGTTTCGTTTCAAGATCAGGTATTAAGATCAAAAATTGTACTGGGCGCGTATGGAAAACGCAGTAATATGGATCAGCTCTTATCTCGTGATTTTATAACGAAAACCTCTCCCTGGATGGCTGTTAAGGCGCACTATTCGGGCGATTTTCCGAATGACCTAATTGCCTTGCATCATTTTGAAGGAGGCTATTGTGGGATTTCCAAGGTCGAAGATGACCGGATAAATTTATGCTATCTGGCCGATGTAAAAACGTTCAAGAGGTACAAAAACATCGATGATTATCAGCAGTATGTTTTGTCTAAAAATAAGCATCTTAAGTATTTTTTTGAGCACAGTAGGCTACTTTTTGACAAGCCGTTTACGATCAGTCAATTGTCGTTTGATAAGAAATCAGCGGTAGAAAACCATATTCTTATGATTGGTGACACAGCCGGTCTTATTCATCCATTCTGCGGAAATGGGATGGCGATGGCGATACACAGCGCAAAAATAGCTTCTGAGCTTGTCCTGGAATATTACCGGGGCCATATTCATTCACGAAAGCAATTGGAAAAGGCTTATGTCAAGCAATGGAATCGAACGTTTAAAAAACGCCTCTTATTCGGACGACTTCTGTCGAGCCTGTTAAGCTATAAAATGGGAACCGCAGTTTTAATGAAGACTGCCTCATTTTTTCCGAAAATGCTCAGCTGGATTATTAAACAAACTCATGGAAATGCAAGGTCAATAAAATGGGAATAAACACAAAACAGAGAACATCGGAGCATGAGATCATGGACGATTTTCTGCTCGAAGGAGAAGAACTTCGTACCACGTTGGACAAGATCGCAAAGATTAATCGTTTTTTAGGCGGAAATAACATTACGCTGAATGGTGTGAAAAAATTACTTTCAACCAGCTGCAAGAATGAAACAATAACGATTGTGGATATCGGTTGTGGGAATGGGGACATGCTTCGCATGTTGAGTGATTATGGCAATAGACATCATATTAAGCTTTCAATGCTCGGTATAGATGCCAACCCCTATACAATAAATTATGCGGGGGATTTGTCGAAAGATTATAGTAATATATCCTATTTGTGTGCGGATATCTTTGAAGAGAATTTTGAAGATGTCAAGTATGATATTATTCTGTGTACACTTACTATACACCATTTCGACGATGAAGAGATCCTTCGGTTGCTAGGTAGTCTGGTCAACGTATCAAAACTGGGGGTCGTCATCAACGATTTACAAAGGAGTAAACTGGCTTACCGGCTTTTTCAAACCATTGCTGTTCTTTTTAGGTTAAATAGAATGACAAAAGTGGATGGGCTTGTTTCAATACTGCGTGGGTTTAAAAAGGAGGAACTTACCCAATACTCCAATAAACTGAAATTAGAAAATTATAGCATCCAATGGAAATGGGCCTTTCGTTACCAGTGGATAATTTCCAAGATATGAACGTAAAGATAGTAAGTGTTGCGAAGCAACTTCCTAAATATTCTTGTGCTACGGCAGAGATCCTTCCGCTATTGGATATCTGGCTCCATCGACAAGAGCCTCGTTTTATTAAAAAGATCAAGAAACTTTTCGAAGGCTCTGCTGTGGAAAGACGATATGCTATTATGGATCCGAAAGAGGTCTTCACAGCGACGTCTTTTGAAGAAAAAAATAATGTGTACTGTCGGGAGGCAACGGTCCTAGGGGAGCAAGCGCTTCGTAAGGCCCTTGGGCAAACGGGATGGGATCCGCAGTGCCTGGATTATATCATTACAGTGAGTTGTACTGGAATTATGATCCCTTCGCTAGACGCGTATCTCATCAATACGATGAAACTCCGACAGGACATTGTGCGGTTACCAGTTACCGAAATGGGTTGTGTTGCTGGTGTTTCAGGTATTATTTATGCTAAAAATTTTCTTCAGGCCAACCCAGGCAAACGTGCTGCGGTAATTGCCGTCGAAGCGCCAACAGCAACTTTTCAGCTGGAAGATTTCTCCATGTCAAACATGGTCAGTGCCGCAATATTTGGAGATGGTGCAGCTTGCTGTCTACTTTCCTCCGACGAGTCAGACAATGGTCCGGTGATTCTTGATCAGGAGATGTACCATTTTTATGATGCGGAAGATATTATGGGATTTAAGCTGACAAACAGCGGTATGCAGATGATACTGGATGTTGAAGTGCCGAATGTGATCGCGTCTCATTTTGATGCCGTTATACATCCATTTTTGAAGAAGAACCAGCTTGAAATTAAAGATATTGATTACATGATTTTTCATCCAGGTGGAAAAAAGATAGTCGCTGCAATCGAAGATATTTTTGCTGAATTTGATAAGGATATTGCGGATACTAAGGCTGTGCTGGCACAGTATGGTAATATGTCGAGCGCTACGGTGTTATATGTCCTCGAACGTATTATGAAACGTAGTCCTCAGGTCGGTGAATTGGGGCTAATGCTGAGTTTTGGTCCTGGATTTTCGGCACAGCGCGTTTTATTACAGTGGTAACCTACTAAATTTGAATGATGGATCTGAATTCTATATTAGCCAAATTGCCTTACAGTGCCCCGTTTTTATTTGTCGACGCATTGATTCACGTCGATGCGGAAGGTGTTGTAGGTACCTATACCTTTGATGAAAATCTGGATTTTTATAGGGGTCATTTTAATGAAAAAGCGATCACTCCAGGAGTTATTCTGATCGAAACAATGGCCCAAATAGGTTTAGCTTGTTTGGGAATTTTTCTGCTCAATAAAGACTTTATACAGGGCTCTTCTATTGCATTGACTTCTACTGAAATACAATTTTTAAAACCCGTGTTTCCAAAGGAAAAAGTGACGGTAATTTCAAAAAAAATATATTTTAGGTTTGGAAAGTTAAAATGTGCGGTTACGATGAAAAATGAAGCTGGACAGGAAGTTTGTAAAGGAATATTGGCAGGTATGATTACCGAGGAGCTATGAAGAGAGTTGTTATTACAGGATTAGGGGTCGTTGCACCCAATGGAGTGGGCGTACCGGCCTTTACACAGGCGCTAAAAGAGGGTGTCTCCGGTGTTAGACATGATGTGCAGTTGGAAAAATTACAGTTTTCCTGTCAGATTGCTGGAATGCCACAAGTATCGGATGATCTCAAAAGACAATGTTTCACGGAACTTGAGCTTAGAGGTTTTAACAGTACAGGCATATTATACGGTGTCATAGCTGGAATGGAGGCTTGGACAAATGCAGGTTTTCCTATTGCCTTAAATTCGCTCCCCGATTGGGATAGTGGAACAGTCTTTGGTTCAGGCACCTCAGGTATCGATAAGTTTCGGGAGAGTATCTATAAAATTGATGAGCTGCAAACACGTAGGCTAGGCAGTACAGTCGTTGCCCAAACGATGAATAGTGGTGTCAGTGCATATTTAGGTGGGAAATTAGGGCTCGGAAATCAGGTCACCACCAATTCCTCTGCCTGTGCTACCGGGACCGAAGCAATTCTAATGGCCTATGACCGGATTAGGTCCGGAAGAGCAAAGCGCATGCTAGCAGGTAGTACTGGAGATAGTGGGCCTTATATTTGGGGCGGTTTTGATGCACTTCGTGTCTGTAGCTCGCAATATAATGACCGCCCTGCGGAAGGTTCTCGCCCAATGAGTGCAACAGCCGCAGGATTCGTACCGGGTAGCGGAGCTGGAGCCCTACTACTGGAAGATTTGGAAAGTGCCTTAGAACGCAAGGCCATGATATATGGCGAGTTATTGGGCGGTCAAGTAAATTCTGGAGGGCAACGTGGAACGGGCAGTATGACAGCTCCAAATGCTGATGCTGTACGCCGATGTATTGCGGAAGCCCTAAAAAATTCGGGCGTCTCCGGATGGGATGTCGATGCCATAAACGGTCATTTAACGGCAACGGCCAAAGATGCTTTTGAAATAGAAAACTGGACTGAGGCCCTTGGGCGTAAAGGGAAAGATTTTCCATTGATAAACTCGCTAAAAGGAATGACTGGGCATTGTCTCAGTGCGGCAGGTAGCATAGAATGCGTGGCCACAGTTTTGCAGTTATATCATGGATTTGTATTTGGAAACAGTAATTGTACTGATTTACATCCTGAGATTACAGCAATGATAGATCCATCAAGAATACCATTACATCAAGTTGATGTCAAACCTTATATTATAGCCAAAGCGAGTTTCGGATTTGGGGATGTAAATGCCTGTTTAATATTTAAAAAATTTGATAACTAAACCTATGAACAGAGAAGAATTGATCGGTGCTTTAAAGCCAATTATAGCACCTTACACAACAAACGAAGAAGCATTTGGACAGCTTACAGAAAAGACTGATTTTATGCGTGATCTACAAATCAATTCAGCAAATTTGGTTGATATTGTCCTGGATATCGAAGATCAATTTGGGATCGTTATTGAAAATTCCGATATGGAGCGTATGCTTAATGTCGGAGCTGCAGTCGAAATAATCGAAAGCAAGTTACAAGAAAAATGATTGGTAATGACGTTATCGACCTGGTTCAGTCCAGAAAAGATAGTAGTTGGAGACGTAGAGGCTTTGTTTCTAAGCTATTTAATGAGCATGAACAACTGTTGATTGTGAACAGTCCTGATCCCGAAATTGTTGTTTGGCTCTTATGGAGCATGAAAGAGGCTGCCTATAAAATATGGAATAGACAGACAGGAATTCGGAAATATATGCCTAAAAGATTGCTATGTTCAGTTATTGAACGGTCTTCTTGCAGCGCAAGGGGAGAAGTCATCTGCGAAGGGAAGAGGTATTACACTAAGACTATTGTTTGCCCTGATTTTATACATACCATCGCAGTTGGCGAATTAGTTCATTTAGGCAATATTGTAGAAATCGAAAAAGGTGAAATTGTTAAAGATGCTCAGGGGATACCAAGCATCATTGTGAAAGATAGCGGCACACACTTACCCGTTTCTGTAAGTAACCATGGCCGTTTTGAGAGAATAGTTTCGATTCATAGCTTGTTGACTTAATTAGCGAGTAAACATCTTATTGCACTTGGATTGATTCTTCCCGAAGCATCTGTTTGAATTTGGGGTCTCGGATATAACGACTAAAATCATGGCTTGACATTCCTGTGAAATCAGTCATAGAAAAGATGCTGTAATTTTTCTTAAGGGCGTTATAACTTTCCTCTTTGTATCCAAGATCAGTTGGATTAAGTTTGTTCGATAAGAATCCAAAAAACTTCTTCAACATCTTGTCCGTTCCGTTGATAGTGATGTGTATTTTCTTGACTTGTGAGCTGAGATTTACAAATTTTTTTGTATTACTTACCGTATCCGTATATTGAAACTCGGAAAGTCCTATCGCTGGAGCCAACATAATGCAGGTAATTCTATTTTTGTTTTCTAACAATGGCTTTGCCCGCTCGATATCAACATTGTGAACGTCTTTTGCTTGTGCTGAAAATGAGCTATTGTATTCAGGATTTGAAATAGCGCTCATAACCACAGATGCTCCACGACTATGTGATATGATGAAGACATCCTTATCGGCCATATTGTTCAGTATACGTCTTAATCCAAATTCACCGGCCATCTGGCTAAAAGAGGCCGCTGAAAACCAGTTTTTGGCGGAACGAAAAGGGGAGGTAGATCGTAGACCATCCCAATAAAATCGAATGATTTCATCGTTTTTAGGGTTTGTAACGATATGATCGGAAATATATTTATATTGTTTTACAACAGATTCTTCATCAGCATTAAAGCCATGGACTAAAATGAACACACGTTTTTTTGGAGCAATACGTTTTGACAGACGTAGCATGTTACTGCGTTCAAAAGCGAGTAATTGTTCACGGTCACCTCTATCGGTGGCAATTTTCATAAGCGAATAGGGATCTCGGGCCGCTTTATTGGAAGGAATGCCATAGTTTTTCTTCCAATTGTCGGGGTAGAAATTACCATTTTGATCCACAAATGAGTACCACAGGTTAGGATCTACGCCGGTATTGGGGGAAGCCGAATCGGGAAGATTATGGATAAGGCCACACGAAGTGAACAAGCTGATAACGATGATAATATAGAAAAAATACCTTTTGTTCATATGATTTATTTCCTACTATTCCAGAATTTAATTTTTAACTAGGATCCAATGGCTGTTAAATTGGATATATTTTCACAAAAAAGCGATTTGTTCTAATATAGTCATTATTTTGGACAGCGAAAAGTAGGTTTGTATTTTGAACGCTTCATGTTTGCCGAAATTTAGCGGCACCAAGCTACAAATCACTTCTTTGTAATTAAATAAAGTTTGTTGCGTTGGTTGGTGAAAAGTTGATAATTTAAAGCTGGATTTGCATAAAAGCCATATGCATTAAATTGGTCGGTATTCTCAAAGGTTAGTGTGCCGATGTTTTTATTGTTGATGTCGACTTGAGACCAATGCCATTTTTCGTCCAGGTATAAGCTGTCTTTAAATCTTAAGGTGTCATTTTCGACAATAAGCTGTGAGAATAGGCAGCCTTGCCAAAGGTCTCCTTTTTCATATTTCCCCGTTTTGACGTCATGTCTATTGCGAACACGTTTGATTTTCTGATAATAAACTGATCTAATGTTAGGGGGAGTAGTATTCGTTACCCATTCATTCTTATCCCAGTGACCAAAAAGATCATTTACGGTACGGCCCTTAGATGAGCTTTGTGGGACTAAATTATTATCATCCGATATGTTTTCGTAGAATACATACCAGTTATCGTCTATAAAATAAGTTCGCTTCGTATAGCTTTTCGAATTGCTTTGATCGGAATGATAGATTTTCTCTGACAGCAGATAAATGGCTTTACTTTCAATATCATTTAGTTTTTGGCCTTGTTGATCTGCGGGCCAGTTGAGATTTGCGTTGAATACTTCAATTGTTTTTTTTGTAGTATCTCCGTTCAATGGCCAGCTGCGAAAGTAATGTTTGGAAACGTTGATCAAATACCCCTCAAATAAAATTTCTGAATCGTCATCCTTATCCTGCTTAAAGGAGTATTCATCAATCTGATCGCCATCTTTATCCAGTTTATAGAATGTATGAATAACTGTTGATGGACTGTCAGTGTCGGTTGCACCGGTTAAACAATGAATGATTAATTCATTGTTTTTAGTCAAAAACTGATCTATAGGGTGGTCACTTGCCTTGAAGAGTATGATTTCATGTTTCCCAAACTGGTTTTTTAGCTTATTGATGTCATCATATTTGCTGTATTCATTTGGCAGTTTTGAGGAGTGTAAAAAGTTTTGAAGCCTAATATCGATATCAAAAATACCATTTGTATAAATAATAGTGCATGCGATCAGGGCACATCCCAGTAAGTAGTACTTCAAATTGCGTGTATCCTTTACCAGCAAAAAGAAATGAAAAAATATCCAGCTCAGTACACAAACAAAAGGTGAAAAAATAATATAACTCAACTTTTCACTGCTGCTTAGATCAAAAACGAAAAAACTGATGAGATATGCCGTCATAAAGATTAGGCATAATATAAAAGACTTCGATAACAGTTTCTTTTTGGCTTTCTTCGGTTCCTGATCTATCTGTTGCAATATCTTATAATTTAGTATACGCTATATCCGATCTAACGCTGGACCGATATAGGTGTAATTTAACTTTTTTCTTTAAGGTTTCAAATAATAAATTAAAATCGTTATTCCAGCAGCATGCATAGCGTTTCATTCATTTCTATTGGATCGTGGGAAAACTTCCTTAACTCCACCTTTTGTTAAAATATTGGAATTGTAGCCATCTGTTTTGTCTTCAACAAACTCGATCGTTCTGTCGTTGTCGTCTGCTCTGAAAAATTTTGTTTTAGACTCGGGAATGAGTTCAATATCCGCATCATTATAATAGAGTTTGCCACCAATTTTTAATATTCGTATTTTTCCATACTCACCCACATAGTTATTGTATATGGTTGTATCTATTTTGGCGCGATGATGTTTGTAGGGGATTTCCACTTCTTTACCAAAGGCAATTGCTGAAAGGCCGTAACCTATGATATGGGAGGCTGAGCCGTTATTAGAAAGGACAGTGACAAAGAGTTTGTCGTCAGTAAATCGATTAAAAGAAGTCATTGTCCCAAAGAATCCGCCGTCATGTGCAATCAAATAATGTCCGTGATTATAAAATGGATTGATAATGAATCCATAGCCCCAATTTTCGGAGTTATATGGTGTAAACATTTTTTTCTTCATCGCCGCTGATAGGATCGATGTTCCATAAAGAGCTTGGTCCCAAATGGCTAGATCTTCAACGGTTGAATAAATACCGTCGTGACCTTGGTTAATCTCCCAGTTGATATAGGGGTTATGGATAAAACCTTGGTCATTATGATAATATACTTTTGCTTTTTTCGTCACGATGGATTCATTGTTACTAACTCCGGTGTTCTTCATCCCAGCTTTATCAAATATATTTTTCTTTAAAAAAGTAGCGTAATGCTCACCGGAGACTTTTTCAATAATCTTTGCTAACAAATAATAACCGATATTACTATAGGCGCTATTTGTTCCCGGTGAGAATTCGAAAGGAATTTTCTTGATGGCTGCATAAGCAGAATCGCGACTTATGCTACTTAACGCGATTTCTTTGAAACCCATAGCAAGTCCGGGGCTGTGTGACAACAACATGTGGATGCTGATGCTATCGGCTTTCGGATAATCGGGGAAAAATTTACTGAGTTTATCATTTAGGGATAACCGCCCATTGTCGACGAGCTGTAAAATCGCGGCTGCGGTAAATTGTTTTGTGACCGATGCCAACTGGAATTTAGTATCTAACGTGTTTTTTATATTCCATTCATAATCTGCCAAACCATAGGCTTTTTTTAATAAAATAGCGCCATTTTTCATGACAAGAACTGTTCCACTGAAATTATTTACATCAGCTTGTGCCTGCATATAGGCTGCAAGCTTAGCTGATGTTTTTTCTTGGGCTACAAGAAAAACTGGGCAAAGCATAAGTAGGATTAAAAGCTTCATAACGTATTGTATAAATAATTATGGAGCAATGTTACTGTTTAATAAAATAGTGTGATTGTATTTTTGTAAACCTGCTAAATAAAAATCCATTTTATCTGGCTCCGTTCGAGATTAGCTATTTTGGAAAAGAAAACTTTTGGCGTAAATCCTGTTAATTTTTTAAAATCTCTAATCATGTGGGATTGATCGAAATAATCCAGGTTATAAGACAGACCTATTTTGCTGCTATCTTCGAGGTGGCTTTGAATTGCAGCTCTAAATCTGATGATTTTTTTGAATTGAGAGGGTGTTTTACAGAGATGTTGATCAAATTGCTTATTTATGGTTGTTCTCGATCTTCTTGTTTTTAGCGAAAATTCTGACATCGATTGATTGACGTTGCGTGTATCTAACATTTCGGTCATTATGTTTTCGAGCAACGCATTTTCAAATGGCCAAAATTTTGATATCCAATAGTGTTCTAATGCCTTGATCCGCTCGTCCTGGTCATCTATGGACAGGATGGATCTCATAGCATCTTTATAATCCAGGTGTGGGTTAAAATCGGGAAATGTTCCGCTGTTATAATCGCTTAAATCATTGGGTATAAAAGCATTTATCCCAAGAGGTTTGAAGTAAGTGGTTATTTCATTTATTTTCCCCTCGTAACTCACTAAAACAGGTTCATTAAAATTGCATACAAGGTTTGTTTCTATCGAATTGGATGGACAATGCTTCGTAATCACCTTGTTTGGGCTTACCATCGTTTGGGTCTGCTCACTTATCGTCACAATGGTGTAAATACTCGGAAATGTAAAATATGCCGTCGCTTTTTCTGCGTCAGTTTTCTCAAGTATATAGAAGCATTCAATATATTTTTTTAGGAGTAAGCTCTCTGGTCTATATATTTTTATCGTCATCTCTTTTCTTCATATAAATAGGCTTTGTTCTTGCCTCATCCTTTTAAACTTGAACGTATTTGATAATCGATTTAAATATAGACAACCTTTATGATAATTTTCACCAAGCTTTATTTCTTAAAACACATATTTTTAGATTGAGGAAAGGATGAATCCGATAGAAATTAATTTTTATTGTAATTTAGTAGCTAATTAACCGCTTAATTAAAAAACAAAATGAACGATTTGAACCCGGAAGAGAATTACATCGCAATAAACAAACACTCGTGGAATAACAGAACGGATACGCATTTAAAATCAGATTTTTACAATCTAACAGGATTTTTAAAAGGGGAGACTTCGCTGAATTCAATTGAGTTAGCATTATTGGGTGATATCAGTGGGAAAAAAATATTACACTTACAATGTCATTTCGGACAGGATACAATTTCTTTGAGTAGACTTGGCGCAAAAGTTACTGGTGTTGACCTATCTGACAAGGCTATAGAAAGTGCGCGCGAAATTGCGAAAGATACGCATGCTGATGTGCAGTTTATCTGTTGTGATCTATATGAGCTTGAGAGTCATCTTGATGAACAATTTGATCTAGTCTTTACAAGTTACGGAACGATTACTTGGTTACCTGATTTAGATAAATGGGCGAAAATAATTTCACGTTTCTTGAAACCGAAAGGGAAGTTTATTTTTGTCGAGTTTCATCCAGTTGTTTGGATGTTCGATGACAATTTTGATAAAATTGGTTATAATTATTTTAATATTGCTCCAATTGTTGAGACAGAGCAGGGAACCTATGCCGATAAAGATGCCGCTATTTCGCAGTCCTATGTCACCTGGAATCATAGTATGAGTGAGGTCGTTGGTGCTTTACTTCATAATGGGCTGAACATTCAAGACCTGAACGAATTTGACTATTCACCTTATCCTATTTTTAAACACATGACAGAGCTAGATCCTAAAAAATTCAGAATAGCCCATTTGGGAAATAAGATTCCGATGGTCTATTCTATTGTTGCGCGTAAAAGTGAATAAATAAAATTCTGGGAATCGACCTGGTACTTATTTCTTTTTCAAATAACGATTTATCATGGGGCTAAAATCTATTTTGGATGAAACCTGAATATGTTCTGCTAATACTGAGGCGGGAAATTCATCCAAAGTTTTGAAATTAATACAGCCTTTTTGAAACTTGGCCTTTGGTATTTTTAATTTTAGTTCTTCCATTAATTCGGGGTTAGTATAGATGACCAAGGAATGGAATGAAATATAATTCTTCGCGACTGTTAACCCGTATTTAAATACGCCTTGTTCACTAAAGCTGATTGCATTTGGGTTTGACATGAATTTTCCAAAGTTTTCCGAAACGGTATTGTCATTTTCTGATATTGCTTTCCGAAATTGACGAATTATTTGTTGCTCAGTGTCTGAAAGTGTATCAATATATTGATCTATTTCCATTAATTTTTTATTGTCCATAAAAGCTGTAGCTGTTCACTAAAAGTATTAAATTTTCTTTTATATCGATGTAGGTTGACATAAAAAGATCCGACAATTTATTTTCGATAGATTTTGATCTGTCTTTAAAATTTTACCCCTCTTTATTTGTGATTTTACCCCTTTTGGTTGATGGGTTATTTATAATTTAATGTTATTAATCAAATTATAAAATTCGTATTCGTCGGAATTAGAATACGTCTGTAAAAATTATAACAAATTATAAAACAAAAAACAACATTATGAGAAAATTTATGACGGCGGTTTCTATTGGAGTCATTGGGCTACTGAGCTGCCAAAAATCCGTTCAACTAGATTCTCCGACATCGCTAAAAATAAAAGCGAAGGCGAATCTGGCAAGTGTGGGCAATACTTACTACATAGATCCCAGCGGAAACGATGATAGCACAGGAATGAGCACAACTACAGCATGGAGAACATTGGCCAAAATTAATGCCTCGGTTTTTGGCCCCGGCGACCGTATCTTATTCAAGAGCGGAGGTGTATGGAATGACACTTTGCATATGAAAAATTCGGGAACGGCTGAAGCTCCCATTATCATAGATAAATATGGCGGTGATGTTCGTCCGATTATCAACGGCGGTGGAAAGAGGAATGGATCAAATGCGCTATACCTTAATAAAGTATCCTATTTTGAAGTAAATAACCTCGAACTGACGAATACCATCGCAAGCGGGACAAGTTATGCCGCCACGGGGATCCGCGTGATTGGAGGCAGTTCTGCAGGAACAGCAATCAGCAATGTCTCCATTAGAAATTGTTATGTCCATGACGTCAATGGTGCTATCGATGGACAGACCAATTATAACAAAAGTTCTGGCGGGATTATCTTAGACGGTAAAATATATGGGGCTTTGGTACAAAGTTGTCATGTCGCCAATTGTTCCGTTGAAGGGATAAGGACCACTGGCGATAGGGCTATGGCGGCAAGATCAAAAGATATTATTATCGATAACAATTTGATTGAATATATCTACGGCGACGGTATCGTTATGTCAGGCGTGACGGGAGGAAGTAAAATTACACACAATACGGTGTATAAGGCATGTATGAACACAGGCTCTGAAAATTATGCCGGTATTTGGACAATTGGCAGCTTGAATACGCTGGTGGCTTATAATGAGGTTTACGGTATGACAGGCGGAGGGGCCAACGATGGAGTCGCGTTCGATGCCGATGGCTATGATACCAATTCAGTAACCGATGGAGATATCTTCGAATACAATTATTCGCATGATAATAACGGTGGATTTATGCTTTTTATGAACCAGTCTAAGAATATTAAAGTCCGCTACAACATTTCTGTCAACGATATCGGTACAACAAGGTTAAAGAAGCTCTTTTTGATCGAAAAAACAACATACGATTCCCGTGAGATTTATAATAATGTATTCTTTATCAAAAATCCGACCGCCAGCCTGTTTAACGTCATGAATGGCGTGAGTTCAGGAAAGCCTTATGCAACATTTTCAAATAATATTTTTTACACGACCTCGACCATTAGTAGTCTGTCTACCCAGGCCGATAACGGATTGAAGTTTAACAATAATTGTTTATTTCCGTCAAGTACATTTACATCATTGAACTGGGGAACTACCGTGCGGAACAACAATTTCTATGAAGATCCGGTATTTGTCAATCCAATTGGTGGAAACGGCCTTGACGCTGCAAAAGGTTATGATGTCGGTTCCGGTTCGGCTGCCCTTAATGCTGGTGTATTTATAAGTAACAATGGGGGCGAGGATTTTGCTGGAAATGCGCTGCCGTTGGGTAATCCAGATGTTGGAGCGTTTCAGCATGTTGTTGTAGCCAATGCGGGAAGTTCTCTTGCCGATGCCTATGTCCGTAACGGTACCTATGCGGGTACAAATTATGGAACTACAGCTGATCTTGTCATCAAATCCGACGCTACATCTTACGCGCGTAAAGCATACGCTAAATTTGATATTGCGATGATTACTAAACCTAAAGTGAGTTCGGCAAAATTAAAAATGTATGTTGCAGGAGTGAATACAGCACCACAACGGACTATTAATATTTATACGACCTCCACGACATCATGGTTAGAAAATAGCATTAATTGGAACAATGCACCGATGGATACGGTACTTGTCGGTAAGATTTCTGTTTCAGGGATAGGTTTACAGACCATCGACGTCACCTCGGCCATTAACAGATTGCTTACTGGTACTGATCGTAAAGTATCCTTTCTATTTTTAAATACAGCTGCGGCTTCTTCTACAAATGATATGTCTTTTAGTAGCAGGGAAGCAACCGCCAATAAGCCAACGTTGGAACTGCTTTATTAACCCGGTACTTATTTCAGGCATAATTCTCTTGTATTTAGAATAACCGGATCAAAAAGCCGCAAGGAATACCAATTCTTTGCGGCTTTTGACTGGAGAGCGTAAAGGCCTGAAACTAATTCCTCAGTGGAAGTTGTCGCTCGTGCGTCATACTATAGCCAGTTTTTAAAGTTAAATGGACATAAGGTGCTCACAAAAATTATTATTTCGTAAATTCATACTATGAAGCATCCGATACACTATTTGGATAGCTTCGTCATACTAATAAAAGGAATGCATGAAAAGCACGAAACGAAATAAAGGTTTTATCTTCAAACAATATGAAGCGCCGTTTCAAACGCCTTTTGATAAATTATTTGACATTTTCAAAGAACTGATTACCCATACCTCAGGTGATTTTGATGAAGCCATTGACTGGCTTAGGCAATTGGATAAAGAGTTCAAACTGACGACTCCAGCCTATACGATAGATGATTTTATTGCGGATCTGAAGGATAAAGGTTATATCCGAGAAAAAGTGGAGTTTGGTGGTGAAGGTGGAGTAGATATTACCTCAAAGCTGGAGAAAGCCTTGCGTCAGCATGCCTTGGACCAAATTTTTGGGAAAATGAGGAAAGGGAAATCAGGCAATCATAAAACCAATCACCAGGGACGGAGTGACGAAAATATGGGCGATTTCAGAAATTATCAGTACGGAGATGGCCTGGAGAAAATAGTTTTGACAGAGAGCTTGAAAAACGCACAGATCAATCATGGGATAGGCGAGTTTGCCTTATCAGAAAATGATCTCGTCGTAGAAGATACACAGTTTAAGTCGCAGATGAGTACAGTGTTGATGATCGATATCAGCCATAGTATGATTTTATACGGGGAGGATCGGATCACTCCTGCAAAAAAAGTAGCGATGGCTTTATCGGAACTTATTTTGACCCGATATCCGAAAGATTCACTTGACGTTATTGTCTTCGGAAACGATGCATGGCCTATTGCGATAAAAGACCTGCCTTATTTGCAAGTTGGACCATTTCATACCAATACGGTCGCAGGCTTAAAGCTAGCGATGGACTTACTAAGGCGAAAACGGCATGCGAATAAGCAAATATTTATGATAACCGATGGGAAACCGAGCTGTTTAAATATGCCGGACGGTACTTATTATAAAAATCCTATGGGCTTGGATCTTTTTATCACTAGCAAGTGCTATAGTATGGCGGCGCAAGCCCGAAAGCTGGGAATACCAATTACAACCTTTATGATTGCTTCGGATCCTTATCTACAGCAATTTGTCGACGAGTTTACAGCTTCAAATCAAGGGAAGGCTTATTACACGGGACTTGGGGATCTAGGCGAAATGATTTTTGAGGATTACGAAGAAAATCGAAAAAAAAGAATACGATAAGAATATATGGATTACACGAAGATTACAACATTTGGTGCATTAAAAACTTCGGGTTATAAACCTAAAACAATAAAAGAAGAATTGCGTCAGAATCTGATTACAAAAATAAAGGCGGGCGAAACCGTGTTCAATGGAGTACATGGTTATGAAGATACCGTTATTCCAGAACTTGAAAGAGCAATTCTCTCCAAACACAACATTAATTTCTTGGGCCTTCGCGGTCAGGCGAAAACACGTTTGGCTAGGCTCATGGTCAACTTATTGGATGAATATGTGCCTGTGGTTCAGGGCTCAGAGATTAATGATGATCCGTTTAACCCCATATCGCGTTATGCGCTAGAACTTCTGAAGGAGAAAGGCGACGATACACCGATAAGCTGGCTTGGTCGAGGTGATCGTTTTGCAGAGAAGCTGGCCACACCAGATGTGACGGTCGCTGATTTGATCGGTGATGTAGATCCCATCAAAGCCGCAAATTTAAAACTGAGCTATGCAGACGATCGTGTGATTCATTTTGGTATGATTCCAAGGGCAAACCGTTCCATATTTGTCATTAACGAGCTGCCTGATCTTCAAGCTAGAATCCAAGTAGCTCTCTTCAATATATTGCAAGAGGGCGATATTCAGATCCGTGGTTTTAAGTTACGCTTACCGTTAGATGTACAATTTATATTTACTGCGAATCCGGAGGATTATACCAATAGAGGAAGTATTGTGACGCCGCTGAAAGATCGCATTGGATCGCAGATACTCACACATTACCCTGCATCGGTTGAGATAGCAAAGGCGATTACTGCGCAGGAGGCGAACTTAGAAGCGGCCCAAAAAGAGCAGATATACGTCCCTGAGCTGGCTAGGGAATTGATTGAGCAGATAAGTTTTGAAGCACGAAATAGTGAATATGTTGATGAAAAGAGTGGCGTGAGTGCGCGTATGAGTATTACCGCATTTCAAAACTTATTAAGTACCGCTGAATTGCGCATGCTCAGAAGTGGTGCGCAAGCAACAGCAGTGCGGCTGAGTGATTTTATGGGTATTGTGCCCGCGATAACAGGTAAAGTTGAGCTCGTTTATGAAGGCGAACAGGAAGGAGCGGATATCGTCGCAGTGCAGCTGATAGAAAACGCGATTAAAAACCTTTTTCCGATTTTATTCCCAAAAATTGAGAAACTGGAAAGAGAAAACGAGCGTTATCCCTACCATGATATTGTTCGTTGGTTTTCAGAATCAGAGGGGATCGAATTATCTGATGAACTCGACGATTTAGCGTATGAGCAGGTTTTGGATCAAGTGACGCCTATTCATGCGTTAATTCAGCAATACCAACCGGAAACGAAGTCTGAAGATCTCCACTTTCTGACCGAATTCGTATTATGGGGGCTTACCCTCAATAATAAATTAAGTAAATATAGACTGGGGACCGGCCTTCAGTTTCAAGACAACTTTCAGGGATATCTGAGAAATAATCTCTAACAGGAACTAGCAGCATAATGGGTAAGTTTATCGTGTAAACTTACCCATCTGCTTTTTAACAAGGTTTAATAAGGAAGGAAATTGAGTGCATAAACTATCTTTTCATTAAAATTAAGTCAATTGATAGACCGATAATAAAGATTGCTACGGTAAATGATACATATCCTAAAATATAAATTGCGAGTGCCTTTAAATAACTCGGTATTTTGTAGGGATCGAAAAATTGCCCAATAGCCCATACGCTATATAACATAGCGACAATGCTCGCCTGTACCATAACGCTCATATGGGTTACACCCTCAATTATTGCAAAAACGGTGTAGATCAACATCGTCATTCCCAAAATAAAACACAATAGGATAACAATTTCAAAAAGATTAAAACCATATTTTTTAAAAAATAGCTTCGCCCAGAAAGCGATAAACAATCCTATGATGATATTGACATATCCATAATGGCTTTGGATCCAGAGATATATCGAACCCGTTGTTGAATGTTGGGATTCGTAATAACTTACATATTTATCTTCAACATGGAAAATATGACTTACAATAGAATATATCAATGAAGTGATGATGATAAAAATAATGGGTTTTACTAATCGGCTTCGATTTTCAGCAATATACTTTCGTACATTTTTTCCAGGAGTGGTGATCAATTCACGAATCGTGTACAATATTCCGCGCTCGAAATGAAGGACATGTTCTATTTCGTGAACGATATAATGTGCATCAATTCTTTTAAGGACCGCTGGCTGTCCACATTTTGGACAGAAATTCAATGTTATATCAGTCCCACAGTTTTTGCAATTTGTCATGTTTATACTATGCTATAGGTAATAAATTTGCTAATATTTTAGGATTCTATCTTTGTCCTGTTATGTAGATCGTTGGCTTTTGCTTTTTATTGATTAGAATTTGTCCAAAAATATTATAGATTATGTCAATCAGTGCTACACCCAGGTGTAGTTTTCTAGTAATTCCCTTTTCTAATGGAGGAAATGGAAACAGTAGGAGAGTTTTGTATCTTTATTTTGGCGCCTTTATTAGGATATAATCATTGAATCGACTGAATATTTTGGTTCTCTATAAATTGTTTATAGGAAATTATTATATTTGCAAAATGCTTGAATAGTCAAGTATTTTGCAAATATAATAATATGACCGCAATTAGTACGATGCTGAACATTATAAAAGTTCAATCTATCATCACCAAAAAGTTTGATGGATTGAGCTTACATGGACTGAACCTTACAGACTTTATGATCCTACAGTACATATTTTAAGTCAGGCTCCCAGTAACTGGCTATGGTGAATTGATCCAGCAGAGCCTACGGGGCTAAAGGCCTCAGGGATTACATGAATGATTTCTCCTATGAAAAAGATTGAGCTTCTTGTAAAAGGGTAATAAAGAGATGCTGGAGGTAGCGTGAGGAAATTTATAATTTTAAAACACATGAACAAAATAGACAAAAAACAATTGAAAGCAGAATTCCTGGAGAGTAAACCATTAATGGGAGTTTTAACAATTTACAATAATGCTGAAAATAAAATATATATCGCCGATAGCATGAATTTAACGGCTCTTTCCAATAGAATCAGATTTATGTTAAACATGGGGCAATTTGACAAAAAAAGTTTACAGGCAGATTGGAACCGATTGGGTGAAGGAAATTTCCTGTTTGAAAATGCAGTTATTATTCCATTTGAAAACGACAAAATCATTGATTATAAAAAAGTCGTACTTCACGCCGCAACGGAGTTGAAGAATAAAGTGAGTGAAACAACAAGTACTTATTGATATGACAAGAAAGACATATTTGTATCCCAATTATGAAGCCGGAAGGAACCTGGCATTGAAAAATATCCAAGGTCCCATTGTAAATCTCAATTTAATTCGGCTAAGGAAAATCGCGGACTATACTAATTTTCCGGAGATTGCACCGATCAAAGAAATCTCGGGATACGAAGCTTTTATGAATTATATACAGCTAGCAAAGCCTTATGTGGAAGAAAGCGGCGGTGAGCTACTTTTTGTTGGGCAAGGTGAACGGTTTCTGATCGGCCCCGATCAGGAACAGTGGGATATCTGTATGCTGATTAAACAGAAAAGTGTGTCCGATTTTTTTTCGTTTGAACAAAACCCAGCGTATATGAAGATTATTGGGCATCGGATTGCCGGTATCTCGGATTCAAGACTTCTACCTTTGGCAGTTGTCCCATTTTAAATTATTTATTAGTGGAAGCTTAAACAGCCTATTCTTTTCACTGATAGAGAAATGATATTTATCTGATGACGAGGATATTTGAATAATCCCTATCAATTCCTTTGTTCGAGCTAATCTCTATTGAAACAAATAGCAGATGTGATCATTTTAGTCTCAGGAATTGATGGAGGTTGTGGTGATGTAAATGTTTTTTTAACGGGGAGATAAAGAAGCCACAGTGGAAATTGGGGCAAACGTTGGGAAATAACCGGTTAGTCAAAAAAATGTGGAACGACTTGGTCGTTCCACAAAATGTTTTTCATTGTAGTATTGTAGGATTTTTTACAGTATTCTTATTGAATCAATTAGGAAGTTTAAAATGATGAGATAGGCATCTCCATTCATTTTAGCAATTACTTCTCTTGAGTCAAGTTTACTTATAGGGCAAATTTAGCCTAGAATAGCAGTAGAAAAAATATGAAAAACATACTTTTTTATGTGAAAATGGGAAATTATCCATTTTCAGGATCTTCTGGGCAATATTAGGTTGTGGTTTATTAAAATGAGTTATTGGAAATGATGCTATCGGAAAACCAGTTCACTAAGATTCCGATTCATCGTCGACAGAGGAATATAGGCCAAAATAGGTTTATATATGATACATTGTATCAATTTTATACGGATTTGTTTTACAATGTTGAATTTTCATAAATATTCTGTTGATTAGCCGTTATTTGTTATAGTCGTTATCGGATCATGTGTTTAACTTTTCCAAAAATTGCTTAGGCTATTTTAGAGAATTACCGTAATGGAAGCCGATGAGCTTCGTATTGATTCTTTGGTATTTACGTTAAAGCGTATTCTTTAAGCTATAGCAAATGAATTATGAAATATTTCTATCTAATATTAGCACATGAAAAGACAACATCATTCCGTTTTTCTAAAGTCTATTGTTTTAAGCTGCACAGCATTTTTGTTTCTATGTGTTCTTTTTTCGTGTTCGATTAATCGAGGACTTGAGAGTAATCAGGAATTGATATATCTTCACGAGCTTAATCGTTTAAAAGAAGCTGCTAAAAATAATTTGGTGGACAATATAGAAGAATTTAATTCTTACAAGGAACGGCCAAAATCGGATGGTCCATTTAACGAATCCAACAATCAGGAATTTTTAGTCAACAACATACCCTATTTTGAGAGTTCCAACGACACTTTAAGTCGTGTGTATAATTACCGCTGGTGGATGATAAGCAAGCATCTTCGAGATTACTACGATCCACATGATTTAAAGAATTATTGGGTTATTACGGAGTTTTTTGGCTATCCGGCCTGGGGATCTTTGAGTGGGGCTATTACTTGTCCAACCGCGCATCAGTTTTATGATGTACGCTGGCTTCGCGATCCCAAATATCTTCAATCTTATGCCGAATATTTTATGCTTGGATCAGCTTCCAAATTAAATCAGCGAGAAAATGGTAATTTTTTAACCCATCTGAGCAGGCCAGAAAGTGTTCATTTTTCGAGTTGGATGGTCGATGGTATTGAGTCATTTTTAAAAATCCATCCAGATAAGACCTGGACGCAAAAGATGCTTCCGGCGATGGAGACCCATCAGCACCTTTTGGATAGTCTCTTCACTGTAAAAAATGCCAAAGCGAAGACAGACGGTATGTATAAAGTTCTGGATCTGTACGATGGCATGGAGTTTAGTCTTTCGGCGGTACTTGGCTTAATAGAAAGTAATGGGCCTTATGATATTTATACCGATAGCACATGGAGAGATCTTTACTTAGGCTGGGAAACAACAGACGAGGCCGCGAAAACGAAGGCGGCGAAAAACTTTCCATTGGCATTTACCAAAGGCTACCCCGATTTTTATTTGGTTCGCCCTTCCGTTGGAAGTTATTCGTTTGGAAATACTAACGCTTTGTATAACCTCTATCGATTGGAAGAACAACAAAATCCAACAAGTGAGAATAAGAGGAAAGAGGCCCATTATAAGGCGAGGGCACAGGAAATACAGCAAAAATTTCTCCGGACGCTTTGGAACTCAGAAGACGGTTTTTTCAATACCTTTACAGCCGGTGATAATGCTTATGGTGTTCGGGATTACGAAGCTCGGGTGGGGGAATCCGTGGGGTATACCCCCTGGTATTTCAATATGATACCGGCTGAGGACAATAAAAAGTATGAAGTAGCCTGGGCGATGTTTACTTCTGAAAAAGGTTTCAATAACCATAAAGGAATGACCACGGCAGAAAGACAACATCCCTATTATAATGAGCAGGCTTATGCCTGGAACGGCAGAGGATGGCCTTTTCAAAACTCGGTTGTCTATAAGGCATACAGTAACTATTTAAGAAATTATAAGAATCAAATCACTGCACAGGACAAAGAGACCCTCTATGAACAAATTATGAAGCTTACACGACTGCACGATTATGCGCACCCAAATATCGGTGAATGGTATATACCAAGTGAAGGTGGGCAATTTGGTGGACAGCAAGATTATTTTCATTCAACCTATCCAGACATGATCATAGCAGATCTCATTGGGTTTAAAGGGATGCACAGCAACGGCTTCCAAATTCAGCCGTTAATACCTGCGGGCAAGATGGATTATTTTTACCTCGGCAATTTAACTTATCATGGGAAAACGATCGACATTGTTTGGAAAGAAGACTGGGATGAAAACAAATTTGGAAAACAGCCTATGTTATGTATTTGGGTTGATCATGTTCTAAAGGCGACCAGTAAGGAGCTTGATGTCAAAATAGACGTAAATTTAGATTAAGCGAGACATTCTATCTTGCAAAAAGAGAAGTCATTGGGCTATTCACTATTTTTTTGGGGATCGGAAATATTATCCCAGACTAAAAGGGAAATACAGGGGATAGGTATTGTGTATTCGAAAGGACCAGGATGGGCTGCTTCGAGCCGAAATTGATGCTATCCAAAAACCTTAAACTTCTTCGTGGTCGCTTTTGAATCGGCGGGTAATGACATAATCATTTAAAAGATATGCTTAATCAAATTGTCCCATATACAAACGATAGTATTTTCCTTGTTGTTTTAGAAGTTCTGCATGTGAACCGAATTCTGCAATTGCTCCCTTTTCGATCAGACAGATGACGTCGGCGTTCCTAATGGTGGAGAGTCTGTGTGCTATGACGAAGCTGGTTTTGTTTTGCATCAATCGGTCAATTCCTTCCTGAATAGCGATTTCAGTTCGTGTATCGATCGAGCTGGTCGCTTCATCCAATATTAAAATTGGCGTATTGGCCACTGTTGCCCGGGCGATGTTAATTAGCTGTCGCTGTCCCTGACTCAGATTAGCCCCGTCATTGGTCAATTGGGTTTTATACCCTTGAGGCAATTGCATGATAAAGCTATCTGCGGCAGCAAGCTTTGCTGCCGCTATCACTTCATCATCCGTTGCGGTTAACCTGCCATAACGGATGTTTTCCATAACCGTATCGGTAAACAAATGGGTGTCCTGAAATACAATAGACAATTTTTTACGTAGTTCATTACGATCCAACTTAAAAATCGATGTCTTGTCTAAAAGAATATTCCCGGATAGCAAAGGGTAGAAGCGAGGTAGCAAATTGATAATTGTCGACTTGCCGGCACCGGTCTCACCCACGAAAGCGATCTTTTGTCCTGGTTTTACGTCAAGGTCGATATCAAATAAAACCTGTTTTTCGGGTACATATCCAAAATTTACATGCGATAGTGTTACTTGACCATGAATTGGGGCCGGCATTGGTAGCGGATCTATCGTTTCACTTTCGGGAGCAGCGTCAATAACGGCGAAAATACGTTCTGCGCCCGCAAGAGCTGCCTGTAAGCTGTTGTACTGGCTGGAAATCTCATTTACAGGCCGGCCAAATTGCCGTGCATACTGTAAAAATGCAGTTAATCCCCCTAAATCGAATCCACGTGTGATCACTAGAATACCACCTGCGATGGTAGTCAGCGCGTAGTTAATGGTGCTCATATTCGCCATCAAAGGCATCATCATTCCAGAATAAAACTGAGCCTTTGTTGCTTTTTCCCGCAGTACTTGATTAAGCTGCTCAAACTGTTCGATGGCGGCGTTTTCGTGGCCAAAAACCTTCACTACCTTTTGTCCGCTGATCATTTCCTCCACATAGCCATTCGCATTGCCAAGTGCAGCTTGGTTGGCGGCAAAAAAACGCTTGCTTTTGTTGATGATCAATTTCGCCAGATATAACATCAGCGGAATCATGATCAATGCAATAATCGATAGGATAGGGCTAATATACACCATGAGGGCAAGTGTCCCCACCAACGTAATTGAGCTGATTAAAAGCTGTGTAATACTATTATTTAGGGCGTCGCTTACTGTATCCATGTCATTGGTGAAACGACTCATCAGATCGCCATGCTGATGGGTATCGTAAAATTGCAAAGGGAGGTATTGCATGCGGTCGAACAGATCATTTCGGATGTTAGAAATCGTTTTCTGTGCAACTTTTATGGTTAGGCGGTATTGCAACATGTTGAAAATTCCTGTAGCGATATAAATTCCGATCATGACTAGAGCAATATGTCCTAGACCAACAAGATCTTTTTTGAGGACATAATTGTTGATCGCAGGCCGTAAAAGGTAGTTGCCTGCCAGTATTCCTGCAGTTCCCAATAAGAGTGAAATTAAAATTAGCAGGAGCATCAGCCGTTGTGAAGAAAGGTAGCGCATCAATCGCAATAAAGCCTTAAATCCTTGCTGGGGCTTCTCATTTTTAATGCGTCTAGAATTACCGGGGCCTGGTAAACTCACGGGGATGGATTTGTTTGAGGTACTCATTAGGCTTCTTCTTTTTGCAGGTGTTGGGATTGATAAATTTCCTGATAGCTGGTATTTGTTTGCAGAAGTACATCGTGTGATCCGGCACCGACAATGCGGCCTTCTTCCATGACCAATATTTGGTCGGCATGCATGACGCTCGAAATACGCTGTGCGATAATCAATAGTGTGGTGTTCTGCAGATAATTTTTTAAACCTTCACGTATTTTTCGATCGGTATCGATATCCACAGCACTTGTACTGTCGTCCATAATCAAGATTTTAGGTTTCTTCAATAAAGCCCTGGCAATACATATGCGTTGTTTTTGTCCTCCTGAAACATTGACGCCTCCTTGTCCCAGAAGTGTCTGATAGCCGCTGGGAAAGGAGCGTATAAAATCGTCTGCACAAGCAATCTCGGCAGCGGCATAAATATCCTCTTCTGTTGCCTGCTCATTTCCCCATTTGAGATTTTCTAAAATAGTTCCTGAAAAAAGTTGGTTCTGCTGCAACACAATAGCAATCTGGCTGCGAAGTTCCTGTAGTTGATAATTTCTGACATCGATGCCATCTACTAAAACGGCACCTTCAGACACATCATATAGTCGTGGAATTAATTGTACCAAAGTGCTCTTTCCCGAACCTGTGCCACCTATGATTGCTAAAGTAGTCGCAGGCTTTACTTCGAAACTAATATTGTCAAGGTTGGGTTTTTCACTTTGTAAGTTATAACGGAAAGTGACTTGCTTAAATGCGATCCGTCCCGCGGTGATGGCGTTTCTATTTTGGAGGCCTTCCGCAGTATCCGTTAAGGAGGGTTGTTTCTCTAAAACTTCTTCAATTCTATCGCCAGAAGCGATTGCCCTTGAAATCATCATGAATGTCAATGAAAGGAGCATCAGAGATATTAGGATCTGCGTGATATAACTTAGAAATGACATCAGTCCACCCAGCGCGAGCGTTCCAGTCATTACTTTCTGGCCACCAAACCAGGTTACGGCAACAAGCGACAAGCCCATCACCAATTGCATGACGGGCATGATAAGGACAACGATGCTGGAAGCTTTGGTGGCAACATTCATCAGATCGAAATTT
This sequence comes from Sphingobacterium sp. UGAL515B_05, assembly GCF_033097525.1. Classification (NCBI taxonomy): domain Bacteria; kingdom Pseudomonadati; phylum Bacteroidota; class Sphingobacteriia; order Sphingobacteriales; family Sphingobacteriaceae; genus Sphingobacterium; species Sphingobacterium sp. UGAL515B_05. The sequence goes on along the minus strand of NZ_CP109907.1, from coordinate 5,596,840 downwards.
ACTTTGTCAAATTTCTTTTTCTCAAAATCCTGTCGTACAAAAGCTTTTACCACCCGCACATTGAGCAGATTTTCCTGCACAACACTATTGACACGATCAACCGCCTGCTGCATCTTGATAAAAAAGGGGAGCCCTTTACGTAATAAAATGAAAATACTTAAGGCCAATACAGGCAATGCAATGGCCATCACAATGGACAGATCCTTATTAATAGAAATCGCAAAAATAATGGCAAAAACCATCATCAGGGGTGCCCTTAGGAGCATACGTAGGCACATCATCATGACTTGCTGCATTATATTGGTGTCGTTGGTGAGCCGTGTTGTAAGCGACGCTGAAGTGAAGTAATCGGTATCCGCAAAAGCAAAAGATTGTATTTTTCGAAATAGGGCAGTCCGGAGATTCGTGGCAAAACCCACAGACGCATGTGCAGAGTAATAGATGTTGCACAAATTGGCAACGATAGCAACGATGGCTAATCCGATCATGGCCAATCCAATTTTCAAAATGTAGTTGATATCTTTATGCAAGATTCCGTCGTCGACTATGATAGACATCAGACGAGGTTGTACAATTTCGCAAAATACATCAATCACAACGAAAAAAGGAATAATCAAAAAAGCCTTTCTAAATGACTTGGTATAAGGTGTAAACGTGGAAAGCTTCATCTGCTTATGGGGCCATTAATTTATGTTTTAAATTAACTAAATCTGGGCTTTTATTCAAAAAATACCACCAGAAGTTTTCTTGTTTCGTTAATTTTTAACGCTCATAATTATCACTTAGTCCAGTTTGTAAGCCTGCACGCTGTTACTCCTGACGGTAGGCACATAAAGCATACCTGAAGATTTGTCGTAGCCGATATCGGCAGCGTTTATTTTTTTGTCCCGTGTGTCAAGTAATACTGAATTAGAACCGTCAGTTTTAACATGATAAATAAGTCCTTGCCAACCGGAAACTATAAATTCATTGGGTTTAATCTGCACGATGCCATCTAGACCGCCTTCCATACCTTTTGAAATTACGGTAGTTTTCTTATCTTGATCTATCTTAACAAGTGCGCCATCCGATAGCACATACAAGTCTTTTCCGACTGCCAGTAACCCGTTTGCACCTTTGAGATTTTCTGCATACAGCATAGGAGAGTCGTTTTCAATGCGATAGACTTTTCCAAGTCGCGTATCACTTACATAAACGATACCCTTTGAGTCAACGGTAATGTCGTTGAGTAGCTCAGTGCCATCAATGGTAATTCTTTTGATGATACTTGCTTTATCCGTATCGATGACGGCAATTGATTTAGAGAATGCTTCAGCCGCATAGAGCCGGTTTTTGTGGATTCCTATGCCCAAGACGGCATTGAGTCCTGTAACCCAATCTCGTTTGATAAATTTTCCGTCCATATTCAGTTTACTGATGAATGCTGTAGTGTTAGGTTCGAAAGCAATCGTATTTGAAACATAGAGTACTTTGTTTTTGGCATCTACCCAAACGGACTCTGGAGATCTTAGTGTGGTGTCCGACTGCCATTGAGGCGTTAAAGACTTCTGTCCAAATAGGACTTGTACAAACATGATCAGGGTCAATGTTAACGTAATTTTCATAGAAAATCGGATTGAGGTTTATATTAGTTTAATTTATTCGAGTTAAATCACGATCACCCAAGAGGATTTTTGGCTCTCCGTTAAAGAAGAAATAGCTGCAGTCAGAAAAAATCTACCATTGAGTTCGTTTAATATACAGAATTTAGATCATATTGTTTTCTTTTTTCGAAAGAAGACCTCATTGGATCGCTTAGATTAATTACTTCTTTATAAATAAACTGGTGTAGCATTTATTTTCAATATACGGCAAAATTGCTGTATGCCCACTAAAAATATCTATAAATAATTTTTCGTTTCATACAGATTTATTGAACTTATTAATTTCTTGTTAATAGTTCATTAATGGTACATAATAACTTTGATTTCAAGAATATCCCAATAGAATTTTAACCTTCCAGAGCATCGGGAAGGTATGGGGGCCAACATTGAAATAAACCAATATGTATAAACCCATTTTCAACCATTTATAAAAAAAACACTTAATTATGAGTATTAAACAGCAAAAAAAAGTATGTATAATCTTCTTGTTGATCGCTTTGATGATGTCCTGTTCAAAGAGCGAAAAGAAGATTGAAGAATCTATCCCGAAAGAGGAGGCCAAAAAAGCGAATGGCAACAATGGACTTTCCGCGACAGGCGATGTTGTTGGACAGATTACCGTTGGATACCAGGGCTGGTTTTCCTGCGCTGGTGATAATTCTCCGATGGGAACACATTGGTGGCACTGGACTGAGGCTTGGCAGCAGACGCCGACTCAGGGTAATTTCCATATTCCTTCTTGGCCTGACAACAGCGAATACCAAAAAAAATACAACACCAATTTACCGGCTTTGGGCAATGGTTCGCCTGCGTCTTTGTTTTCTTCATTTGACGATCAGACCGTCAATGTCCAATTTAAATGGATGAAAGATTACGGGATCCACACGGCGGCATTGCAGCGATTTAATCCCACGGGGATAGAAGGTCCCATTCGTAATGCCATTACGGCTAAAGTTAAAACTGCCGCAGAGCAACATGGTGTGAAATTCTATATCATGTATGATGTGTCAGCCTGGGTTAATATGCAGACTGAGATAAAAAATGATTGGCTAAATCTGATGAAACAATATACTCAGTCTCCTGCCTATGCCAAACAGAACGGCAAGCCTGTGATCGGTATCTGGGGATTCGGTTTTAATGACAATAACCATCCCTGGTCAGCAGCCGTCTGCCTGGAGGTGATTCAGTGGTTTCGCGATCAAGGTTGTTATGTTATGGGCGGTACGCCAACACACTGGAGGTTGGCACAAACAGGAGGAGATTCGAGACAGGGCTATATCGATGTCTACAAATCATTTGATATGTTGTCACCTTGGATGGTAGGCCGCATCGGAACCATTGCAGACGTGGATCATTATGCGCAGCATATCCAAAATGCTGATCTACAGTTTTGCAATTTAAATAACATCGACTATCAGCCCTGTGTATTGCCGGGGTCACTGCAGGAGGGGCAACGAAAACATGGTGATTTTATGTGGCGACAATTCTATAATTTGACCGCGCTTGGTGTCAAGAGTATGTATGTGTCCATGTTTGATGAGTACAACGAATCCAATCAGATAGCAAAGACTGCTGCAACCCAACAGGATGTTCCTGTTGGGCTGGGGATTAAATCCATGGATGAAGATGGGATTCCTTGTTCTTCAGATTATTATCTCCGGATTACAATGGACGGTGGAAAGATGTTAAAAGGACAGATAGTGCTAAGCCCAAATAGACCAACATCCCCTCAATAAGTTAACTTTAACGTACACAATTGGTTTATATAGTTTAATAGTGCGGCCGAATCTTTGTCATGAAGATTCGGTTTTTTTATATTGTTCTATTATCCGATCAGAAAAGGATTTTTCATTTCCAATTCAGACTTTCTTTAGTAACTTTAATCCATTGTAAAGGCTGAACTCATCGTTTATAAAACTTCGCCGAATACGTTGTATAACGTTGATCGGCGAGGTTGTTATGTATCGTCCTTGGTCGCAAGTCCAAGGGTGTTCATCGACCTAAGTAAAGACGATTCTGGGATGGTTTCGTGCTTATATCGATTGTCATGTTTCAAAAAAAAATAAAAAAGATGCTCTTTATAATTTTATTCATTGTGGCGGTAGTCGCCGCAGGTGTGGCCTATTATTTATTCACCAATGGTAACGTTAAAGTAGATATGGCCTTGAAATCAGCTACCCTATATGGATTTAAAGTTAAGGGGCTGGATGGCTCGTCCATCGATTTCGCGCAATTTAAAGGTAAAAAGATACTCGTTGTAAACACCGCTTCTAAATGTGGATTTACACCTCAGTACGAGGGACTTGAACGCTTATATAAAAGATTCAGTGATAAGTTGGTTATTATAGGTTTTCCTTCGAATGATTTTTTAGACCAAGAACCTGGTAAGGATGCCGAAATAGCTGCTTTTTGTCAACGGAATTACGGCGTAACTTTTCCGATGGCAGCAAAGATTGATGTTAAAGGAAAGCGACAGGCGCCTATTTATCAGTGGTTGACCAACAAAAGCTTGAACGGTGTAGAAAGTTCTGCTGTCATGTGGAATTTTCAGAAATATCTAATCGATGAAAATGGCAGGCTTATGAAGCATTTTTCTCCAAAAACAGATCCCGAGGACCCGGCAATTGTAGCGCTGCTCGAGTAAGTAGTTAGATAGTGCTCATTCAACTTTCTTTAAACATTTGAAAGTCCGCGGTAGTGGATGGCTGCAGAATGGGAGAAATTCTTTAATAGAACCGCCAGTTAAATTACTAATGAGTTCATCGATTGATTTGCCAGCTTTTCTAAATCCTGTACCTTTAAAATCTGTTATATAGATATCCAGTTCGCCCGCTGCATCAATTTCATAGTCCCAAAAGAGATAGTAGCCATTGTCGCTGGAAGCGAAGGGAAACAATCGCTTTAAGATTGGCAGCGAACAGTCAGGACCTATTTCAAACCAGATATCATTATTTTTAACATCATCAATATAGGTACTTCTAATTTCATCGGATCTAACAGTTAATGAATCTCCATAGTTGCCCATCGGAATATAGATATGAAATTCACCTAATGCTAACCCGTATCCATAGTTTTTTACAAAGGATTTGTATGATTTAGGAAAAGCTTTTCCATTTGGGAATTTAAAATTCTCGAGAATTGACTGATCCCCAAATTCAGAAGGTGTACCTTCTATTTGTAGATTAAAGGTATTATTTAGCATAACGTTTTTATAAAAATTCGCATATTACGATTCAAAATTTCCTGCCTATTGTTGATTTTTTTGACTTATTTCTTCACCGCCATTTACTTACCTGTAGTACGTTTTCATGCAGTTGTGCCGCTAATGATTTCGCCCGTGCTTTTAAGATCAATTTTCTGCCAGTAATTGTTCGGGTAAAGATTAAATCACAATTCCCTACGTGTGCTTCCCACTGGTTGCTAAAATATTCAGCGAATTGTTTCTTGCGTGCCAACAGTTCCGGAACAGCATGATAATCTTCCTGCTTAACAAAATATGCAAATTTATTTTTCCTGACAATCACATAACGCGGATTATTGATCGGTTCAATAATCTCTAGTAGTGCATTGATAAATACAGATTTGTCGTATGTTGTGCCCCCTTCTAAATGGCAGTAAACGGAACCTGAGCGATCAACTTTCGTCTCCACACGCACTTCGTTTCGATCGGTCCGTATGATATGAGCTTTTATCAAGCTACTTAAGAGCGCGAAACTTACTTGGTTAAGATCTTTGGAAATATCTCGGTATTTCAAATAAAGTTTGAGTGATCTGACCGTATTTCTACCGAAAAGCAGCATTCCGACTGCGGCCAAGCTAGCCATGTAAATATAAAAATCTTTTAGGCTTTGCATATTTTTTAATGTTCTAAAAAATCCCTGCACATTGTCAAGTCCAAAACTAAGCCAAGCAGCGCCCACTGTCGCGAGTACGTTTCTAATTGTTTTGTTGAGATACAATGATTTTACACGTTGATAATCTTGTTCTTCCGCAAAAGGTATCTTGATCTCCTCGACGAGATTCACTCCTTTGCTAAGCGCATCATGCCACCGCTGTCTGAGGTTCTCCCGGTCGGCAGCAAATAGCAGCATTTCCGCATTTTTCCGTGAAATTTCCCCGACGTTGTGTATGTTTTCGGGTAGATCAAAACGGCCTATACCATTTTCGATTTCAGGTTCTTGTCGCAGCGAGACGCCGACAAAACTTTTGAACCGTCGTTTTAATAATTTGAGGTCATCACCACCCGTTGCGGAAGTGGAGTCTGCACATACCAAGTGCCAGATATTTGCCGTTTTGTCCTTATTGCTCTGTTGGGCTCTGATAGCCCGACCACGCATCTGATTGGAAAGTACAAAAGAGCCGACAAAGCTCGCTAAAATCAGTGCATTGATTGCCGGAGCGTCCCAGCCTTCGCCTAGCAATGACTTGGTCCCTAGTAAGACTTCAATTTCTCCAGCTTGGAATAGCTGTGTGACAATGTGAACGATATCGTGTTTAAGACGCTCTGTCTGGTTTATTAAAAGGTAATTTACATCAAAAGGAACAGGGTTCGCAGAGCTGTCATAAATGCCATACTTGGCAGCGGTGGTTTGAAATGCAGCGTAAATGCTCGCCGGAATAATGATCATAGATCCTGTAAGCACAGCGATTTTCTTATTATTCTTATTTTGCCGTCTTAATTTTTCGAAAATAGGTATAACACCTATTTTGTTCAACTCAAGCGTATTGTGGTCGGTGGTTACATAGAATTCTTTTCGGATGAAATCTGAAAGGACTACCAATCGCAGGTCTTTACCCAATTTTTCATATTCAAAATCTACAATCGCTGTAATAGCATCCATTTTACTGATACTGGATGTCAAATATTGTCGAACACGGCTATTTTGGGAAAAATTAACCTGCTTTCTTTCCATAGCACCATGTCTTTGTAATCTATTTACTAGTATGTTTCGATGTTCTGTAAATGCATTGAAATGTGCCTTTTCCTGATAGAGATAAAATTCAAGTAGAATTTCGAGCCATTCATAATCCAGACGAGGTATTTGAAAATCTTTGCCACCGATAATCTCCATATGAAGATCGGGAATTGGAATTTGGTTGGCATGGAGAAAAATTAAGCATGCCGAGTAATATTTTAAGTTATTATAGACCCAGTCGAGATCGCCCATCGGGTTTAGCCATATTGGATGATTTTGAACAGCCTGAAGTATCATTTTGTCACGGCTTATTTCCTTAAATAGCTTAAGCATGCTATCCCTATAATCGGCAATAAACTGTCTTTCCTTTTGGCTAGGATTGGTGAAATAGATATAATCCTGATGTGGACATAGATCACCCTCAATAACAAGTTCGGGGACCGAAATTTCTGCATCTATGGGTCCATTGAGATCCATATAGCGCTGCCATTCTGTTGGAGTGACATCGTAAGGTGGAGTCGCTGTTAGACCAACAACTGTCGGATCCAGCTTTTTCTTGATATAAGTTAACGTATGCCACCACTCATTTTTAAGATGGTGTGCTTCGTCGACGACAATCGTACCGATTTTTTGGGATTTCAATCCTCTTAGGATAAGGTCAAGGTTTGAGCCGAGCTCTGGTGCACCCTGATCATTGCAGGCTGCATGTAGTCCCTGATAGGTTACTACGGTCATAAATTTTGGATTTCGGATGTCTCTAGAGATCCAGTCGGGAACTATATCCATTTGAAGAAAGAGTTCACAGAATCGCTGTATCCATTGGTTACGGATTGCACGTGTCGGTGCGAGAATTAGCGTTGGTTTATTGATGCGGATAGCGACTTCAAGACCTAAAACAGTCTTACCTGAACCAGGAGGAGCCACGACATGTAAATGCCTATCTTTCAGATGCGCCTGTAATTCTTCAAGTACCCGTAGTTGGTACTTGCGCCATGTATATTTGAATTTAATTGCTTTAGGGTATTCAGTCAATAGATTCGAATAATTTAAAATTTATACCATACTTGTCCACAAGATACTAATTTTGGTTGCATTTACTATTCATAGCGAAAGGTTTCAGCTATGAAACAGCATATGCTAATCTAGCAGACTCAATTTTTTTTAGAAAAAGATAAATGTGTTAACCAATTTTTGAACTTATTTATGAATTGCTGGGATTCATTAATAAAGCGCTTTTAAAGTAAGCTCCAACAAATAATAATTCAGCTCCAGCGAATCGTAAACAGCTGAAAGAAGCTTTTTTTTAAACGCTTATTTTAGTGGAAAGAATGGATTTTAACCTTAGGAAGTTTTATGATTGAATCATCTAATCAAACAGAAATGCAGGTTTTTCTTATCGATCACCAATTGATTTTAGAGATTACTGCGATAGCTGTTCTAATGGCAGATGCGCGAAAACTGAAATTTTGTCCCATTATTTACGAACAATATAAGATGAATAGACTATTTCCATTACTGGTTCAGGTAATTTTATTTTCAAATTGTCAGACCGATTTGAAACGTACACCTAATAGGATTAGCGTATCAGAACAGCAAACGGTTTTAGATGCCATGGTCAGTAACATGAGTGCAAGTATAACCGATCTGACTGAAGCGAAACGCGTTCCGGCTAATCAATTTTTATTGACGACGTATTACCCATTAACGTCAGATGAACTCCAAGCTATGGAGACTGCGTCGAAGCGACAAGGTAGCTTCGCTACAGGCTTAGCGGACAGGATACATTGTACACTCACAAAGGCGGTATTAACGAATGAAAAAAACGAAGAAGTAGGTTTGATAGATACCGTTCAAAACCCATTATATTTACAACGTTTCGGTCTGTGGGATTATAATCATCAAACTTGTCAAAATCTAGGCATTACCCTTCAATCTAAACAGTTTTTTTCTGAATTAAAAGGTACTATACAGCTTAAGCTACAAATTGATCAAGTTAGTGAAAGGCAGATGGATATACCTGTTAAAATCAGTATAAACGATAAATAAAGTAACTTTTTTGTGAATGGAACTTTGGAGGCCGAACTTTTGAACGTATTATATGGGGAAAATAGATAGGGGTGACTAAAGAACGTAAAAATTTAGGATCTTTATGACCATATGAAAAATAATACGTCTATGGCGCTGACGGAGCTTTATGATAACTTGTTCAATCATTCCATTGGACAGATCAGTCAAGGAGATATTGAAATTGATCGTCGGATCGATGATCAAGGGGATCGACGCCGCGGTTTGACTTTATTAATAAAACCGAGTGATGAGGTTAAAGGCCAGATAAATCTATTTCAGGATGAGATGAGGAAGATTGATGCGGAGCAATATTATCAACCAATGACAGACCTGCATGTAACAGTACTCTCTATCATTTCATGCTATGAGGGGTTTGACCTAAATCAGGTGCATGTTGCAGATTTTGAGTCTGTTATTGCGGATAGTATCCGGGATGTCCCTAAGACTGAATTCTTATTTAAAGGTATTACTTCATCCCGCCAGGCAGTTATGATACAGGGATTTCCGACTGGCGATGGACTTGATAGGTTGCGTGAGTGTTTACGAAAGAATTTTAGTTCTTCGGGACTGCAGCAAAGTATAGATTCTAGGTATAAATTGACTACTGCACACATGACATCTCTACGCTTTCGGAAAGAATTGCAATCCCCAGCAAAATTTGCAGAGCGATTGGAAGATTTCCGTACGGTTGAATTTGGAGCAATGCCTATAGTGTCACTTGATTTGGTCTACAACGATTGGTACCAAAACAGTAGTATCGTTCAACTATTGAATCGATTTACCCTATGAATCATTGGTTGGGCGGGCAATATTTCACTTTTTCCATAGACAATCCCTGATGAAATTTTGTTTTCTTTATGATGGAATTTTGGAGAAAGTGCACATCACTCCAAAATATGATGTGGATATGTATAACAAACATATTGACATATAATTTAGTTTCTTTGTTGATCAAATTCAGGTTTGCGATCATAACGTATAAGTTGAATTTGTGTAGCAACGTTTAAGGGGCAATTATAATTACTATTCGTCGGGACAGATTTTATATTCGTACATGGTCTGCGAAAAATAACTTGATATCTTTGTAAGAGCCTTTGAAGTCGTTATCTCTTCGAAAGAAAAGTGGATTTTTGAAGTGATTACTGGGTGGAACTATATGGAATCAGAAATAGAATATACCAGCTTATATGAGAAAAATTATTGTCCTGACTCTAATCTTCTTCGCACATATGTGGTGTTTCGGGCAGATAAAAACAGTTAAAACAAATCCACCTTTTCTAAAAATTGAACGACCAAAAGGCCCTGCTGTGCCTTGAGCCTCTGGTAAGTATATAAAAAATTGTGAGAAAGAAAAAAGCAGCAACTCCGAAAATGATTCACTAACCTGTAAAGAAATAAGAAATGGGAAGAATTGTAATAAAGTTCTGGTTGGTTAATATACTGATAAGTGTTTTGCTATTTATCCTTTACCGACTTGTTATTTCAGAAACAAATACGGATTCCTCAGGATTCCTGGAGAGTATCATCGTTATTTTGGACATTATTGTCAATCTGGGTTTTTCAACGATCTATCTTTTCGCAATGACGTTGTGTTCCTTACTATTTTTTCTAAATCACATCGAAAAAATTAGGAGTAATAAAGTATTATCGTTTTTGACATTTTCGGGAATACCAGCGCTTTGCTTGATCTCATTGATTGTTTATATATTAGTAGGTGTCTATCAATATCATATGATTCTTGAGCCACTAAAAATACTATTCATATTTTCAGCTATTTATCTCGCTAGTACCCTTTTGGAATTTATCATATTCAGAAAAGTAATCGGAAAACGGCAAACCAATCTGGAGATTCAGAAATAATAGAGCCTATTTACTTTTCGTCTATGTACTTATTTAATTAAAATTGGATGAGTTCAGGTAACCCGAAAATTTTAATTTTTCTAAGATGTGGTTTGCTTCAGCTTGATCCATATCAGCCGCGAACCTTATGGTTTTAAAACCATATTCAAATCGAATAGTCCCTCTGTTTTTAAACAATTTCAAATCATTCCCACGAGTCCAAAATACGAATTCAAAGGGTTCTTCTTCAACATGAAAATTCTTTACCTCCCGGAGATCGAATATCTTATTTCTAAATAATATATCATTTTTTCTGGCAATGCTGATCTGTTCACGATCTATCACGATAACTTCTTTGCCAATTAGAAACCACAATAACGTTTTAATAACAAATAGGCCTCCCGTAATCCAAAAGATCAACCATATCATTGTAAATAAACAATTAAATCCAAAACCACTATTTCTGTTGTTTAAAAAAAACTCTAGGAGAGAGGAACCGGCCCAATTTAATCCAACAAACCAAGCGGCCAACCATAAAGCAAGGAACAACATAACAGATACATGTTTCTTGGCAGGGATGGTAATATGGTATCCGTTTGAGGTTTGTTCAATGCTTGCAATACCATCGTAAGGTTTTTCCATAGCAATAATTTTTACTAGTTCAAAAATAGGTTAATTTATTTAAGTTTAATGTTTTAAAAATAAGCGAATTAAAAGATAATTTTTAGGGTTATATTCATATTTTCAAAAATAAGATACTTTGTTCTATGTAACAATAAGTTCGTAGCGAACTAATCGGATGACCCGCATCATCTCTATATTTATCGTTTCCACCAATAGTAAAATATGAGGGATAACTTAAAATCGTTGCGAATCCAGTACATAAAAGGTACATCGTACACGTATCGAGCCTTTGTATGATTTCATCAGTTGATTTTTGCTTAGTTTTTTTTATTGTTGTTTTCGATAAAATCCAATGCTTCTTCTAACTGATTTTCATCAAAATATCGCTCTTCTAAAGCCGAGTTAAATAAATGGAGCATCTTGTTTTCAATATTGACTATTGACTTCATGAAATTCGAATTAGATACAACAGCACAACGTCCAATTTTTCCGAAATGCTTAATCCCCCATAATTCGCCTTCGAAAAATCCTTTTAATTTCATGTCTTTAATTACTGACATATTTTTCACCTTAATCAATATGTTTACATGCTCATAACCTTCATTCAATTTTTCTTCGAAAAGTTGTTCTATCAACAGAGCATCAGGTTCTGTAAATGATCCGAGTAATTCCAATGCAAGCGCATTGCCCATAAATTTTTTTATTTGATTAATCATGTTGCTTTTAGTGTTTTATATACCATATGTATAGTAAATTTAAAAAATATGGAACGTAATTGAAATTCAGTTACATACATGAATTAAAGCCCAACTGGGAGCTTACGGATGGGATGATTGGTCACTTTCTGGCATATTTACTTTCCTTTATAAAAAAACGCAGGGGTAGAGCCGCGTGCTCCTGAGCATAATCGATACCGATTCGTGCTGCTTTTCCGATTTGTGCTGGACTGTATTTTAATCCCTGATCTTCAATCCATATACTATCGTCGGTCAAAAAGGCACCATTAAATGAGGAGTCAATTCCCAAAGCTTTGGCCGCAGAACCCGGTCCGTTGGAAAATATGGGTTTTTCGGGCGGCACGGACCTCCGCGATGCCATCACGTCAATTCCAGTCAGCGGCTCAATAGCCCTAATTAGAACGCATTGGGGATCGTCTGCTCCAGAAGTCACAACATTCAACAGATGGTGAATACCAACATAAGTATACATAGGCCACACCACCTTCCTGGTACATCGGCTTAGTTCTCGATGTTCTCTTTCCGTTAAATGCATGGGATGCTTTATCCATAATGCCAAAGTAAGCTTCGGTTTCGACAATTCGACCTGCTGTTACCAGACCATCTTTTTTTGTAAAGAGGACCTTACCTAATAGATCTTCTGCCAGGAATATTGTATTTGTATTTTTATAATAAGATTTAGGTAGTTTATACATCGTTTATACCTCTTAAGTGAATCGTTTATTCTTAATACAATCCTGATATGTACAAGAGAAGCCATTCCATCACTGGCCATGCTGATAATTTTATCCATCATTACATAGCCCCAAATTGTTTGTTATAATATCCTTGTTTACGGAGATTAAATATAGGGAAAATCATCATTTGATAAATTACAAATATTAAACCAAATAAGAACCAGTCTTACCTCATAAGTGGGGCAACTGTTATCTTGTAAGAAATGGGGTACACCAAATTGACCAGGCATTAAAGTTGTTTCCAGTTTCATCCAGAGTGACGAGTTCAAGCTTATCGACATCTTCGATGTCTATAGTAAAAAGATGCTTTTCATTGGGCTTGATATAATGAGAAGAAAGGGTTTTTCCGTTACCTCGGATAATAAATTGAATACCTTCTGGCTTCTGCGCGCCGTCGCGTAATGCTCCTATAATCTTCAATTTCCGCCATTTTTTTTCAAGCTTATATGTATATCGAGAAGGAGCATGCGCATACAATCCTTTGTCATATATCTTACCCATGTTTTCCAGAAAAAACAATTTGTTCGATTCGGCAGTATAATAATTTCGTGCTGGGTTTTCCCAGCCTACAGAAGCTTCTTCCCATGCTGCATCGGAAAGACATATGCTGTCAGTCGTAACGGTTTTAAGGTCGATAGGTTCGCAGTCCAGCGATAATCGATTTAATACGTCTAACTTAGCTTGTTTTTGATTGTCCAGGCTATCGTTTTCTATCACTCTAATCAAATCATTTACAGTTGCCTGACCAAAATTGTTAACGGTTAAAAAATGTCCTTCTTCACTTTGGCTAACCATTTTTCGGCACTCTTTAACTGATCCATTGTCGAATAAAAACAGCATTCTTATTTCATGGGGTATATTGGTTTCCAATGATGCGATATCAATTTCTGCAGAATTTCTTTGATTGACTACAGACGTAAAGCTGTTGCTTAAATACTCCGAGACATGATAAGGGCGGATTAACGCTACAACACCATAGGGTACTTTGTCTGTGCGATAGTGAAGGCTTAGTTTCGTTGTGTTTTCAACCTGTGATAACTTAAAGGATTGTAATAGAAATTCATTTTTACTAAGTAAAGGTTTTGGTCTCTGCGTAAATAGTGGATGACTACTTAATTGAAAAACTGAGGCTCGGGAAAATTTAGATGATTGTAAACCACCCCATTTTTCCTCCTTGTAGTGTCGACTACCATGTTCCCCCATTAAGGATATTGTTTTTGGATTGAACTCATTTGGAAAACCATTATCATGTGGTAATCCGAATAGATGCCCCATTTCATGGGCTATTCCTCCCAAATACCAACTATTGAACTCACCAACAGTACATTCTTTATTTGTTGCAAACATTTCCGTAAACGTCATTTTGTTAGTTGCATCCGTTAGCAACGCTGGGTCTAATAGCTCACAGTCCGCAACCATACAGAGGCCGGATGAAGCGGATCCCCTACCATAATATGGTGAATGAAATATGTAGGTTCCATTTTCATTTTTATGGCTTAATGAAGTAATTACGAGAACATGTTCTGTGTTTGGGTTGATAACTGATGCCAATTTCTCAAAAATTTCTTTTTCTATTTCACTTCCGGAATTTATTGTGTAATCATTTGAGGGTTTTGACCCTTGAACGAGGTGGTAGCGAAACCCTGTATTGTCTGTCTCAAACGGGATGCCATCACTGTGGAAACCAAAACTTTTAAGCTCATTTTTATAATAGCTGGATATATCTTTCAATACTCGAGCGAGACGATTTTTCCAAGTTGAAGACAACTTTGAATCAGCGGGATAAAAATAAACAATCTTAACGGTTTGAAAAGGTGTACTGTTACTTCCTGGGATTGCTCCATGAGCTAATTGATTAAATGTTAACAGTAAAATAATCAACATCTGCTGAAGGAAAATTGGCGTACCATTTTTTTTGATTTTTACAATAGAAGTTTCCATTTAAACGAGTCTTTTAATAGTCCGATTAATCATAGTCGAATAAAAACAGTTTGCTATACATCTTGTTGACTTTATTTAGGTTTAATCCCGGTTGTATACGAGATACACTCTAAGTTAAATAAAATCAATATGATTTTCGTTAATAATATACAGCCAAAAGATTAAATATTCATAAAGAAATAGACATTTTAAATAGATAAAAATTCTCTTTAACGGAACACCATTTTCCATAGCTAGGAGCAGTTTCATTATTACGAATGCAAAGGATTTGAGATTATCTCATTATATTCCCATTGTTTATTTTAAGAAGCCACTCAGGAAATCTAAAAGAATACTTGTCTGGTTCATGAGGCTCACATGGCTCTGTCCTGGAATAATTGCTAACTGAGATTTGGGCATTTTTCCGAAGTCGCCAACTACTAAACCTCCCAACAACTGATACGTTTTTATCAGTTCGATCTTATCCAGACCGTCATTGTCTCCGGCAATTATTAACACGGGTGAGGATATTTTGGCAATATTGGCATCACCCAAATCAAATGGATATTGCGCCAAAGAGATCATCTGCTCTAGAAATTTCGTCCACTTTGTTCTGTCTGGTGCAACCGCATCATAGGCTTGCTGCATCGGACTATTTTCAAACAGTGCTGGTTTCATGTTCTTGAAGGCGTTGTTAATTTGGGGCATCCAACCATTGCTTTTATAGGCTGCTGAAATAATGACCAATTCATTTAAGCGCTCTGGGTACTGAATGGCAAATTGATAGGCCACAGTACCTCCAAAACTATATCCAAGTACAGCGGAATTTTCAATTTTTAGATAATCTAATACTCCGACAACATCATCTGCCAGTATTGCATGATTAAATTTTCGGTCCGAATAAGGAGAATGGCCATGCCCCTGCAATTCGATAGCGATCACTTTTCTGGTTTTAGCTAGTTCAGGTATTAACTGACTCCAATTTGAGCCGATCGTCATAAATGCGCCATGTAACAGTACAATTGGCTTTCCTGTGCCATAAACTTCGTAATATACCTGGGTATTTTTAAGAGGTACCAAGCCTTGGGCTGTGGGTTTGATCTGTTGGCTATGTGATTGCATAACGGTAGTCATGATAATGAGGCAGAGTAATGATTTTAAAAAAATATTGGTTTTCATAAGCGAGTTCATAATAGATTGATATAAAATTTACCTAACAAATATCAGAA
Organism: Sphingobacterium sp. UGAL515B_05; assembly: GCF_033097525.1. Classification (NCBI taxonomy): domain Bacteria; kingdom Pseudomonadati; phylum Bacteroidota; class Sphingobacteriia; order Sphingobacteriales; family Sphingobacteriaceae; genus Sphingobacterium; species Sphingobacterium sp. UGAL515B_05. Next base: position 5,581,128 of record NZ_CP109907.1, on the reverse strand, counting down.
CGATTCGGTAAGAAGACACTGTGGAAATACGACAAATAAAGGGGCGATTGCGTCAAAATGGAAGTGAAAGATAGGAGTGCGTTAATATTTGGAGGCGGGTTTTCGTATCGTTTGGGCAGTTAAGGTATTATTAAAAAAATACGGGGACGAATATTTAAATATAAGTCCCTGTCTTTGGCTATTATTTCAACTTATCTTTTACACTTTTAGCGTGGTTTAAGTGATTTCTGAGTGTCGGTAAAGTTTTATCTACAAACGCTTTCGGCTCAGCATCTTTGAGGTTTTTACTAGCGTCTTCAAAGAGTTTAATATCCTTTTCGTGATCTTTAACCATATCTTCGATATAAGATTTATCGAAGTCTCCAGGCGACTTTTTGGACAATTCATCCCTCAGATTTAACGCATCGGTACCCAAGCTGGCTGGTAGTGTGATATTTTTTGCCTGTGCAAGCGTCGCAAGTTCATCATTTGCTTTAGAATGATCATTAACCATCATTTCGCCGAACGCTTTAACATCCACATGCTGGCCTTTTTCCTTCGCCAGTTTCCCAAGTTCTACTTCAGCCATGCCCCCGCTTGCTGCTTCAGTAACGAATTTTGCATCGTCTTCACCGACAGCAACCGGCGTTGTTGCAGTATTATTATCGTCTAGGTTTTCTGGCGCCTTTGTTTCGTTGATACTGTCCGCAGTTTTTTTACTGTCGGTATTTGCATTGTCGCAACTTTGGACAGCAAAAATAGAAAATGCAATTGCTAAGGTCAAAAATATTCTTTTCATGATCTTCTGTGTTTTGATTTCTAAATGAACACTAGTCGAATCAGTATCGTTAAAAAAAATGACCGAAGCTACATTGAAGTCTCTTTTAGCTTTAAAAATTTAATGATGATACCCAGCTGACCGAGGTGGTAAAAATCGTGATGGATAAGGCCTGTCAAGAGATATTTGATGTTATGTGGAAAATCAGTATTCGCATATCTATAGGGCTGGTCCAAGAAGGAATCGTCTTTGTCTTTGAGGAAGTGAATAACTTGTTGCTGACTATCCCAGAAATCTTCCAATAGCTTTTTCCAGCCTATTGTCTCCAGTTCGTCATTCGTCCGCCAATTCCTAGCTTCGTTCATTTCGAGCCCCCGTGGATTTCCCTTCAAACGGCTCAGAACCTCCTTTCGCCATTCAATAAGATGTGACATTAGTTCTGCTACACTATGCATTTCTGGGATGGGACGCTTATAAACAGTAGATTCGGTCACTGTAGCTAATTTTTTTTCAAAATTTTCATCGATCCACAGGTCGGTATGCTCCACATCCTTTAATTGCTGAACGATTTCTTTCATTAAAATAGTCTCCATAATAATTTAGTTTTAGAGTCTAAAAATTAAACCTCACTGTATAGGGATTAGTTTTAATTAATTGTATATCAGTTTAAAGTTATAACATTATAATGAAGAATTTCAACTTAGTTCCGCTTGAATTGTTACGATGTTTTTAGCGAACCGGCTAATCGATAGTCTCCCAAGAAAGTGAAAAAGTTTTAGTGAAGACGTTATAGATAGATAAAACTTATTATTTGGTTATAGAAAAAGAAGAATAGCGCTAATATGATCGCTATTCTTCTTTTATAGATCCCTTAGTATCCTGGATTTTGGATCAGGTTGGGTTCGACTTGAAAGCTACTTTCATGGAAAGGCCAGAGGTATTGATGTTTCAAAAATTTTCTGTCTTCAATTTTAAGTACCTCAGATTTTCCGTCTGCACCTTGTCTTATATGACCCAATGCAGGTTGATTGAGGACTGCTTCCGCTGTTTTCCATCTAAGGATATCACTATAGCGCAGGCCTTCACCGGCAAATTCGACCCTTCGCTCATTGCGAACTAAGTCGATCCATTCCTGTTGAGATTTCACGGTTAGATTGACATCTGCTACACTCATGTCAAGTCCCGCACGTTGTCGAATCTGATTGATACAGCTTTTTGCTAATTCATCTACGTTGTTCAACATAATTTTGGCTTCGGCATAGGTCAATAATACTTCGGCATAACGAGCCAAAGGAAAGTGCATATTGCCCCCCGTACGAAAAGCATCAGCTTCGTCTACAAATTTTTTAAACCAATAACCAGATCGGCTGCTTCGTAAGTTTTGATAATAGAACAGACTCTTTGAATCATAAATATCTATTTTCTCTTTGTTGAATAGGTCGCCCTGTCCAAAAATACTAGCGGCATAACGTGGATCGCGATTTAATTTGGGGTTGAGCTCATATTCTTGCTTACTATGTAAGGGGCATTTATCAATGGGCCGCCCCTGTAGTGTCCAATAACTATCAACCAAAGACTTCAAAGGAACAACATAAGATTGTCCATTTCCAGTCTTATATTGTGGCGCAAGATGCTGAAAGGAATTTGTAGCAGAATTATTGTGGCTTTCCATGTCAAATTTGATGATAAATTCCTTATTGGTCTTATCTGCCTGATAATTGAATAAGCTAGCATATTGGGGGTGGAGTTGGTATTTGCCGCTATCCATTATTTCCTTCGCAAGGGTTGCTGCAAGATCATAACGACCATTATAAAGAGCGTATCGCATGACCAATGTTTTGAAGGAGTATTTGTTAAACATATAGGCGTTTGTGGTGCCTTCATTTTCAGGGAGCCTATTTGCAACATCTTGGCTCATTTCAAATAGCTTGGTCAGTATCTCAGCTTTAGGCGTTACTGGAGGTATCGCCTCTTCAAGTGTAACTGGGACTAGGACAAAAGGCACATCGCCCCAAACTTCAGTGATCCTGAAATAATGCCAAATACGTAGTGCCTCTAAGATCGCTTTATATTTTTGTCGTATCGATTCATTTTCTACATAGGGAATGTCAATATTAGCAAGATAAGTATTGATCCGTCCCACATGTTTATTATATAATGTCCAGTAATACTCAGCCAAACGAGCGTTGCTAGTCATATTACCATTGGCAATGATCATATGGTGATCTGTCTCTATTCTAGCATAGGCGTTATCGGTGCGACCATCTAACATATAGAAGAGCAGGCGGCGTTCACCAGGTCCCATGAAAACATCCAAATAACTACTGTAGACTACCCGACGTAAATCTTCTTCAGTATTGAAGAACTCGTCGAAAGATGTTGCGGTAGGATCTCGTTTGTCAAGAAATTTTTCGCAGCTACTCAGCGTTGCTAGCGCAATTATCAAGGTTAAAATTTTCTTTTTCATTAGTATAGTTTTAAAAAATACTTGCACTAAGTCCAACACTGTAGGTTGCCATACGTGGATAATTTCCGTTCCCATCATTTGTTCCAGGACTATCTACATCAATACGTTCGGGATCCAGACCTTCCCATTTCGTGAACGTGAATACATCCTGTGCATTAACATATATTCTAAAATTTTTGATGCTTTTGCCGATTTTAGGAAATGTATAGCCAAGTTGAAGAGACTTGATGCGAAAAAAAGCTGCGTTGCTGAGCCAAACATCACTGAGTAGCGTATTAGGGCTTGGGCCCGTCCATAGACGTGGAAAACGGCTATTTGGATTGCCGGGACTCCAATGGTTTGCTACATATTCAACACGTGGTGCTCCGAGGTCGTTACTGTTTCCATCAACATACACCGGATAGGCTTCTTGTCCGATCAAGCGGCCCGTGCGCTTCCCGATTCCCTGACCCAATGCCGAGAAATCCCAACCTTTATATCGAAAGTCTAGATTTATTGCATAATTATAATGGGGGAGGGGATCTGCCAGGTAGCTTCGGTCCTCATCGTTGATTATACCATCCTGATTTTTATCCACATAGCGGATATCCCCCGGTTTTGAATTTGGCATTTTAGCGGGAGTTGCATCAACTTCCTCTTGGGTTTGGAAATAGCCATCAGACTGGAAGCCATAATAATTGTTGATTGGAACACCTTTGTACCAAATTCGGTTATTATCGCCTTTAAAGATCAATCTGTCATCTTCATCGTAGCCTGCTTTGAGCATTCGATTGCGGTTATCAAAAAGCATTCCACCGAGGGTATACGAAAAATCATCCTTTTTGTCTGACCAGCTTGCTGAAAGCTCCCAACCATTATTTTCCACGGCGCCGATGTTGACAGCAGATTCCAGACTATTTGATCCCGTGAGCGGAGGAACGGCAAATTGATCATAAATAAGGTCGTATGAATTTTTATGATAAAGTTCAGCAGTAAAGGATAGTCTATTTTTAAATGCATTGACATCTAGCCCCAGGTTCCATTGCTTCTGTTTTTCCCAGGAAAACTTTGGATTCGGAACACGTATTGTCCAACCCCAGGTGTTTACAGATTCCTGCCAGAGGTATGGCGCTACATTTTCGTTTCCGATAAGTCCATAGGATGCTCGTATCTTAAGGTTATTGACCGTACCAGACTCGAGAATAGGTTTGAAAAAATGTTCGTTATGCAAGTTCCAGGCAAAAGCTCCCGAAGGAAAAAATCCCCAGCGATGACCAGGAGCAAACTTGCTACTTCCGTCTGAACGTCCGGTTAACTCCAAAATATAGCGGTTGTTAAAAGAATAGTTTAGTTTACCGAAAAAGGAAGCTTTGCTGATTTCTCTAAAATCGGTGAAGGTATAATTCATCACTTCTGACCCTGCCGTTAGATAAATCTTGTCTTTGTGCTGGCGGAGCTCCTTGTTGAAGTTAATCAGCATCCGTGCGGTGAGCTGGCTTTCACTAACACCTTGTGAGGCATTGACATCATTCCCCCAAATTGCTGCCGGAGCGCCATTTTCATCGAAAAACTTGTAGGTCAGTCTTTTTTGTTTATTGGCCGACTTGTTAATCATGTAGGAGACATTTCCCTCGATATTTAGATTGCTGTTGATGTTATATTTTGGACGTAAATTGATGGTACTACGATCATACATATTGTTTTTTGTACCCCCATGTTTTATAGACGCGATTGGATTGATATTGTTATGCAGAATATAGTGTTCGGGAAGTTCAGAATCATAAAAAATTTGTTGCGTTGGGTTCAAGCGCCAAGCCTGTTTATAGAGGCCGTGTCCGTCATCGTTTGCTAGTAAGCGATCTACCTGTAAACGGTGTGCGTAGAAGTCAGCCATTAATACAAATTTATCGGCAATGTTGATATTTGTATTGAAGCGGGCTGAAAACTTCTGAGTACCTTCAATCTTATTGAGGCCATTTTCTTTTATATGGCCGAGCATTAAATTAAAAGTACCGACACCGCCACCACCGGATATACTCGCGTTATTATTAATCGCTGTCGAAGTTCGTTCCATGACTTGATCGAGCCAATTGACCTCCTTTAATTCTCCAGAGGCATATTGGTTGATTGTCTCTTCGGGGTAGATCGCAGCCTGTCCCTGTTGGATTAAGGTCTCGTTCCGTAATTTCATAAAATCGACAGCCCCGACAAATTTTGGAAGATCAATGGGTTTGTTGACAGCAAACCAGTTGTTGGTAACGACTTTAAACTGTCCCGTCTGTCCACGTTCTGTTTCGATGATGATAACGCCATTTGCACCACGGGAGCCATACATGGAGGCTGAAGCGGCATCTTTTAAGACGGTAATGCTTTTAACCTGATTCGGGTCAATGTCATGGATGCTCTGTTCCATTCCGTCGACGATGACTAGGGGGTCTGCATTTTGTAAGGTACTGATTCCGCGAATGGAAATGGTGCCGGGAACACTTCCCGGCATACTGTTTCCGCGCATCATTGTGACTCCTGGGATCGTTCCTGAAAAAGCATCTTGCATTTTAAAAATCGGGCGATTTTTTATTTTCTCCATATCCATTTGTGATACGGAAGATGCAATGTGCTTTTTGTCTACTTCGGAAAAGCCAACGACCACAACTTCATCAAGTCCCACTTCATCAGCGTCCATGATAACATTCAGCTCCGATTTATTGTTAATTGGGATTTCAAGCTGTTTGAATCCAACTGCACTAAAAATCAGGGTTCCTTTTTTGCCATCGGGGAGTGTCAGTTGAAACTCTCCTTTCATATTCGATGAAGTTCCTGTATTGGAGCCTTTTAGCAAGATGCTGACTGCACTCAATAGATTCCCCTTGTTATCATGTACTTTCCCTTTTACGACTTGTTGTTGCAGTTTGGATATGCCGGATGTACTTTGTTCTGGCAGAGAAATATCTTCATTTTTACGTTTGATGACAACAGTGCCACGATGTAACATGTAATAGAAAGTGCTGCTTTTGAAAATTTGATCCAAGGCCTTATCGAGTGATACATTTGTGATTTCAACCGTTGCTTTTTCGTTTTTTAGTAATCCTTCTTTAAAGATAAAATGTATACCAGTCTGTTTGGTAATGCTTTCCAGCACCGTTTCAATCCTGGTATTCTGGGCGTGTAAAGTAATCTGAGCGGAGCTTGAAGCGTAGGCGCCCATCATGGATGTCGCCAATAAGATTCCTGTCAGTTTCATTTTTAATAAATGGTTCAGAGTTTTCCCTTTGTCAACGGGACATAAGATCCCTTTTGAATAAAATAAATTATTCATAAATTGGTATAGAATTAATGGTTTATGATCAGTGTTAATTCAATTTTGATGCAGGAGTATTTGCCGTACTTCTGCATTTTTTATCATATTAATTTAGGTTTTTTTCCTTTTTACATACGAAGTCCTCCTTAAGTAAGTTTATCTGTTCACAATCAGTTTATCATTCTCAATGGTCAGCTTATAACCTGTCAAATCCTTGAGGACATTACAAAGTTCTGCTAGCGTTACATCTCTTTTTATACTACCCTCGTATCGTTCACTATTTAGAGGGATCTTGCAATCGATCTGAATTCCATACCAGCGGCTTAATTCATCAAGTATCTGTTGCATATCCTTATTTTTAAAATAAAAATAACCGTCTTTGAACGCTGTGGCTTCGGCTTTACTGACTAATGGGAAAGTCTTTAGTTTTTTATCCACGATCTCCGTTTCGCTACCGGCGTTCATATAGATTTCGTGCTCTTCGTTGCTCACTTTAAGCTTTCCTTCTGTCAATGATACTTTCGTATTTGCATGATAGGAATTTACATTAAAAGCTGTTCCGATTGCCTGTATATTGATATGATTTGTTTCAACGATAAAGGGCCTATGTGCATCTTTCGCAACTTCAAAATAGGCTTCACCTTTTAGTGTCACTCTTCTCTCTTTTTTATTAAAATTTGTTTTATAGCTGAGCTCAGAGGCAGCATTTACCCATACTTTAGTCCCATCGCTAAGGGTTAATATCATGGTAGATCGTTTGGGAACTATTAAAGTGTTTTTTAGGTTTTCTGTTAAGTTAGATGGGTATATAAGTCGCCCTTCTTTTAATTCGATACCTTGCGCAAAATATTGGTTAGCTTTTTTTTCGGTTAATCGTATTTCTTCTTTCCCCTCAATTTTTAAAATTGCACCTGCTCCTCCGGGAAGAACATCATTTTTATGTCCGTATATCTTGTCAGGAATTAAATAGCTTACAGGTTTTTCGTGCTGTTGTTTTTTCCATAACAGCGTTAGGGCAAGCAGTACAGTAGCTGCAATTCCAATAGCTTTGTACCATGATTTATTTAAGTAGAGGTATTTCTTTCTTGGTTGTAAAATCGTTTCCTTCGCCGTGAATTTACTTTGTGTGATCAGCCATTCTTGGCTTACATCAATCTTGTGAAGATCACATGGAACATAAATATCAGTTTGCGATAGCCGACGACGAATGATATCCTTCGCACCAGGATATTTTTGTAAGAGATTTTTTAATTGATTCCCTTTGTCGGATGCTAACTCACCATCTTTCAAAAGAAGAGCAATCAATTCTGCTAATATTATTTTGTCGGTTTCTATCATAATTCAGAAGCTAAATAACTTGAAGTGTTGAAATGGGTGATTCGTTTATGGAAAAAAGTTAAGGGTTAGTTGTAAGTCGTTGTGTGTTAGAGTGTAAAAAATGTAAAAAGTAGGCTTAAAAATTTTCTTTTTAGCAGGTTTATCGCACGCATACGTTGTGTTTTAACCGTATTTACGGAAACATTGAGTTCCTGTGCGACCTCCTCATACTTCATTCCGTCTAGATAGATTAAACGGCAGATTCGTTGACAACCTTCGGGCAGTTCATTAAGTTCCCGATGAAGAGCTCCAATCAATTCTGCATTTATTAAATTATCCAGGATATCATTGTCATCCGGTTGGTCAGTGTTAAATTGGTTCCGTACACGATCAAATACCACATTTCTCCGCTTGATATTCATTGCTAGATTTTTTACAGAGCTATAAAGGAAGCTTTTAATGACGGGCTCTCCCTTTTGTAGTAAGTCCTGTCTACCCATTAGAACGATAAATGCGTCCTGCACGATGTCTTTTGCAATTTCCTCTGAACCAACCCATGGAAATGCAAATACACTGAGTTGCAGAAAATATTTGTTAAAATAATATTCTGTGGATAACATTTCGTTTGCTTTTTTTCTTAAAATATAGATTTTAAAAGTGAAATAAAGAAAAATATTAGAGATTTTATGTAGGTAAAACTTCTTAAAATTTTGAAGCTTTATAGAGGTGCTATTAAATGCTGTTTTTATTTATAGTTCACTGTAATTTAATATAAATATGATATAACACGAGGTTTGCTGTGTGAACATCTTGGTTTTTCGGAATCTTTCATGTATTGTTTCTATAGATTTTTTTTCAAGGGTAGGTTACTTTACATTGAGGCTTTGTACGCTTTTATTTCCAAGCGATTCGCTCCATAATTCGAGTTATTCAATGATGTGCCCATTGCGAATAGTAACGGATCAGCTACGAATTCTAAGTGACCATTTACAGATATTTAATCATCATTTAAATAATTAAATGTGTCTTTATTTTTACTGCCATATACAAAGGTATGCCATCAAATCATACCATGGTTTAACAAGTAAATTTAAAGACAATGAAAAGATTAATGATGAGTTTGGTAGCAGTGGTTATGCTATCATCAGTTGCTTCGGCTAAGACAGCGGCAACAACAACCAACGGAAATGCACGTGTGAAAACAACTTCCCAGCGCCTGGCCAACAATACGGTTCGGGTTACCGAGGAAACTACGGAAACGAATCCAGCATTCGTACGCTGTAATTTTAAAGTAAGTATATACAGCTGCGACGGCGTTTTGTTAGGTAGCGCAGTCTTCACGGATTATGCATCGTCAGCCAGTGGTTGTGCTAGTTTCTTTGCCGCGATGCATGATTGGGTTGCAAACAACTAATTTTTTATCCATTATCAAAAAAACAAAAGCGGGGCCTTTGCCCCGTCTTTCTAAACTAAATTATCATGCGTAAATATTATATATTCTTTTTATTTCTTTTCCTATCCAGATTATCTTCTGGACAGCGGCTTCATGCGGTATATGAATACATTCCATCAGCCATGAGTACTTTTAAAGAAGATGTCTATTATGATGGAAAGGTGAAGACTGCTGTTCGTGATTCGATGCCGATCCGCAAGCAAGAGCTCAACAAAGATGTCGATGATGAAGTTGCGCCCTCATTTTCGATAACAATCGGTTCTGGCAAACGATATAACAGGGTTGTGATCCATCAAAATAAGGCTGATCAACAGTTGGAGACCCGTTCCATTCAAGGTGTTAACTATTTGGTGACGGACAAGTTTCCGCCATTGGTCTGGAATACCGATTACGCCGATGTAGATACGTTGGGCAAACATGTATGCCATAAAGCAACGGCTTCTTATCGTGGGACTACGCTGGTGGCTTATTATACCAATGATATTCCTGTACCTGTGGGACCATCGAAATTTGGTGGCTTGCCAGGCCTTATCGTGATGCTCTATAACGAAAGTGCAAATCCGAACTACTGGTACTTGAAGGAGGTAAATTATCCCTATACTGGCGATATTCCCTTAAATAATAAATATATCCAGTCGTTGCCCAAGTTGAGTCTGGAAGAGTTTATTAAAAAAGACGACCAATTCAATGAAGAACAAATGCGTATTATGTACAGTAAAATGCCAATGATGGAGGGCGTGAGCGTTGAGAAGCAAAAAGTTAGGGGCAGTGTAGAGCAAGTGTATGAATGGGAACATTAATAAACGGATAGCGGCCTTACTCAGCTTTTGTCTGTTATGTATTGCCGTACGTGGACAGTTTGCTATCCATGGAAGCGTCAGTACTGAGGGAAAACCGTTAGGAGGGGTACGTATTGATCTACGGCGTGATGATGATAACAAAATGCTAGCTTATACGTTTAGCGACGGCCAGGGTAAATATCATGTGCAAACAGCTCAAAGTGGATCATTTACGTTGGTATTCAAGGCGCTGAGCTTTAAACCTGTTTCCCTTTTTATTACACCGACGCAGGCCGATACGCTGATTGATGTACAGTTATCAGCTGGAGGAGTGGAACAATTGCAGGAAGTGATTGTCCACTCCAAAGGGCCTTATCGTCGGGGCAGAGATACCATTGAGCTTGCTGTGAAATCCTTTTTGCAGGGCGACGAGCGTACGGTAGAGGATCTGCTTCGAAAGATTCCCGGCATTCAGGTGGGCACCGATGGTAGCATCAAAATAGGCAATAAAGAAGTGGAAAAAGTGATGGTTGAAGGGGACGATTTTTTTGAAAAGGGCTATCGCCTGCTGACACAAAGCATGTCCGTTCGTCCCTTGGAAAAAATTCAAATATTGCAACGGTATTCTAATAATAAACAGCTGAAAGGTATCGAGAATTCGGACAAAATTGCACTAAATCTGCAGCTTAAGGAGGAAAGTCGGGCACAGTGGCTGGGCTCAGTGGATGCACAGGTAGTTCCTATAGGTCCAAAATATTATCAGGCTAATGCTAACCTGATGAATTTCGGAAAAATGAACAAATATTACTTATTAGGCGCTGCTAACAATAATGGAGTGGATGCCGTAAGCAGTATCAACCACCTGATCCAGTCTGGTTCTCCTGATGAACCAGGTCAGATTGGTGTGGGAATAACAACACCGACTTTGATAGATAATACGCCGAATCTGCCCGGTTTTGATTATAAAAGAACGAATTTCAATAATGATAAGTTGTTGTCCTTGAATACCATTTTAAATCCGACCACACAGTTAAAGATCAAATGGCTGGGTTTTGCAAATCCTACTAAAAAATCATTTTACCGAAATACCGTGCAGAGCTATCATTTGGAGGATATTCAATTTACCAACACCGAAGATTATCAGTTTACCAGAAACATCGATAACTACTTCACGAAACTAGAGCTGCAGTTTGAGCCCAATAAGCGTACGCTGTTGAGCTATTCAGGTACATTAGGTTCTCTACGAAAAAATGATTTGGGCACATTATTGTTTAATGGTGTCCAAAGTGAGGAACTGACCGCAAGTAAAGGATATTTGACCAACCACAATCTGAGTCATAGCTACAAATTTTCGGAGCGGGATGTGCTGGTGAGCTCACTACGTTGGATAAAGCAGCAGTCGCCATTGGACTATAGTATAAATCAATATTATTATGAAAACTTGTTTGGAGGTAAAGATATCCATGCGGTAAGACAACATATCGAAAACAATCTACAGTATCTGGGTGCTACTACACACTATGTAAGCCGAAAGAAAAATGGTGATTTTTTTGAGTTGGCCTTCAATATGGCCTGCCAGCAACAAGAGCTTAACACGGAATTGAAGTTGTTATCAACTCCAGACGAGTTAGACGGGACAGCAGTCTCTCCCTCTGGATTTTCCAATGCTATGGACTTAAAGGTGCTTCAGACGAACCTTATTTCCAAGTATACCTTTAAACAAAATAAATGGGAATTGACACCCCGCTTGCAGGCAGGTCTTGTACAGAACAGGTTGATTGATTTTGGTAAACCCAAATATAAAAATAACCTGTTACTTTCTCCGGGATTATCAGGGAAATGGGCTATCCACCCAAAAGGCCGACTCGAAACAGACCTCTATTTTCAGCAACAGAATACCTCACTCACCGAGCTAGTTCCTCATTATTATACGACAGGGATTCGAAACTTTATTCGAGGAATGGATAATCTAGCGACCTTAAGTAGTTCTGGCGGCACGCTGATGTACACCTATGGCGGTATGACAGATCGTTTTTTTGCGAACCTTTCGGGCGGACATCAGATTCTGTTTGATTATGTGGGTACATCGAGCAGTTTAGATCCCAATTTCAGCCTTGTGCAGCAAGTGTTGCTTAAAAACAAAAAGAGTAGTTATTATAAGGTAGATCTTAACTATTACGTGAAGGCTTTGGGAGGGAATCTTCGATTGGACTTAGGGGCAAATACAGCAGATTACCAAACGGTAGTGGTGGGCGTGGGTAATCGTCAGATCCATACAGACACTTATGATTATGGGCTAACATTTCGAAGTGCATGGAAATCAAGGTTGAATATTTATACAGGTTATGCCTTACAGTCGGTTACCTATCGCTCAGACAGCAAAACTACGCTCAGCAATAGCCGCGGATTTCTGAATGTATTTTTGACTATGGGAAAAAACATTCAGTGTAATCTGAAAAATGAATCTTATCGCTTTGGTAGTTTCCTTGGCCAGGATTCTAAGACCTATTATTTTTCGGACTTCTCCTTAGCTTATGAATTGCGACAGCATAGGGCAAGATTTACTATGACTGCAAAAAATATTTTCAATACTCGCTTTTTCAGAAATGCTGAATTGACAGACCTTTATAATACCAGCACCGAATATAAACTTTTGCCGGGTTATATCAGTTTTGGAGTAGACTATAGCTTCTGACGTTTTTATTACGAAACCAGAGAAATATAAGCTTACCCTCGCGGATAAAAAGCTACTGGGATAGCCAACGCAAACACTGCTATTTGATTAGGAGTTAATTTCATCTGAAATTAGATGGTCAATATCGTTATACAGCTTTCAAGAAACTGACCAAAAACTTGAGCTGAAGAAAATCATAGACTTCGCTAAAAACAATGTGAGTTTTAGCTAGCTAAAAACTCATTGATCAATTCAGCGGTTTCATTAGGTTTTTCAGCGAGAATAAAATGGCCACAGTTTTCAATTTTTTTAAGTGTTAAATCGCTTGTGATCGCCGGCAAAGAATGATGGAGCAAGTCATAACCACTTGCACCAATTGCTAAGACGGGGATCTCTAATTTATTATAGCTGTCATAATCTTTAATATCCTGTGGAAAAGCCTGATACCATGAATTTGAACAGCGAATGGCATCCTTATTGTCATAAGCCGCGCTATAAACAGATTTATCAAATTGGCTTATACTATCTTTATTAATCAGCAGGTTATCGAACAACCAAGCGATGACGATTGACATGCGTCCCTCAAGTAACTTTTCTGGCAGTTCTTTTACCTGATTGAAAGCGAGCCACCATGGATACAAATAACTGGTTTCCAAAATAGGTAACATAGGAAGCTTATACATGCTAGGGTCTGGATGTGGTGTATCCAGCAATATTAATTTACTTGTTGCCAGCGAATAATTACAGGCAAAACTAAATGCTACATGTGCACCGATATCATGACCCGCAATAGAAACTTTATCGAAGCCCAAATGCTTGACTAATTCGTAGATATCCTTGGCGATGTTCTTCTTCTCGTAGCCATTTTCCGGCTTATCTGAGCTACCCATTCCTCTAATTTCAACTACAATTATTTGGTGGTTCTCCGCTAATATCGGCATGACATGATGGTATGCCCACCATGTTTCTGGATAACCTGGAATCAGAATTATGGGATCTCCTTTGCCTCCCTGAACATAATGGATCGATAGATCATTTAATACAATATAATTATTTGTGAAGCCGGGGACTAGTTTAATAAGCTCTTTGTCGGAATATGCTGTTTCCATGATAAAAAAATAATTGATAACTACTATTGATTTTCTATTGACAAATTTAACCTGTATTTTTACAACCTACAAGTATGAAGTATACTATATACTTGCGTTATTTATATTAAGTAATTGATTATCAGGTGAAATTAATTAGTCAGCTAGCTAAGGAAGCAAACATGCCTATTGGAACCATACGCTTTTATGAAAAGAGCGGACTTATTTCCGGCATGACAAAAAAGGATGTAATATCCAATAATTACGTTTACTACGATGATGAAGTCGCCGAAAAACTGAGGTTTATAAAGATGGCGAAAGCTGTAGGCTTTACCTTAGCTGAAATTAAACAGGTTATTGATGCATGGTATCAAAAGGAGCTAACTCAGGCACGTAAAATGGAAGTCCTCGATCTTAAACTCGAACAGATAGACATGAAGATACGGGAACTTAAGGTAATGAAAAAGCAGATAGAACAATGTAAAAGCAATATCCAAAATGGTCTAAGCCGATAATCTATAAAAATGTATGAACATATCTAATCTAGGATAAGGACACTCTTTTATAATTGTCTGATCAGTTTGTTCTCGGAAATTTCTAAGTTATAGCGGATGATAAAGATAGCTTAGCGAATTATAAACGTATTCTTAGATATCGAAAATGCGGTTGTATTTTTGTTTAAATTATGAAATTGTATGGAAATTTTACTATTGAGAAATAAATAGCTATGAGATGCAAAATAGTTATGATTGGATTGTCATTCGTATTGTGTCTGGTTGCCTTTTTAATTAGAGATCGGTTTTTAATGTTTTTTACAACCGAAATTATAGGTGAAAGTCCCTTGTTTAAGGATAGCTGGCGTCTACCTGGCCAGGTTTTGCCAATACTTATTTTTATTTCCTGTTTTGGAATTATACCTTTTCTGTACCTATCCGTTACCACTTACTGTAAAATATTCTCCGTAAAAAATCAGCTGCTTTCGTTACTTATTATCAGCTCTTCAGGGCTTATATGTGGTGCCATGCGCATTATATATCTAAAATATAAAGTTACTCAGATACGTGATCTGTTAAAGAGAGCCGAGTTTACTTCCGAAGCTGATATACCGAGCGTTCATTTTCAGGATATGCATCTAGAGTCTTATCTATTTGCGGGGTTACTTGTTGGCTGGCTGCTTTGTATGATCATTTTTAGAAAATTCGCAAATCGTAAAAATAGAAAACCAAAGGTCGAAAATCAATGTTAAATCCTCATTTTTATTTATCTTTCAAAATAAGTAATCGCAGAATAGCTAGCTAGTAATATATATCTGAAAAATGCAAGATAGACAAAGATGAGAAATCTAAAAACGAACACATAATATGAAGCGGATTAATGTATTTGACAAGACGGTGTATGGAGTTACAATTGGACTATTGCCCCTTCTATTCGTGTTATTTTATAGCTCCTGCATATCCATATCTCCTAAATATTTAGCGAAAAATGCCAATGATCATAGCGTCTCTCAGATAGGTTTGAAGGAGGTCTATATCTTCGATAATTTTCCTCAGAAGGTACCCGGCCGAAATGATGGTAGCCAGGAAAAGAGTTCCAAATACAATAAAGTGTGCCTATGGAACTTTATTGAGCCAGATTATTATAAAACCGACAGTCTACAATACCTTTACAAAACGTCATTGGAACTAACAAGAAAAAATAAAATGCTGTTCAAGCTGATCGATACCTTGGGAAATGTTGTGCGTGAGAAAACCAGAAAAGTTAAGTCTGAGCCGAGCAATTTTTTTTCCATTAGGAATACAGATATTGACATCTATGTTTTGTTGAACAGATTCTCTACGACAAGCATTTGTCTTGCAGTGGATAAAAATGGTGATTTAATAGTGCCAAGCGAGTGGGCAGGAGGAGGTTTTTTTATTTTGTTTCCATTAGCGGGCAATCATGAATACGCCTATTATAGCTATAGACGTATTGTCACCGTTATACACGAACCTAATAGTTTAGATACAAAAATTAGTGTAGACAGTAAAGCAGAATTTTCCGAAGTCTATAATTGTGTTCCTTTACGATGCTTTGAATAGCACATTATTTATTGCTGATAGTTGAAAAATACAATGATTTGTTCAAATCTTAACGATTCGGAATTATATGTCAACACTAAGCGGTTAGCATTCGTTCAGTGCTGGCAATTAGGCGTTTAATTTGTTTCTAAAACACTACATAATGTTATGAACTGCATGAAAGGGTAGAACATCCTGCTGTGTCATTATAGCTGGAAGGACGCCTTACAGAAAATTCTGGAAACAATACCTGATAAGGATTTTCTAAAGCTTGCGTTAGTTTCATCAACATCTCTGTTTTTCCATTACTGATTTCCTCAATACATTGGTAAAGTAGATAGTTTCTCAGTATAAATTTCGGATTTGTTTTCCCCATTAATTCCCGAGACGCTGCTTTTGAAATTGAATTTGCTTGCAGGCGGGCTCGGTACTGTTCCAAGAAGACTTCAAGTTTTGTGATTTTTTCTTCATTTAAAGCCGTATAAGCCACCGAGGCGAAATGCTCATTTAAATCAACGTCAGATGATACTTTTTCCAGTTGATTGAAAAATAAGGTGTAATCCAATTCCAGATTCTGCATTAATCCCTGCCAGTTGGCAAAAAATGCTGCATCCTCTTTTTTGAGCTTATCAAACCCGAATTTTTTGCAAAGCATTTTGTCATGAGTCTCCCAAAAATAAACGCCAAAATTATTTAGCGTGTTTTCAAGGAATTTTTCATCGTTGATGATGGGTTGTAGGGCATTTGCAAGTTTCCATAGATTCCAGTGTGCAATCTGTGCCTGCTTTCCAAATGCATATCTTCTTCCTGGCAAATCCGTAGTGTTTGGAGTGAAATTTAAATTATATTCATCCATCATTGAATAAGGACCATAATCGATGGTTAAGCCTAAGATAGACATATTGTCTGTGTTCATTACGCCATGTACAAAACCGACTCTGAACCATTCCACCATTAAGTTTGCGGTACGGATACATACTTTTTCAAAGAAGTCTCTATATTTCTGATGATCAGACGTTACAATTTCGGGAAAGTAATTTTCAATAGTAAAATCTAGCAGATCCTGTAATAATTTGTGTTCGCCTTGCGCAAACATCAGTTCAAAATGTCCGAAGCGGAGGAAGCTTTCGGCTGTTCTTATCACTACGGCTCCTTTTTCGTATTGTGGATTGCCATTATACATGATATCTCGGATGACATCTTCTCCAGTAAAGGCAAGGCTTAAAGCCCTAGTGGTTGGAATGCCCAAGTGATACATGGCTTCACTCATCAGGTATTCACGTACAGAAGATCTCAATACGGCTCTTCCGTCGGCACGTCTCGAATAGGGGGTTGAACCGGCTCCTTTCCATTGAACTTCTGCCTTCTTACCTTCGGAATTGGTAATTTCGCCAGCAAGGATAGCTCTGCCGTCACCAAGCTGTCCCGCCCAATTACCAAATTGATGCCCCGCATATGCTGTAGCGTATGCCCGAATATTGGCGGGTAGGTGAGATCCTACTAGAAAACTAAGATCTTTTTCTTCAAATTTTCCCAGCCCTATTTCCTCCGCAAGAGTCTCATTAAAAGCAATCAGTTGAGGCTGTTCGAACCCAACTGGTTCAATCGTAGCAAATAGCACTTTTGGCGTGCTTCTTTGTGTAGGGGTATTGGAAAAATCTCCTGGAAACCTCTTAAGGAAAGGCTGTTTGATCTGTTCAATATTCATACGGCAAAGATATTAATTATAAAAGATAAGACCTCCCATATTATTGAAAGGTATTGTATATTGTCAACATCTGTTCCGAATGACTATTTTTTTACATAAAATACGCCAAATGCATGACAAAGAAGCTAGCTGCTATTAGGCCCTCGAAGTAATTAAATTTCGAAGTAAGAGAATGTGTGATAAGATGATGAACGGTACAATCAGGTTAGGGAGTAAGGCATATGGGAACTGTAGAACAGCGATATTGGGCTGATTATATCCCATCATTTGCATTGGAAGAGGTGATGATAATATGCCTAAAGTAATTACAATCGAAAGTGAGCAAATACCAAATATATTCCACAGGATAAATAATTGTGAATTGAAAATTTTTCGGTTGAACGAACTTCCTATCAAAAATATCAAAGCGGTAATTCCAAAGATTAGATCGAAATTCCAGCCTATAAAGGTCATTTCTCTCGGAAGTATCTTCGCTTGAAATAATGCGAAGAGAATAAATTCTACAGGTATGCGTACAACATGAATGGCCAACAGCAGATATACATTTACCATTGAATCAGCTAATAATTTTGTACAATAGAATACTGTGAATACTGTACCCAATAATGTCAAACCGAATGAGGGTGGAAATTGTATGAAGAATCCTGAAAATGCTGCAGCTGATATGATGAGCGACCATACTATATAAACGATTACCGCAAGTTTACGCTGTACAGCAAACCAAAATAGGACAATACAACTAAATGTGATAGCTAAAAACAGATATTTCATAATTAAACTGTGGTTGTTTTTTTATAAAACTACGATTTAAACTTCCTTGACTTCTTGCCCTAAGGCAAGTATTTAATCTGATTAGTGCATTTATCTTTATTCAATGCTCGATTATAAAAGTAATAGGAGATTATTTATTGAAATAGTGCCGGAAGATCATGAGACATAAGATCGGATTATCTCACACAGCTTATATTATATCGTAATAGGCATTTAAACGAAGTTGAGTCCGTTGCATACGTTCTCTTGTGTAAGAGAATGTGGCCGATTAATAAAAACAATTGCATTATTATATACATAAATTTCTATTCTTTTAAAACAGGAATTAATAATATGTTTCGAAATTTTGTTGTCAGCAATAATTACCGAGAAGAGATTAAAGGATATGCCTTGAAAATTGTTTAAATTTGAGCTACGGCTGCAACCTAATCAATGGAATAACAGCAATAATAACAACAAATGAAGAGTTTTCTAAAAATATTTTTGATTATTTGTGGGATTGGATTTGCAATTTTTGTAGATATTATCTTGATGATTGCGACGGCTATTGGCAGTTTTGACAAGAATTATTCAGTAACGGAGCTGAAAGAAAACTTTGAAGAAAAAAGAACCGAGATTTATGAAGTCAAAGATTATGTAAATAAAATAATTCCGCCAAACAAATGTCTTTCATAAGAAATAGTCGTTGAGCTTATACCCATTGTTACTTTTAAGTGGCGTACCAACTTAAAAGTAACAATGTATTTAGCAACCTATGGAGATTCTGATTTGAGCTTAATGATTAGACAAAGTTAAATTTAGCTAAATGTATAAAAAAGCGTAATCGATTGAATTAATTTATGTCTCTAACGCATTGTATTTTTTGTTAATTTGTATTTAGGCATTAGTTGCTTTTGAAGGTTGGAGCGGTCTTTAATCGCTTTTGGCCTATTATGTTATTGGTATTCTAAGATATATTCTTATCGACAAAGACTTTAATATTTTTAATTTTGATGTTTAAGCTAATTTTTCAAAGATAATTGAATATTATTTTGATACTGTAGGACAGTAGTGAAATTAATTTTACCAATTATGATCAATTAGCCCCTTAATTACAGACACAAACATTAAAATGATCATCATGCAGAAGAAAAGATGCCCCATAAAGAACATTGTCCTTTTTTTTCTGGGCTCTTCTTTCGTCTTATAGCTCTTCCAATTATAATACAAGCCGATCGGAGCTAATATTAATATAATTAAAAATGGCAATGTTATGAGCATTTCATAAAAAAGTATAGAAATAGAAAAATTCTCAAAGCCAGCTATGGATAGCCAACGAAAAATGCGACCATCTTCGTGAGCGTGGGGTATACTAGTATCTTAAATGTAATCTTGAAACATGATTCCTATTTTAATATGGTGGAATAGAAGGAAATTCTATATAGCGAATTATAATTCATTTCCAGCGAATTATAATTAGTTCAATTTATTGGTGTTATTACCACTAAATTTAGGTTCAAAATGATCCTGCAGAATCATTGAAAAGTTAAACTGATGAAAAAAATAAGAAAGTTCATATTAGTGCTTATCGTCCTAAGCCTAATAGCACTGGTTTTGGTTTTGTTAACTAGTCGCAATGTAACGACCAAAACAGAAAAGACGATTTTCACCGAACTTAAAGATGTGCCCAAAGCTAAAGTAGCTGTTATTTTTGGCGCGGGAATAAATGGCGATCAGCCCAGTCGGTATTTAAAAGATAGGCTGGATGCTGGGATTTCGCTATATAAAAACAACAAAGTAGATAAAATACTACTGTCGGGAGATAACGGAAGAGATGAGTACGATGAGCTTACCGTAATGAAATTATACTGCCAGAAAAATGGTGTTGATACCACAGCAATATACATCGATTACGCGGGCTTTGATAGCTATTCGACCATGTATCGTGCAAAACATATCTTTCATATTGACACAGCAATCTTGGTATCCCAAAAATATCACTTAAACAGATGTCTTTATCTAGGCGACAAAATGGGCATAAAGTCATTTGGCTATAGTGCGGACCGAGGTGCTTATCCCGGTTATAAATACTACACACTGAGAGAAAAATTATCGGTTACCAAAGCCGTATTGGACGTAATAAGAAACCGAAAACCAAAGTATCTAGGTGGATCAGTTGATATAAATGGGAAATCAAATTACACGAAAGAATAGCTTATATACTGCGTATTGATTAGAAAAAAGCCCCTTCAAATTATTGAAGGGGCTTGTATATCCAACTTTTCGTTGTTATCACTCTAAATCGATTGAATTTGTCTTATCATTTGGTTGGTAAATCCCCATTCATTATCATACCATGCCATCACTTTTACTAGATCACCATCGACAACTCTGGTCATTTCCAAATCGACTGTCGAAGCAAATGGGCTTTTGATGATATCGGTAGATACTAAAGGCTCGTTTGTTACTGTTAGTACCTTTTTATATCGATCGGTTTTTGATTCTTCGATCAAAATTTGGTTGATCTCTTCGATCGTAGTAGGCCTTTCCGCGATAAAAGTAATATCTGATATAGAACCTACTGGGACTGGCACCCTGACAGCGATTCCGTCAAATTTTCCCGCGTATTGCGGAAGTGCTTTGGTTGTCGCTATTGCAGCACCTGTGGCAGCAGGAGCAAGGTTTATTCCTGCCGCTCTTCCCATACGCGGTTCTTTTTTTGAAGGAGCATCTACAAGAGCCTGTGAAGCCGTATATCCGTGTGTGGTATTTAAGATTGCCTTTTTTATCCCGAGCCTTCTGCCTAATATTTCGATTATTGGACTTATATTGTTGGTAGTACAGCTTGCGCATGAAAAAACAGAAACTCTTCCGTCTTCCGTATTTACCCCGTGAACCACTGTAGGCGTATCTTTGGTCGGACCCGAGATGACTACAAATTTTGCTCCAGAGGTCAGATGTTTTTCTGCATCTGCTTTGTTTGTGAAAATTCCCGTACTTTCGATAATGATATCAGCTTGGATATCATTCCAAGGTAATTTTTCAATTTCCCTTATGCTTGTATATTTAACAGCTTTTCCATTGACCACAAGTGTATCTCCCTCGATGCGGACATCTTTTTCATATCTCCCATAGTTACTGTCGTATTTAAGCAGATAGGCAGCATTTTCAATACTCATCAGATCATTGATTCCAACAACTTCAAGGTCAGTAGTTTCTGTTATTATTTTTAAAGCGGCACGTCCGATGCGGCCAAATCCATTAATAGCTATTTTTTTCATAATGTGCCTTTTAATTCTGTTTATTATTGTTTCTTTTGTTTTATATAAACTAAGTTCTTTTTTTTTTCGAAAAAAAAGATTGACATGGGTCAATAATTTCTCTATCATAGACTTCCGACAATCACGCACTGATAAAACCGGAGAAAAATTGACTTTTATTGGGTATCTTTTCTGTTCTCTGGGAATCTAACATAACTCTATTAAAATGATACAATTGATACTTAGAGGTCAATATTTCTATAATTTGGAATAGATTGAAGCACCTTGCATTTTTCTTTCATTTTTGGAGAAAAATCCTAACTGTGTTGCAGTCAGAAAGGGAAAGAGGAGAACGTTTGTGGAAATCAAGTTGAATAAGTATTTTCGTATAAATTCCCATTTGGTATGAAACTCCTGATAACCTTTATTTTGGGCTTTTTGTTTTCTCTATCGTTATTTTCTCAAGTTGGGAAAATAATTGAGCCGAAAGATCAATTTGCAGCAATTGATTCAATACTTGACCGCGTTTTAAAAGATCATCATGTAGCAGGCTTCGCCGTCGCTGTTGTAAAAGGTGATAACGTAATTTATAGTAAGGGATTTGGCTATCGCGATTTCGCTCAGAAAAAACCGGTCACACCGAATACTCTTTTTGCCATAGGTTCAAGCTCCAAAGCTTTTACCGCTTCATTATTAGGTTTGTTGAGAAAGGATGGCAAACTGACATTTGAGGACAGAGCAGTAGCTTTATTGCCAGCATTAAAGTTTTACAATGATGAAATGGACAATCAAATTGTTCTTAAGGACTTGATGGCGCATAGGACTGGGTTGTCCCGCTATGATTTATCTTGGTTTCTGTTCAATAGCAAAAATAGAGATAGGCTGATTACGAGGGTCAGATTTATGAAACCGAGTTCAGGCCTGCGAATGAAATGGTTCTATAACAACTTTATGTACCTTGCGCAAGGAATGATTGTAGAGCGACTAAGCGGTAAAACATGGGAACAGAATATTCAAGAAAAGTTTTTTACGCCCCTACAAATGACGCGTTCCAATACCGATATTCTAGCATTTCAGCGGGATAGTGATGTTTCTTTGCCCTATTCACTTTCTAAAGACAATACGATAAAACAGATTGATTATTATAATATTAATGGTATGGGGCCTGCAGGAAGCATCAACAGCAGTGTGAGCGACATGTCTAATTGGCTCAAGGTTTGGCTCAACCAAGGTTATTTTAATGGGAAGGAAATACTTCCGACAGATTATATAAAGGAGGCTGCAAGTTCTCAGATGGTGATGGATGCTGGTTTACCTGACAAGCATAAAGATGTTTTCCTCTCTAACTATGGCTTAGGTTGGATGATTGGGTCCTATAGAGGGCATTATCAAGTAGAACATGGTGGCAATATAAACGGATTTTCTGCAAACGTATCATTTTTTCCAACAGATACACTCGGAATTGTCGTATTAACCAATCAAAACGTATCTAGGGTTCCCACGGTAGTCAGAAATTCTATCTCGGATATACTTTTGGGCTTGGATCCAATTGATTGGAATGGAGAGAAAAAGGCAGAAATCGACTCGTTGCGTCAGGTAAAAAAAGAAGTAGAAAAGTTACCTGTTCCATCGACGAAAGCTTCCCATCCCTTAAAACAATACATTGGTTCTTTTGAAAATCCCGCTTATGGAATTATTGAGATAAAGCTCAAAGATAGTCACTTGTACAGTGAGCTGGGGTATGAGAAAGTTATCCTTCTACATCGACATTATGACGTTTTTGACCCACATTTAGTAGATAAAAATGGCGTAGTGGATACAGAACCAAGTAATCTTTTATTTAACTTTTTTAGCGATGTGGACGGTCAGATTCAAGGTATAGGAATTCTATTGGACGGTAGCGAAAAACCGGTTATGTTTGATCGTAAGGCTGACAAAAACCATTCAGAGCAACGATAAATAATCTTGAGAAAAAAAGATTTTATTATAAACCGAAGGACTTCCATATAAAAATTCTTATTAATTGGAATATTCTTGCCACTGGAGCGCCTGGTATAATCAATATAAAAACCAAGAAAAATTAGACAAAAGGATAAAATGGAAGCATTTCCACAGCTTTTGCCTATGGAATCAGTCCCAAACAATTGGAAAACCTTGCCTTTAACTATCGAGTTAACAAGATTAATGTTTTTGGAACATATAATCATACATTGGGGTATTACAATGATCGCCAGCTAAAAAATGGAAAGTTCTATGACAGCTATATGATCGATGTGGACAAACTTCAGAAAATGGCTGCCCAGACTGGTGTGGACTATTTTATTGACGAAAAGAATACAGTTGGTTTTTTTGTAAATGGCAATTTTATCTTTGGTGGAGGTCTAACCAATACCGCTACAGCTATTGCAACAATCCCCCACACCACCATTGAGGAAAGCCTTGATGCTGTCAACGACTATTACGGACAGAATACCAAACGCTATAATTTCAATCTGAATTACAAATATACCTTTAAGATTAAATCATAGAAAAAGTATTGCTTCGTGACCTATTAAAAAAAACTTGTATATTTGCAATATATTTGAATAGTCAAATATATTGCAAATATTTTGGTCATGGAAATAAATACGATTCTCAACATTATAAAAGTTCAATCTGTCCTTGTCAAGAAATTTGACGGTTTGAGCCTGCATGGAATAAGTCTTACAGACTTTATGATACTGCATATTTTAAGCAAAGCCCCTGGCAACCGTTTAAAGCGGATAGACTTGGCCGAAAATACCGGTTTAACTGCATCAGGGATTACGCGCATTATCTCACCTATGGAAAAAATAGGACTTGTTGAAAAGGACAGTAATGAAAGGGATGCTCGCGTAAGCTACGTCAAGCTCAGTACTGTCGGAGATAAGGTTTATAAGGAGGCGAGCGTTACAGCCGAATACATCTCCAAAAAGCTGTTAGATGGGATAGGGACAAAAGATCTAAAAAATTTTTCGAACCAGCTAAAGGTCTTAGGCGGTGATCTCTAAACATTAATTTGCCTATAGACAAAAAATAAAGAAAAACTGAGTTTTTAGACAGAACATTGTTTAGTCCTATCTAGGACTCAAGACTTTTGTCTTTGGAAATTGCAATCATTGTAAATTATATATGGAATATATTGAGCTGAAAAATACTGTCATCTATTATGAAATATTTGGCGAAAAAAATAAAGAAACTATTGTCTTGGTCAGTGGGTTAAATACCCAAATGACCCGTTGGGAACTCTGATTTTGTAATAAGCTTGCAGAAGAAGGATTTCGTGTGCTCCGCTTCGATAATAGAGACTGCGGAAAAAAGTACTCTTATTTCCGATAGTGGCAACGACCGCCATAGTTCTTCCCTAGACGATTTTTTGCAGCAGCCCGGAAAACACGCTGCTCCTTATTCTTTAATAGATATGGCCGACGACATAAGAGATCTGCTGCATGCATTCGGCATCCAACGCGCACATATTGTCGGACGGTCGATGGGTGGTATCATTGCACAGTTATTTGCATATAAATATCCCGAACTGACCAATACATTGATTTTATTTATGTCCTCATCTTTTAATCCTACTCTCCCAAAAGTTGATGACGCAATGATAAGAAAACTAACAAACTCAACCACAAGTTTTCAAGGTGATAGGCAAATCTTCATAAAAGAAAAAGTCGACTTTATGAAAGCGATTTATGACAACCGATATCGGTTCAATGAGGAAAAGGAGTGTGAGCTAATTATCAAAGACGAATACCGAAAGTCATCTCTGATAAAAGCTTTTCGTCAGATCATTGCACTTGCAAGTTATACGTACAACCCACATGTACTCCATTGTCTTGATGTACCAACATTGATGATACACGGCGATCAAGATCCTTTATTTGGTGCTGCGCATGCGGCGGATTTAAAAAGTAATATACATAATTGCGATCTGATTCTAAAGAATGGCACGGGACACGCTCTACCAAAGGAGCTGTTTCCTTCTCTGATAGAGAATATTTCAGATTTTATCGCTAAATAATTCAATGCGAGATTACAAATTAAGGACCAGGGGTGAATTATAAGGCTTTGGAATCCATTGATATTGGTCATGGACGCGATTGATATAGCCTATTCCAGGCCAGGGAAGATGGGAAGCGCAAACTAGACTGTTTTGATTATAGCATTGTTCAAGTATATCTTTTCTACTGATGTTACCTAATGAAAAATTAACATCCCATTGGGTGCCCCACATTGGATTTGCAATCAATAAAGGGCTATGAACCAGATCTACCAGATGCGTAATAGACAATTGATCGGAGAAAACAGTAAATATAATGTGCCCAGGGGTATGCCCCGGAGCAGCCAGAGTTTTAATGCATGAGAACAGTTCATCCCCAGCATCAAATAGCTCCAAACGAGACATAATAGTGCCGAGTATCCGCCGTACCATGGATATGGACGAGTTGCCAAATTCGGGTCTTAAGCTAGCTGAAAAATCTGGATGGCTTCCGAACCAAAATTCTATTTCAGCTCGCGAAATGTAAAATCTCGCATTTGGGAATGCTAAACTTCCGTCTTCGGTTAAAATACCACCAATATGGTCTCGATGACTATGGGTGATCAATACATCAGAAATATCTGTAGTACGAAACCCTGCGCTTTCCAGGCTATAAACTAATTTTCCCGCGTTTTGTTTATCGTAAAATCCTTCACCGGTATCCACTAAAATCAGTTGATCGTTCTTTTTGATGAGCATCACGTTTATAGGGGCTTCGTAAATGCTCATTGGTAAACGAAGACGGTTTAATTCTTTTTGAAGATCCGTAATTGAAATATCCGGTGCAATGATAGGCTGATAGGGGCCAATATCAAAAAATCCATCGGAAAGAATATAGAGCTCCAATGTGTCAAAGGGAATTTTGAGGTGACTGTAGTTTATACGTGAACTCATTCTTATCGTACGTTTAATTAGCGTCTTGTCTTTTTTAGATAAGGGGATATTTGCTTTGTTAGGCCAAACAATACATGTCCCATCTGTGGAATTGTGATTGCTGTAAAGTCACTAAGTATATTTTCCAATCTTACAGTAATATCCTGTGTCGAGCGGATTACATCCTGATCCCCACCAATAAATAAAACCGGCATCGTTAAATTGTCCAGTTCAGCGTCTGAAAAAATATACTCTTTTTCTATCCTCGCATTGAAATTGCTTTGTATTAAATCCATAAATGCAACAATCTTACTGTCCACAGATTGGATTCCTAATACCAATCTATTGATCAAGATACGGCCCTTTTTTCCCAATAGACTATAGAAAAGGGCTTTTATAATGAATGTTTTTTTTGTCGGAATTATTCCGGCTGGTGTCAGCAAAATAAGTCGGTCGACTAATATCGGATAGCTTATTGCAAATCGTAATGCTAGCCAACCTCCTTGTGATAAGCCAATTATAGTTGCCTTGCTCAGATTGAGTTTGTCGAAAATCTCTTTTAACCAATCTGCAAAGTCTGTAGTTTTATAAGATGGCCTGTTTTCAGCGCTCTTTCCTGCTTCGCCGAGAATATCTATAGCGATTACCCGATATTGTTTTGAATACTCGGCTATATCCGACAACCATGAGGTTGCATTTGAAGATGCACCATGTAATAAGATTAGGATTTCTTGATGCTGACTGCCTGACTCCAAAAAATAGGTGTCGCCAAAAGTTGTTTGAACCATATAGGTTTTCAATGGCAATGATGCACTATTGATTGTATCATCGTACGCACGGATAATCTTATTTTTTCCTTCTTGAGTTTTAAAAACTGTTTTATTCATGAATATTATTCTAATTTAATGTTATGGGAATAAATAAACTAACGTCCCTTCGCTTTTTCACCTTTTAAGGTCATCACTGTACTGATTTTCATGGCTGCTTTTTTTCCGTCACTGCAAAAAATCTCACATTGATAATGACTCAAATTTTTTCCATTTTGTAGGGCTGAGGCTTTGGCTATAAGTATACCTTCAAAAACCGGCCTATAAAAATTGATTTTCAGTTCCACACTGGTAAAGGATTCGCCTGTCTTGATAAAGTTGAATGAGCCGTTCCTATTGCTGCATCTGCCAATTCGCATATCAATCCACCATGGATAGTTCCTTGCTGATTGCTATGTTGTTCTTTTTTCGTGTCTATTTCCACTGTCGCTGTACCCAATCCTATTTCCTTGACCATCATACCTGGGGTGTTTGATATTGCAGTTGGATATTGCATGTGCGTGTACATATCTCTGATAAGCTCTTTTTTGATCATCTTATTAAGATAATCAAGTATTGATAACTTTTTCATATGTAATGTTTTGCCAGGTTTTTAGTTAAATAGATATACAGTAAGACGGGCAGTATATTATTTCAAATAAATAGCCAATCTTTTTGTTGTTAAAAATTAATTGTTTTCTGTGTTAGCTATAATGAATAGCATGGACCGCATATGATTTGTATCATGTTCGGACACAAAATGCATTAGCTCTAAGATTGACATTGGTCGATTTAACCTCGGATGTATACTAGTCTTCAGAAAATCTTCTTCATTCATATTTTGTAATAGTGCAATGGTCTGATCTCGTTCATGTACCAGACTTTTAGTGAGATTGTTGAGCGGATATTTATTGAAAGAAGCCTGATCAGTAGCGAAATTGTTTAAGTCAGCGGATGACATATTTTGATTTCCTCCTTTTATATCCTGAAACCTACTGCTCCAGAGTTTTTCTAAAAGGATCAAATGTCCTATATTTTCGTGAATAGACCATTTACCTACAACCTTCACTGTTGCAATTGATTTACGACAGTTTTCCAGTAATTGTTTTAAAATTACCGGAAAATATGCGAGGCGCGTTAGGCTATCTTCGTAACGATAATTGTCTATATCTAAATCGAAATTTCGATCAAACCATTTGACCAATGCTTGTGATTTCACGGTTCCCATTTTTTAATCATAACTTGTTATTTATTCAATTATTGGTAGGTATTATCCATTCATCCAATGCAAAAAAATCATGCTTCAAACAGTTGCCTACGATGTGCATATTATTCTAATGAGATTCATTAATCTCTACCCATTTTTGATAGCTGAGTACCCCAAGTTCCGGCTTACTTTCACCTTTCAAAATATGGATGAATTCAAGCTGATTGCCATCCGGATCGTCAAAGTATAGCGCAAGTGCGGGCATCCATGCAAAAACCATCGGTTCGTTGGTACCGTCTTTAAGGAAATTATAGGCCTGTAACTCTCTTTTTTGTAAAAAAGTATTGGCAGATTCCAGTAGAAAATCTTTCGAACAGCCGAAAGCAAAATGTCGCTTCTGTAAATTCTCCGGCTGCTCCCAGAGTCCAAGCATTGCTTTCTTATTTTCGCCGATCCAAAGAAATGCGATCGGCCTGGTTGCATCGTAATGTGCAAGTTGCAACCCCATTACTTCCGTGTAGAACTTAACCGCAGTTTCCAGGCTACTCACCTGAATGTGTGTTTCATATAATCCCTCAATCATGTTTTTATATTTTTTATTAATATTTAAGCAACCTCGTTTAAAAACAACTCAACGATATTCTAACTCTTAACTATATCGATATAGACATGTGTTTTATTCAATAATGCTTCTCGTTGAATTTTTTCATTCTGTTTTTCCAATACAATCTTTTTTAAAAAAAACCAATCGGTCTTTTCTATAGTGTAAAAAATAATTATACACGCAGATTCCTAATTAATTTTTCAAGGAAAGACATTGCTATTTTGAGCTCGGTCATATGGTTGTTGACCTTTGCCTGCATAAACGCTCCTTCGATCATTGAAATCATGATCACGGCAAATTCAGTTGGGTCTGTTTCTTCTTTTATCTCCTGTCTTACAATACCACGTTTTATTTGGTTTTCGATCGATGTCTTCCAAAATCCAAGCGCCCTTTGTGCCCGTTCTTTTAGCTTTGGATGTGTATCATCCGCCTCAGTAGCGGTATTTAGAATCGGACAACCAGCTTGAAAGTAGGAGTACCTAAAATAGTTTTTATAGGTTTGTGGATAAACCAGCAATCGTTCTATAGAGCTGTCGGTGGCCAGAATGCGCTCTTTCATATGCTGGGTGACCTTAGCGAAGTTATGATCAAAAACTTGCAAAGCAATCTCATCTTTATTTTCGAAATTACCATAGATGCAACCTTTTGAAAGTCCTGTTGCAGTCATCAGGTCGTTTATCGATGTGCCTGCGTAGCCTTTGGTGTTAAACACAGATGCAGTTTTCTCGATAATGAGCCGTTTGGTATTTTCAGATTTTGTTATTTTCATCTAACAGCGAATGTTAATCCTTTACAAAAGTATAAATAAAATAAAACAATCGGTCTTTTTTTTATCGAAAAATAACTGTCTACTGTTATCAAATTCTTTCATGATGTAATCCTATAAAGTGGAAATTTACCTCTTAAGGAGGTTGTCGTCACTTTTGAAAAGCGGAACACGATAATTCAGATATTAATGATCAGCATTGGCGATGATAATCTTTTTGTTCTTGTTTCCTTTCAGAAAAAAGAGAAGAATGGGCGTGACTGACAAAAATAGGAGGCCTACCAATATATAGGCATCTGTATAGCTATTGAATAAAGATTGTTTTACAACGACTTTTTCCAGTAGCCCCATGGCTTTCTTTTCTGCTTCTGTATTTGTTAGTCCCTGCGTCAAAAAGAGTGTTTTATATTTTTCGATTCGTTGTGTCAGGTGCATATTATCTGCCGTAATATGTGAAATCAGATCGATGCGATGCTGAGCAGTTTTTCTTATGATATATGTGTTGATCAAGGCTATTCCGAACGACCCCCCAAGTTGTCGCATCATATTATTAATGGCTGTTCCCTGAGCCATATTCTGGGGATCAAGCTGGGAAATAGCAAGTGTAGACAGTGGTACAGTGAGCAAAGCCATGCCGAGGGCGCGAATAATCAAATGGTGAGCTATTGTTTCTGCAGAAACGTCGAGATTAATTTGGGACATCGCCCAATTAAAGTAAATGAAGCAGATAAAGCCTATCAATACAATTAAAGAAGGGGCTACTCCGCGCTGCAAAGCCCTTCCGGTAATGATCAGTGCAAATACAGCAAGAATGGATCCGGGCAAAAGTACCAGTCCGGCCTGAGTGGGGGAGAAGCCGAGAAACCGCTGTACCAGCACCGGTGTAAGGAAGATTGAGGTAAACATGCCTAAACCTGTAACAAAAGTTAAAATAGCCGAAATACTCAAAGAAGGATAGCTGAGAATTCGCAATTTGACCACAGGTGCGGATGTCGTAAGTTCCTGGAAAATAAATAAGGCGAGCGCAATAGCAGCCGTTATGGAAAGAATGATAATCATTTTTGATTCAAACCAATCTTCCGTTTCACCACGTTCCAACACTGTCTGCAGGGAGCCGATACCTAGGATAAGCAAAAATATTCCCGCCCAGTCAACCTGTTTTATCTTTTCCCTGACCGGAGACTCAGGCAGTAATCGAAGGCATATTAGTGCTGTGACTATACCAATCGGTACGTTGATATAAAATATCCACGGCCACGAAAAATTATCCGTGATGTAGCCTCCTAGCGTAGGACCTATTGTAGGTCCGATAAATACACCTATCCCAAATAATGCACTGGCTATATTTTGTTTTTCTCTCGGAAAACATTCATATACAACAACAGCTGAAACGGAAAGGAGAGCCCCTCCACCAATACCCTGTAAAAAACGGAAAGCCACCAATTCCCATATATTCGATGAGTTTCCGCACATAAATGAACAAAAGGTGAATAAGATAATGGAACCGATGTAATAGTTTCGACGCCCCAGATTATTGACAAGAAAACTTGTCATCGGTATGACGATCACATTGGCGATGGCATAAGCGGTTACAACCCATGAGATATCTTCCATGGAAGCTCCCAGATTACCGCTCATGTAGTTCAATGCGACGTTGACAATTGACGTATCAATCAATTCCATAATTGCAGCTGTAATCACTGTGACGATTAATATTAATCTTTTCATTTTTTATAAATTATTAGTCTCCTGCAAGCTGTTGGAACTCCAATCGGCCTGCATTATATATCCATGCTATTTTTATATTTTATGAGTTGTATCTCTATAAATATACCGTTAGGTATATTTATAACTACATTTTTTATATTATACAACATTCTATAGAACTAAGTCATATTATATTTTAAAATATACTGATCGGTACAAAAATGAATAAATAATATCAGATAAAAAAATACATTAGTTATATCAGATTCATCTCATTTTAAATTCCGTAGGCCTCATATTGGTCAGTAGATAAAAATTGTTGCTAAAAGCAGCTATATTTGAATAGCCAATCTCGTACGTGATCTCGGTCATATTCAAATCGGTATCGTTAATTAATTCCATAGCCTTAATAATCCGTAGCATTTTACTGGTTTGTTTTTTTTAAATAGAGTACATTTACCTAGACCTACGATGAATTCAACAGGTTAAAGAGCGGTGTAGGTACAGTGCTAGAATAACATGTTTTGTAATCGTGGATGGCATTACAATCAAATACAGCGGTAAAAGACATCCTAACGGAAGAATAAATATTGGGGCAACTCAACACTTTAAATACATTTGTATTTTTATGGTGGAGGAGGACGGTTTTCAAGTGGAGCTTTTCCTTCAATTGAAAAGGTAGAAATATGGATAAGTAAAAATATGGATAGGTAAATATGTATTAATTGATATGGATAAAGAGGAAATTTTCGACTATTTTTTACAGGTATTTAAAATTTTTAGGAATAATACTAAAATCGTTAACAAACTGGTAGAAAAAGGAATTCTCTACCCGTCATTTGAAAAGAAATATATATTGATTGGCAATGACTATGATTTTAAATTGATTGAGACTCTGTCAGAAGGAAACAATTCAATTTATTTTTTGTAGAGGCTGAGGATGGAAGCCCTTTTAGAATTGAATTGTTTTTTGATAAAAAATGGTATATAAGATCCTTTTTGTTTGAATGTCAGAGCTGTTTTGGTGACGATACGGACTGTTCAGTCTGCGGAGGAATAGGATGGGGGGGCTTATAATCCTTGAGATCCTGGTTTCTTAATATTATTCCGCTGTACTCGGCTGGATGAAAGTTGGCATTCTTAGGACCAATATTGGGGGGAATAGGCAATAATAGAGATCTTGGGTTAAATTTGGTATTCTAAATATTTATTAAAGAAAATAAACATTTTGTATCCCTACTGTATTAGAAGTTTTAAATAATTTAATATTATTCCGCTGTGTTCGGCTTCATGAAAGTTGGCTGCCTGAAGTGCTTGAATGTGATTATTGACGGAAATGCCAAGAGGTAAGCTAAAGGGCTGGTAATTAACAAATATATCCGATTCTAGATCTTTACTAAGTTGGTCGACTGTATAAAGTAATGTATGTTTTATTTCATCAACATCTGGAGTACTTTCCCAAGTATGCGGGGAGGTTCCAATTTTGAACATTCCCATAAATTCCTGTGATATATGCATCGGTAGCCCACTACGCATATACATATGCCGCTGTTGAGAAGTAATACAGTGACCAATTTGCCAAACGATATTATTGTTAAAGCTATCTGGGATTTTAAATAGTATGTTGTTATCAACAGTTTCTATTAATTGTAATAACCTGGTTCTACTGGCTTTTAGAATTTCAAATTCAAATAATTCATTCGTCATAGTATTGATTAAGATTTTAAATCAATTTAATAAATTCAAATATAATGATGTTTGTTTTCAATCTTCAAGCCTAGATGTCAGATTTCATCGCTTTCTGTCTTAGATTTCTTAATTCCTCATTAGACCTTCAGTGTGGACTATTCTGGCCTTTTTTGCTTTTTATTCTATCTTAGTCTTCTGCTATAAAGGTATCGACACTCCACTCTTACTCAGATCGTAAGTTTTGGCTACAACAAAGTTATTTTTGGATACGTTTAATGATACAAAGACTCTGAACTTTACTTTATAAATAAAGTTAGACATGAAGGTATTCGTTACAGGTGCTACAGGTTTCGTTGGGACAGCTGTAGTACAGGAATTATTGGGAGCTGGTTACGAGGTACTCGGGCTTGCCAGGTCGGAAGAATCGGCAAAGAAATTAATTGAAGCGGGAGCGGGGGCTCACCGTGGCGACCTGACTGATCTTGCAAGTCTGAAGATAGGGGTCAAAGCCGCTGATGCTGTTATACACTTGGGATTTGTTCATGATTTTGGGCGTTTTCAAGAAATGTGCGAATTAGATAAAGAAGTAATTAATGCCATAGGAGATGCTTTGGTTGGTACAGATAAACCTTTTCTCATCACTTCTGGCACAGCACTTTTTTCAAAAGATGGTATGACAACCGAGCAGGATCGCAGTGTTAATCATCCGCACCCAAGGGTTGCAACTGAAAATGCTGCGGACGATCAGGTAAGAAAAGGCTTGAACGTTGCTGTGATCAGATTATCACCATCAGTGCATGGTGAAGGCGATAAAATCGGCTTTGTTCCGCTATTTATCAAAATAGCAAAAGAAAAGGCTGTCTCAGCGGTTATTGGCGACGGAAATAATCATTGGCCAGCTGTTCACCGCCTGGATGCAGCAAGGCTTTACCGTTTGGCACTAGAAAAACCATTTGACAGTGGAACTAGATATCATGCCGTGACTGAAGAGGGAATCGAGCTTAAAACGGTAGCCACTGAAATTGCCGAGCGTTTAAATATCCCTTTGGTTTCTTTAAATTCTCAGGAAGCCGAGCAGCATTTTTCCTGGTTTACACATTTTGCAAAGCTTGACAATCGGAGTTCAAGTGAATGGACAAGGAATGTGCTGGACTGGAACCCCGTACATCCAACCTTATTGGAAGATTTAAAAAGTTCGTATTATTTTTCGGAACGCCGATAATCTGTAATTTTGTTCCTTTCCATTAAAATATAAAAGCAGGTAAGACCATGTCCGATAATAAGCCCATGAGAATTAGGAGCATTTCCGATTTCCATAAACTGCGCGGTTTGCCGGCGCCCAAGCATCCGCTTATCAGTGTAATCAATTTTGAGGATATGACCGAGCAAACAAAAGTCGGTAAACAGAGCCTATTGTTTGATTTTTATATGATTTCGGTAAAACGTGACATGGAACACAAGTACAAGTACGGACAGAATGACTATGATTTTGATGAAGGGGTAATGTTCTGCATGGCCCCGCATCAGATTTTAAGCGTAATACGTGAAGAAGAAGGAAGAAATCCTTCCGGATGGATGCTGATGATCCATCCGGACTTTCTGTGGAACACAGCACTTTCTGCTTCGATCAAAAGATATGAATTTTTTGACTATTCGATCAATGAAGCACTGTTCCTATCAGAAGATGAGGAGGTAAAAATGCAGCAGATCATCGAGAATATCAAACAGGAATATCAGAGCAATCTGGACCAGTTCAGCCAGGATATTATCATTTCTCAATTGGTAACCCTGTTGAATTATTCCCAGCGTTTTTATCAGCGTCAGTTTATAACACGTAGAAAGGCGAGTCATCAGTTTTTGGAGAAGCTGGAAAATTTTCTTTCCGATTATTTTGAAGGAAATATCACGGCTTATGGTTTACCCACGGTGCAGTTGCTTTCCGAAAAGCTGAATATGTCGCCGCAATACATGCGGGGACTGCTCAAATCGCTGACAGGACAAACCACGCAGCAGATCATCCATGAAAAGTTGATCGAAAAAGCCAAGGAATGGCTTTCCACAACTGAACGCACCATAAGTGAGATCGCTTATGAATTGGGTTTTGAGCACCCCCAGTCATTCAATAAACTGTTTAAAGCCAACCAATATTTCGCCGCTGGAGTTCAGGAATTCATTCAATATTGGGAATCTATTAAAGCTGAATTTGAAGAAGTAATAGGTAAGATATAGATAAAAATTCTTTTGCGTATGCATTGATTATATTTCCGAATGCTTCCGAGTTGCGACAGGGAGGGATTGCCATCATTGGGGAGTGATACCGTGTAGACTTCGTTGTTTTTATTTTGATGGTTTATGAATAATTGTTTGAATTTCAGTTTTTTGTATGACTTTTTGTAATTTCAAATAACTTAAATTATTACAATGAAAAATGCTCCGACTTATTTTAAGGTAATGCTATTTTATCTTTGCAGCATGATGATGTTTGCAATTTCAAATGCGATTTGCAAAGCCGGTAATCTTCCGGAACTATTTTCATTAATGCTTGCAACTGTATTAACAGTAGGATTAGTGTATATTTTCAAGCGTTGGGATAAAATTTCTCTTCGTAAAATAGGTCTGGGATTTAAGAAAAACGATATTTCAAAATTTTTTATCGGGCTTTGCGTCGGATTGTTAATGGTAGGGACTATGACCTTGCTAATTGTAAATCTATCGCAGGTAGAATTTAAACGGTCAACTACATTTCAGCTATCTCAATTTGCTTTATATATACCATTATTCCTATTTGTTGGTCTTCGGGAAGAACTTGTCTTTAGAACATATATGTTATGGAGGTTGAAAGATAAAATTGGGCCAGTGTTAGGTTTACTTTGTGTTATTGTGATATTTATTATAGAACATATAATCGCTGGTTCAACGTTAAAAAACTCGTTGATTGGATCAGGATTTGGAGCATTGCTTTTTGGAATTGCTACATTAAAAACGGGTAATATAGCCTTGTCTACCGGATTGCATTTTGCATGGAATTCTCTTCATTGGATGCTCGGTTATAAAAATAACACCGGATTATTGATTGAAATAGTGCCTAAAGGTTTTGAGGGACAAGGTGAACTAGTAGCTTATACAGCTTACGCTGTCGTGATGCTTTTAGGAATTTTGATAGTTTCGCTATTATTCAAATCTCGAAAAGCTTTGACAGAATGATTTTAATCGGATAAGAGATTTAATCGTTGGAGTTTGGTTATTTCAATTTCTTTTTAGAGTGGTAAGAATCTTTGACCTCGATGCACAGTTTTTTTGATTAATTTTTCTAAAATTTCCGTAAATTTAGTAGTATAAAAACTACGCCATGAAAAAACCTATTTTGAGGCCATTAATATGAAGTATTTCTTTTATTTATTTTTCTTAATCTCGATCAACGCCAAAGCACAGGATATTGAGGTTTTATTAATAGGCGTTTCCCATGATTATAGTAAATATCCTACCCAGGATTTTTCCAGCATCCATCAAAAAATTAGAAAATTTAAGCCTGACGCCTTTTTTGGAGAGTTTCTGAGTAAAGAAGACGAGCGTTTGCTAATGGATTATTGGTGCAAACAGCCAAATAGCAACCGGCTAAGCAAACTTAGGAGCAATCGACCTATAGAAGAGGCATTACTGCAGCATACCATTGACAGCTTGAAGGAACGATCCCAGCAGCAACCCAATGATTATCGTGTAAAAGCTGATTTAGCGCATGCCTATTATCTCGATCAGGATGTGGCAAATGGACATTATCAATTTTGGCAAGTTTATAATTTCCTGAGGCATCAACCCAATGCTGAACTTGAAAATCATATCGAAAAATTGCTTAGCCCGGGGATAGATACCAGTGGACGAAGTATGAAAAGGCTGATAACCTCTGAGTATGCCTATATCGCCTTCCCGCTAATGCAGGAGCTAGGCATCGAGGAACTGATGGCTATGGATTGCCAGGACTATGATCTGAATTGGCAAGCATCGTGGGGAGCATTTGATGCAAAATTTCTCTTGTTTAGGAAAGATATAACCGATTCCTTAAAAAATCAGTTGAAAACAGCTTTGATAGCTATTGACAAAGGTTTTGAAAAATATGCTCATATCGAAAAGTCTTCAAATACGGTAACGGAATGGTTGAACACGGATGAGGCCGCCGAGATTTCCGCCTGGGGAGATTTTTACTTGCCTGTTCTATATAACATGAATGGGTTTCCCAAAGAAGAAATGCTGTCAAAAATACATTGGTGGATTATGAGAAATGAGGGAATGTGCCATAATGTTGTCAAAAGGGCTAAGATTGTAGGCGCCAAAAGAGTTGTAGTCCTAGCTGGGGCCAACCATAGAAAGTACATGCAGGACATTTTCAAGACGATGCCAGCTGTGAAAGTGAGAAACATTAATGAAGTTGACTAAAAGTGGTGTTATCATTTTAAAGCATATAAGAATTTTCGCTGAGAGATTTTTTTCCTTTTAATGTTGTAATCTAAAAAACAGAGCGATTTATTTTGCAATAAATCGCTCTGTTTTCAATTTGTTAATCGTAAAAACTATTTTATTTCGAAACGCCAACCCTGCTGATAAAGTTTATTCCTTGTTATTTGATATTTTTTTATAAAATGATAAGAATTGGCTTTCAACTGTTCCTTATCGTATTCAATTGAATCAACTGAAAAGATAAAAATATCTCCATCTCCGTTAAAATTGCTGATTTGATTCCAATTACCAATAATCGGAAAACAAACAGAATCATGCTGTTTTATTGCCTTATATATTCTTAACGTTTGATTCGGTCTTCCATTATCAATAAAAAAAGCTCTTGCCTCTTCCGAAGAGGAATCGGTTGTCAGATAAGCATATATATTTTGATTAGTTCTATTTAAAACACAAAATTTTGAATCAACATCATCACATGAAATCAAAATGAAAAAAAAAGATATAATTATTGCTAAAATTTTCATAACACCAATATTATTGTAATATAAGTTTGCATTTCAGTCTTCAGATAGATCGGATTCCTTTTTGATTCAAAAGGATTTCGGTGCTGGCAAGATATACATCCTTATTATAAATTACTTCGGACATGGATATTACGGTTTGATTTGTGCCAGTCATTTCGGTCGGATGGTGCCAGCTATTACGGTTCAAATGATGCCACTTTAGTGGTTTAATTTTCGCTCATCCATCCGTATTTTTTACGGTTTGAATCGTGCCACTTTAAAAAGATCAAGAAAGAATTACCTTGTCGCTTTAAATACAGCGATATGGCCAACAAACTTGATCCGATGGACTTAAAACAAATACTCACATTACATCTGGACGGTTACAGTAACCGTAAAATAGGTTCCGTTCTCGGTATTTCCCGCAATACAGTCAATACCTATATGCAGCTATTTGCAGGCAGCGGCTACTCATTCAAGAAGCTTCTGGACTTTGATACCGCTGCTTTATCCGAACTGTTTTCATCCCATACGACGCTGGACGCTACCCGCCATAATGAACTCATGCTTTACTTTCAGGGGGTCAACAAGGCCCGGAATCATCCCGGCTTTACCTTTCTGTATCATTATCAGCAATATGTTGAGCTGGCCGCAGAACCATATAGCTACACGCAGTTTCTCGAACATTATCGCCGTAAATATCCAAAAGAAAAGGGTTCAATGAAACTTCAGCATATTGCGGGAGAAGAAATGTTCGTAGACTTTGCCGGGAAGAAGCTGCAGATCATCGATAAACATACCGGAGAGGCTATCGCTGTGGAAGTATTTGTGGCCATACTGCCGTGCAGCCAGTACACCTATATCCAGGCATGCAGGAGCCAGAAACGCGAAGATATGATATCCTGTTGCACGGCGGCACTTCGTTTTTATGGTGGATCGCCCAAAGCGATAGTATCCGACAATCTAAAGTCTGCCGTCAATAGATCGAGCAGATACGAAGCGGACATCAACCGTAGCTTCAAGGACTTTGCCCGCCATTATAACTGTGTCATCAACCCAACGCGTAGTTACTCTCCACAGGACAAGGCGCTGGTTGAGAATGCGGTGCATCTGGCCTATCAGCGTATCTATTATCCATTACGTGAAATGACTTTCTTCTCGCTGGAAGATCTCAATAGAGAAATTGCAGTACTACTGGAGCGTTATAACAATCTATTGTTCAAACGAAAAGAATCGAGCCGTATCGAGCTCTTCCAGAGCATTGAACGAGAATATCTCAAAGCCCTTCCCACTGATACATATGAACTGAAAGATTACAAAAGGGCCAAAGTACAGAAGATGGGTTACGTATACTTTTCTCCGGAGAAGTGTTATTATAGCGTTCCATACCGCTATATCGGAAAGGAAACAATGATCCATTACACCAGGAGCCGCGTAGAGATCTTTTATAATCATGAAAGAATTGCGCTTCACCAGCGCAATCTGACCAAAGGCAGTTACATCACTAACGCAGATCACCTGAGCAGCACACATAAGTTCTATTCGGAATGGAGCCCAGAGTTCTTTAGAAAAAAAGCGCTGCCACATGGGGAATATGTTCTGGCATGCATCGAAAAGATCCTAGCTTCCCATGATTATCCCGAAATAAACTACAAACGCTCTCTTGGAATTATTCACCTGCACCGAGCCTATGGATCCGGGCGTCTGAACAATGCGTGTAAAAGAGCATTGGATACAGATAGCTGTTCCTATCTGCGGATAAAGAATATCCTAAAAAACAATATGGACAGGCTGCTTTTATCAGTGAGTGAGCTTGAGCCTCAAAAACCACATATACCTTTTCACAGCAATATACGCGGTGCTTCCGCTTATGAATAATAATCAAGAATCAAAAAAATGAACAATCAGACAGTTGAAAAACTACGC
The DNA here is from genome assembly GCF_033097525.1 of Sphingobacterium sp. UGAL515B_05. Classification (NCBI taxonomy): domain Bacteria; kingdom Pseudomonadati; phylum Bacteroidota; class Sphingobacteriia; order Sphingobacteriales; family Sphingobacteriaceae; genus Sphingobacterium; species Sphingobacterium sp. UGAL515B_05. The sequence continues at coordinate 5,540,948 of NZ_CP109907.1, read as the reverse complement.
GACATGCGTTTAGGAGCTATGGCTCAGTTACACCAGCAGTACGTTAAGGAAAACAGGCTCGAAGGGATAACCTGCGACGAATACCTTGCATTACTTATTGACCATCAGTGGGAAGACCGGGAAAATAAAAAGATAGAGCGTTTGCTCAAGCAGGCAAACTTTAGGCATAATGCCAGTCTAAGTGATATAAACTACGCCAGCGAAAGAAATCTGGACAAAAATATGTTTGCGCGTCTGGGTACACTGGACTTTGTGCTCCGAAAAGAAAACATTATCATCTGTGGTGCTTCCGGTACTGGAAAAAGCTATTTGTCCCAGGCTCTCGGACACCAGGCCTGTATTACGGGGATAAAAACCTCATATACAGTAACTGCCAGACTGATCAAAATGCTGAAATTGAGCAAAGTTGACGGAACGTACCTTAAAGAACTGGAAAAACTAACGAAAACGGAACTGCTGATACTTGATGACTTTGGTTTGCAGGCTTTTGATAGTCAAGATCGGGAAACACTGATGGATATTATCGACGACCGACATGGTAAAAGATCAACCATAATATCATCCCAGATACCGGTATCGGCCTGGTACGAGGTCATCGGCGGAGAGGGCACTATTGCGGATGCGATCTTGGACCGGATTGTGAACTCCTCACATCGGATAGACCTAAAAGGTGAATCGCTTAGAAAAGGAATATTGAAAAAGGAATAATCAAATCCTTTTTATATAATTGTATGATCTTTTAAGTGGCACGGTTTGACCGAAATCACTGGCATCATTACTCCGAAATACCCAGGACAGACCTAAAGTGATTTTAACGTTTTTATTTCTACGAATTATTTTTTTTTCAATATGTAGAGGGGATGCTTATCTAGATTGTATGTTCCATTGTTAAGTACCATATATTTAAAAAAGTTCATTGTTTTTATGAGTGCGTCAAAAAGTACGAGAAGAGACCCCTTTTGCTTCAAATTAGAAGTTTTTAAAATAACAAATGCATGTGTGCTCTTTATTTTAGGTGTTATTTTCCCGCTGGCTTTAGTGATTCCATTTGGAGAAATTATTAATTCCTTTCAAATTTCGTGGGTATGCCGAAAAGCCCGCGAAACTGTCGATACCGAAATTTTGAGCATCTTGGCGATATCCTTGATGCCTAAAGGATTCTTCATATTTAGATAGGGTTAACAAATTACGATACAAAATACTAAAAACTATCGAAAAATGTAGGATCTATCTTCATCTATATCTCCAGGTCACACTGGTTCGGTCTTGACGAGATGAAGTACAGGGGAGTGTTAATTGTCTATTTTTCTTTGACTTGAGTTGCTTGACTTATATATTGAATCTATTTTTCTATTGAATCCATCACGCCAATTTTTCCCATGAATTTTTGTTAAATAATCTTCAATCACATCGTTATATATTTCTAGACCTGGAGTCCCTCCACCTGCATCGATCACCTCGTACCCATAGGATTTCTCAAGAGAATCTATAGCGTAATATTCCTTCTCGGAGCTATAATGCATTTGTCCATATGTATAGAATCTGATCTTTCCATTTTTTATGTCCTCCTTTGCTGTAAAATAATTGAGACTTTCATTCAACCCGTAATAGAATAGTGTCATTCTCGTGATAAAAAAAAGTGAGAAACCTATAAATATCAGCCCTGTCGCAACCGACACACGCCTACCAAATTTATGCTTGGAAATTCGTAGCGCCCCTATAATGATCCCACTGATGATCATTGCTGGGATAATTAACCAACCGTTTGGATTTGTCTCTTTTATACTGGATAAAAACCTGGACCAGGATGCTTGATCGGAGATTACAAACTCCATCAGCACTTCAATTGTAAGTAAAATGATAGCCAGCATCGGCAGCCATATTGACCAGTTAATTCTTTTCATATCTTCACTACTTAAAACTCTGATACCATATCAATATTTTCATTTGAATCGACTAGACCTATCAAGTGTCCGGCAACAATGCTACCCCCTAATAAATAGATGTAAGGATATTTCCCTCTTGCTTGTCATGAAAGGCCATCTCACTTGAGGTGTCGCCATTACCTGAATTTGTTGACAACTTTGAATATTCGATTGTGATAGGTCATTTTGAATGTTTCCATTAGATTCGACCGTCTAATTCTGTTTATCTTTCCAGTAGTAAGTCAACCTGATTCGATACGTATTGTCCGCGAAAACTAGATCCAGCTGAATATGTAGATCCATATTATCCCAAACTGTTCCTCAGGATAAATAAGTGCTTGAGTCTGTTCATCATTCTATCTTAATTTTTCTTCCAGAAGTCTTTTCTGTTTATTAATGACTTGATCCAAACTATCTTGTTGTAAAGGATGTGCATTCTGGTATTTAGTGGTCTTTGTATCTTTTGTGACTATTACTTCAGTTGTATCTTAATCGGTTTAAATCTCAATTCTACAGGTATGTTGTTTCCGTTTACAAATAAGTCGGAATATCCGAGGCTACCGCCTTTTTTTTGAACCTTAACCTTAATTGTTATATCATCATAACCTTTAACGTTTAATATGCTTTCAGTATACTCGTTATTTTCCGCCTTGAGGTTGGCAAACAATCGTAGTTTTTTATCCTGTCCATCACTGGTTATTTCCATGTTTTTTGGAAGATCCAGGCTTGAATTATATTGAATGATTTTTTCGCCTGAACTTGAGACATAATAAAGATTAAGATCCGCAATTGTTAGCTTTGAATTTAGGACATTTGCACCATTTTCATCGACCAAAGTGAGCTGTACTTCACTATAGACACTTGAGTTTATTTCTTCTGTTTTCTTGCATGCGATGAAAGTAAGAAGGCTTGCGAATATTACTAATAACTTGTTCATATTGATATGAATTGTAGATAGAATAAACCATATCCCAACCGAGCTAGCCCCAATTTATGTGAAACCACAGAAAGCCCCATCCTCCAATTGTTGAGCCATCAGGTAACGCTTCGGGACAGGTTATAACCTTGTGTATTCCATCTGTCACCCAGCAATGGCCATCCGGGTATGTGCTTTCGACATTTGTAGTATAACCGGTTAATATAACGGGGCTATTCGCTTTTATTTCACTCTCCACAAATAAATTTTTCTCAAAATCTATTTTCTATGGCTGGTGTAATAAATATACATATTAAAAACTTAAAAGTATTAATCATCAAAATAAATAAAGTTGATTTAGGTTCCGTCCAACAGAGCTTTCATTTCTTGCCTTACGTACAAAATGAAAACTCTGTTATTATCAGCGGTATTTATTGTTTTCTTTCAATTTTTACTAATCCTTGTCGTGTCGCTAGATACAAGTTCCCATTCATATCAAAAGTCATTGTTGAAATATAGGAAGTTGGAATGTCAGAGTTCTCATTGTGATAATTTTCCCAGCCATCTTTTAAGTCATATCTTACTAAGCCGGCTCTATCAGTCGAAATCCAAAGAACCTTTTCTTTTTTGTCGTAAAGAACACAATTTGCATGGTTAAAAGGCATTCCTGAATTTTCGGTCGTAAATTGTTTGAAAGTTCCGTCGGTGTATCTAATTGCAATTCCTTCATCATTGTTTACTTTCCCTTTCACTTTTCTGTCAAACTCATAAAGCGTAAAAAAAAGATTACCATTTTCGTCTTCGTCCATTGAAGTAATACATTTTCCTTTTAAAATGGTGTTTGTGTTTTCAAAGTTTGTTAATTGGTTATTTTCGTCAATTATAGCTGTACCATTAAAAGTTCCAATCCAAATTCTGTTTTTTGAATCTCTCTTTGCGAAATTTACTCTGTTTGATGGCAGGTCTTTGAGTTTGCTTTTATTTAGATTCGTCCACTTTCGATCTTTGTAAATGGTCAAGCCTTCGTCAGAGCAGAAAAATACTTCTCCAGTTTTTTGATTATTAACAATTTCATAGGCTCCATCTATTCCAATATCGGTTGAGTCATACTTTGTCCATTTAACATTGTCAAAGCTGTAAATATTTTTAGTTCCATAAACCCACTTCACATTTTCATTATCTGTTGTTAATGCATAATAGGAAAAGAATTTCCCCTTGTCAGTAATATCCTGTTCTGCATTTTTGAATTCTTTTCCATCAAAAGTGACCAATCCTTCATCAACAGTCAGCCAAACAATGCCATTTTTGTCAATGGTGATATTGTCGTTCATATTGTTTGGAAGATTTGAGTTACTGGAGTTCCAAACTGTCATTTTGTATTTTTTTAAACTTCCGTTTTTGTACACGTAAGTTTTATTGTATATCTCGGGGCTGTTCGGTTTATCAAATGACTTATTAAAAGCCTTCATATCAATCCGCTCAATCTGTCCCGAAATTTTGTTGTCACTTATTGCAAAAATTAAATTGATGGACGACTTTTCTACAGTCTTTCCACCTGTTATTGCTGGTGTCCATTTCTTGAATTTGTTAAGTTCTTCAATAATTTTCAATGAAATGGGATTGTTTGATTGGTCAGTATGACTTAATACACAACCGTGACCTGTTGCGTCAACAAGAACCTGAAATTTTACAGCACCTTTTATTCCTTGTAAGTTCAATTCCTTGTTCAGTTTCTCTTGTAATTTTGTGAACTCATTTTGTTCATAACCTGCTTTTATATCTCCACAGTCAAGGCAAAACTTTTCAGCCTTACAATTTTCGAGTTTTACAGGGAATAAGTTTTGTGCCTTTGCTTGAATTGTCAAACCAGCAAAAAGGATAAAAAGTGTTTTTCTCATTTATTTTGTTTATCTATCGAGGAGTGTCCGTTTAATATTGCTTGTAAAGCTGTCCGCGTAGCTTCGGCTTAAGTTACGGGGCTTGGCGTCAGTGGCGGAAATTGAGTTAAAAGTTTCAATTTAGCGACTGGGTAAGCAAAGGCTAACTGATGGCATAAATTTAAGAAAAAAGTTAATATAATTGGCTTTTGCGAAATAGAAAGCCTGATAGGCTCCAACTGGAAAGAAGTTTTTAAGTTTTAATCCTATGACAAAGTTGGTTTTGCACTCCTGTTTTTATTTCTTCGATCCTTTTATAATAAAGTTTTCTTTGTTTTTGTTTACGAAATGGGTCAACAGACAAATAAATAAACAACAATATAATAATTGCAGAAAAAAAAGCCGCGACATACATTAACCAAGTAAAAAATTTTTTCATTTTTTTCGGGGCAGTCCCACTAAATGTGTAAATAAAAACTACGGATTCCAGTTATGTTCCTTATAACGGGACTCTTTTTTCAAGTAAAGTTAAGAATTGATTTAGGACCTAGCGTGTCAATTCTTTTACTGAATTTTATTGTATGAATGATAATCAAGCATCGGGCTTCTTAGCATTATCGTTGGGCTTATTATGAAAAGGTTCGGACAACCTTCATATTAGTATACCCGTTTAATTGCTCTAGGAATATTCGTTGTCATTCTTGTTCTTTTTGATGTTTTTATCAATAGATCATGAGTTTTACATGGTGCTGCAGGATTAATGTTGTTAAAAGTAATAATTAATACGTATCTATTCTGGTTTTATTTTCTAGCTGAAGAGATGTTCGAGTGATTTTATTTCATCTTGGATTTGATCTTTGGGCACTATACTATCGTATGTAAGGTCGTCAGTTGCCATTACATCGTCATCAAACCATCCGTCATCCGGATTGCTTATTTGTTTAGTCATAATGAAGAAGAAATAGAAAAGCTTGTATAACTGCATTAGCTTAAAAAGGTGATGTAATCAGAGATTATGTTACAACTTCCTTTATTTCGGTTACCCTGCTTTTAAACTGGTTACCGAACTTTGTAGAATAATTTAAACAGCAAGAGATATGCAAACGATATTAGGAGCAAACGGCCAGATTGGTGGGGAGCTCGCCAGAGAACTTAATAGAAATTTTACTTCATCTATACGAATTGTCAGTAGGGATGCGAAAAAAGTAAATGACACGGACGAGGTTTTTTCTGCGGATCTATCCATTCGTGAAAAGGCAATTGAAGCAGTTGAAGGTAGTGACGTTGCCTATTTCACATTAGGCCTTCCGATCAGTTCCGATCTCTGGGAGAAGCAGTTTCCGCTGATCCTTAAAAACGTCATTGAAGCCTGTAAGATTAACCATACAAAACTTGTATTCTTTGATAATACATATATGTATCCTCAGAATGATCGCATGTTGACAGAAGAAACTGATTTTGCACCTGTGGGAAGAAAAGGAAGAGTCAGACGGAAAATGGCCGAAATGGTGTTGAAGGAAATTGAATCCGGTGAACTTGAAGCAGTGATTTGCCGCGCCCCAGAATTTTATGGTCCCGGCAAAACACAGAGTATTACCAATACCTTAATTTTTAACAATATCAAAGGGGGTAAAAAGTTGAAGGTTCCATTGCGCGCAAATAAAAAAAGAAGCCTAATCTGGACTCCCGATGCGAGCCGCGCCACTGCTTTGATAGGGAATACCCCTGACGCATTTGGTCAGACATGGCATCTGCCGGTAGACAAAAGCCACCCCACTTATAAAGAGTTTATCCGAATGGCATTAGGAATTTATGGCAGGGAACTGAAATATTCTGTTGTCCCAAAATTGATGTTCAAAATAGGTTCATTTTTCAACAAAAGTGTAAAGGAATTACTGGAGCTACTTCCAAGGTATGCGCATGACAATATTTTTGACGATTCAAAATTCAGAAAGAAATTTCCGGATTTTCAAGTCACATCATATACGCAAGGAATCAGTTTCATTAAAGATGAATAGCTTTTAGGGAACACAATAATTAAGTAAATTAGTCAGGTATAAATTTGAAGATCAGTATATGAAAACTCCTGAAAAAGTATCATCAATAAGTGCACTTCATCAATTCTTGGGGTTAAAGAGACCGGCTAACCCGCTGATCAGTGTATTTAATTTTGATGATGTCAAACTGAAACCGGAGACTGTACTTAGTGCAATAACGACCGATTTTTATGTTATTGCTTTAAAAAAAGACTGCGCCGGTGGAAAATGCAGATATGGCCAGCAATATTATGATTTTGATGAAGGGATAATGTATTTTATTGCTCCGCATCAGGTCCTTCAATTTGATGATATACTGCTTGATAAAGTGAGAGGCTTTGTCCTGGTGGTACATCCGGATTTCCTACATGGTTATGGTCTGGGTTCCGACATTAAAGATTACAGCTATTTTTCCTATACAGCCAATGAAGCTTTGCATCTTTCTGAAAAGGAAGAGAAAACCATTTTTGATATCATAGCGAATGTTGAACAGGAAATTGATATCAATATGGATTCTTTTACACAAGGTCTACTTGTTTCTAACCTTGATCTCCTGTTAAAATATTGCGATCGTTATTACAACCGCCAATTTCTGACCAGAAAGAAAGTAAATAGTGACCTTCTTTCCAAGTTGGAGCTATTATTGGACGATTATTTCAAAAATGATCAATTAAACATTAACGGTATACCCCCAGTTCACTTTATTGCTGATCGATTACACCTAAGTGCAAATTATTTGAGCGATATGTTAAGAGTGCAGACAGGGCAAACCACGCAGCAGCATATCCAGAACAGATTGATCGAAAAAGCGAAAGAATTACTCTCTACAACCTCAACGTCGGTCTCCAAAATTGCTTATCAACTGGGATTTGAGCATCCGCAATCATTCCATCGTCTTTTTAAAAGTCGAACATCACTCTCTCCACTGGAATTCAGATCATCACTAAATTAATCACGTCGCCTATGCGTTTATCCATACTATTTTGGATAGGCTCTCATTTAAATAAAAATAATTGTAAGGCCGAAGCGACAAACTCGACTTTTTTATAAAAGATCAAACGAAAGCGAACTAACCATTGTTATAAGAGTACTTTCATAAATTAGGTTAATAACAGGTAGTAAAAACCTTGAGATCCCCCTCCTCAAGGTTTTTTTATTTTTTATGAAATCGACTATTCCATTATTGGGATCATAACTATATATCACGGCTGGTTTATTCCGGCCTTTTTTGTGCCGACACAATCAGCATCATGGGCCTTCTGAGTTCGTCTGCCATTCCGGCAACACTTTTAATCATTTCCATATTCGGCTGTGGTTCGGTAACAAAATTGATCACAAAGTTATTGGCAAGCAGGGTTGTAAGGTATGTTGTAAGTGTCCTATGGTATTTTATTACATTGTTTTGTAAGAAAAGTGTTTCCCGCTTTCCTTCTTCAAAGTAATGGTCCACGGGCCAGTACAACTTGTTTCCGGCTGCATCGTAGATCCAGTCTTGGTTGGGTCTAGCTGTGAATATCGGATGCTCAACAGAAAACACAAAACTACTGCCCGGTTTTAGCCAACGGTTTATATGCGTGCAGAGCGGATCAAAGTCTTTGATGTAATGGAACGTAAGGGAGCTGATGACGCAGTCGAACTCCTGCTCCTCAAACGTGATATCCTCCAATGCACTTCTGATATATGTGATGCCAGGCAGGTTATTGATTTCTTTCGCCTTATTGAGCATCCTTTCAGAAAGGTCGACACCTACTACGGTTTTGGCACCGTTTTCAATGGCATAGCGGCAATGCCAGCCAAAGCCGCATCCAAGGTCCAGTACGTTTTTGCCATCAAAGCTAGGAAGGATATTTTTTAACGCATGCCATTCTCCGGCACCTTCGAGACCTTTAATAGATCTGTCCATATTTTTATATTGATCGAAGAATATTTGCTCGTCATATTTGTTTTGCTTCATAATCTGACAATGAATTTTAATAAGCTTAAGATACATCTTTTTATCAGGTGACAGTATCACAGACCCCTCTATTAAACCATTTACCATTTCTTATTTTTGCTTTTCTTTCATTGGGTCTCACTCAGTAGTATGCTGAAGCTGGTAATTTTCCATCCACGATTCAATATGAAGAAGCAATTGCTCTAGACTTTTACCCGTTTCAGATAACCCATAATATACTTCCGGAGGAAAGGTGTTCACTTGTTTTCGAACCACAATTCCATCGTTTTCCATTTCTTTTAGTTGTTCTAACAATACCTTTTTGGAAACCTTGGGCATTTTACGCCACAATTCGATGAAGCGTTCATCACCCGTATAAAAAAAATGATGGAGAATCAAGGGCTTCCACTTCCCAGAAAATATTCTGAAAAAAAGATTTACGGAACAGTTTTCAAATTCCTTATAATTCATTAGGTAACAATTTTGTAACCGGGAAACCTCTGGGTAAATATCTTTCGTTAGCCGAAGGTTGTACCGAAATTTACCAGCTAAGTTAGGAATTTAAATACGTTATCACTATGACAATACATCAAATACGTAATGCCACTATTATTATCGAATCGGAAGGCAACTTTATATTGGTTGATCCTTTATTGGGAAAGTCAAAGACATTTGTTCCGCTAACCCTTTTCCGTTTCAAACCCCGTCGCAACCCTTTAGTTGATTTACCCCTTGAAAGCGAAAAACTGTTGCAGAGAATCGATTATTGCTTAATTACACATCTGCATCCCGACCATATCGATGCGGTAGGAATCGAGTTTTTGCGTCGCCGTAAAATCCCCGTCCTGTGCGGTAAAAACCACGCCCATCAATTAAAAAAATGGGGATTAAATGTCCTGCAAGCGATTGATTATTGGGAGGCAATTTCGTTTCTGAAAGGCAAACTTACTGCGACACCTGCAGTTCATGGTTATGGCTGGGTAAGAAAACCAATGGGGCATGTGTATGGATTCGTATGGCAGTCATCCGATGATGAATCAGTATATATAAGTGCAGATACCATTTATACCGATGATGTAAAAAAGGTGTTGGCTACCTACACGCCCGACGTATCTGTGCTAGCTTGCGGTTCGGCACAATTCGATTTCGGCAGACCACTATTGATGACAATGGATGATATTGTAAAGTTTATCCGTGATGCACCAGGCAAAGTATTGGCAAATCACATGGAAGCCATCAATCATTGTCCTACCACGCGCCTTGAGTTAAAGCAAAGATTGGAGAAGGAGGGATTGCTGCACAAGACATTTATTCCGGCCGATGGAGAGCGTATTGAAGTTGTAAAACCATTGCATGAGTCCAAGATATAATTTTAAGCATAGTTTTTCCATGGAACACAATTGCCTGTTTTAGTGTTTAAAATAGGATAAAATATTTATTAGGGCTGGATCCTTCCGGCCTTTTTTCCGATATAAACGTTATCTTAGTGCTATGCTGAACAATCTCTTTGAACAAGTCACCGTTATGAAGCTTTCGATAGGGAGGGATTGACTCCACTTTGGAGTGATACGGTACCGACTTCGTTGTTTTAAATTAGCTATTCCATGGGAAGTTTAACGAGATACGTATCAAACAATCGTCCAGAATTCGCCTTACTTATCGAAGATGACGATAAGATTTGTTATGCATACTTATTGAATGAGGAAAGAATAGTTGGAGATATATGGTTATACAATAACGTTCCTACTCCGAGAGAATCTGAATGGCATAAAAAAAGGAGAATTTACCGTTTTTAAATCCTGTGGATTTTGTCAAAGAAAACCTTGAAGCATTTGATTCGATTTCACCTGTCGAAGTAACCTGGGATTTTGGGGAAGAAACGGTGGCCAATATATTTCTAGCGTTCAGATTGATCGCAAAGCTAACCGTAGGGTCTTTTCCCGGTTGGTCTAGTCTGGTCACTAAAGATGGGCCTTTGGCGCAAAAGATGTAATATTTTCCAATTGATGATAACTAATGTCACAATTGAAAGAAAATTTTAGATAATTTTTTTACTGGCATGCATTTCAGTAATTTTGATGTATAACATAAACTTTAAGTAAGAATGGAAAAGTATAATTACGGGGTCATTGGTTTGGGTGTAATGGGAAGAAATCTGCTTTACAATATTGCAGATAATGGTTTTTCTGTCGTAGGATTCGATTTAGATGAAGAAAAGGTAATCGAACTTCGTAAAGGAGTGGCTTCAGGTACAAAGGTTTTTGGAACTGTTTCTCTAGAGGAATTTGTACTGAGTTTAGACAGTCCGCGAAAAGTTATTTTGATGGTTCCTGCAGGTAAACCGGTTGATGCTGTTCTTGAAAGCATAACACCGCTTCTGAGTCCAAAAGATATTGTCGTTGATGCGGGAAATTCTTATTTCAAAGATACCGAGAGACGTATAGCTGATTTAGCTTCTAAAAACCTTCATTTTATGGGAATGGGAGTTTCTGGAGGAGAGCAGGGCGCAAGAAGAGGGCCGAGTATTATGCCGGGTGGAGATTTGGAAGTTTTCAATTTGGTGAAGCCTATGCTGGAAGTTATTTCAGCAAAGATAAACGGGGAGCCCTGCACTGCTTATATGGGAAAAGGAGCTGCAGGAAATTACGTTAAAATGGTTCACAACGGTATTGAATATGCTATCATGCAATTAATCAGTGAAGCATACGATTTACTGAGAAAAGGAGCTAATCTTAACAATAACCAATTGCATGAAGTTTTCAAAAGTTGGAATGAAGGCGAGATGAATTCTTTCCTTATTGAAATAACAAGAGATATTTTCCAGCAAAAAGATGATGTAACAGACGGTTTTCTTGTCGACAAGATTTTAGATAAAGCAGGCGCAAAAGGAACCGGAAAATGGACCTCCCAGGAGGCTATGGAAGTTGGGGTGTCTATTCCAACCATCGATATTGCGGTCACATCAAGAATTTTATCCGCTTACAAAGATGAGCGCGTGAAAGCTTCGCAATTATATGCTAAAGAAGAAGTAAAAACTCCTGAAAACACAGCATTGTTCATCAAAGAGGTGGGGGATGCTTTGTATTTATCTACTTTAATCAGTTATGCGCAAGGATTGGCATTATTGGTAAAAGCTTCTGAAGAATATCAGTTTGAAATTCCCTTAAAAGATGTCGTTAAAATCTGGAGGGGTGGATGTATCATCCGTTCGGTTTTATTGGAAAAATTTTATCTGGCTTATTCAAAATACGAGAACTTATCTAATATTTTATTGGATCAGGAAATTTCAGAAATTGTAAAAGATAAAATTTCTTCATTAAGAAAAACAGCTGCTTTTGCTGTATCAAACGGAATTCCAAGCTTAGGAATTCAGTCGGCTCTAGGGTATTTCGAAGCTTATACCACACAATCTTTACCTGTAAACCTGCTTCAGGCTCAGCGTGATTATTTTGGTGCACACACTTACCAAAGAACTGACAGAGAAGGAGTCTTTCATACTTCGTGGCAAAACCCAAATAACTGAATCTAATAATGAGTGACAATACAATCCTGCATCCAACAACGATCGTTATTTTTGGTGCAACAGGGGATTTGGCAAAAAGAAAGCTTTTTCCTGCCTTCTACAATTTATATATCGATGGCAGAATGCCAAAAGGGTTTAATATTTTAGCTTTAGGAAGAGCCGAAAATACGGATGAAAGATTCAGCGCTTATATTAAAGAAAATCTGGAGAAATTTTCCAGAAAAACTGTAACCAAGGAAGATTGGGCTGGTTTTCAGGCGCACATCAGCTATTTTCAGCATCAGCTTGATGAAGAAAACTCTTATCGGAATTTATATCAGAAACTAGAAAATTTTGATAAGGTGTACGGAATGAGAGGAAACAGACTTTTCTATTTGTCGATTGCACCACACTTTGTATCGGTAATCTCAAATCATCTTAAAAATACGTCGATAGCATCTGATCCTGCAACAGATCGAATTATTATCGAAAAACCTTTTGGTCACAATAAGGAATCTGCCATTGAGCTAAATAATCTTCTTTCACAAACTTTTCAAGAAGAACAGATTTATCGTATCGATCATTATTTAGGTAAAGAAACAGTTCAGAATATTTTGGCGTTCAGGTTCGGAAATTCAATTTTTGAACCTCTTTGGAACCACAGACATATAGAATCGGTGCAGATTACGGTTGCCGAAGAAGTAGGAGTGGAAACAAGAGCCAGTTTTTATGAGCAGACAGGAGCTTTGCGCGATATGATTCAGAACCATCTTTTGCAAATTCTTTGTATGGTTGCTATGGAACCTCCGGCTTCACTAGAATCTGGTGAGATCAGGGATCGTAAAGTTGATGTTTTAAAATCCATCCGTAGGATTTCTCCCGAAAAAGTAGATCATTATGCAGTAAGAGGGCAGTACGGACGAGGCAAAGTAAATGGGCTAAAAGTAAATGGCTATCGCCAGGAAGAGGGAATTGCCCATGATTCCAATACGGAAACATTTGTCGCTATCAAGTTTTATCTGGATAATGAAAGATGGGAGGATGTTCCTTTTTATGTTCGCACCGGGAAGAAGATGAAAGAAAAGCATTCTTATATAACGATTCAGTTTAAGCCACTTCCAAATTCCATGTTTTCAGAAAGCACCTCGCTTCTGTCGGCTAACCGATTGGTTATTAATATCCAGCCACAAATGGACATCAGATTGCAGTTTATGTCTAAAAAACCAGGTTTGTCTTTGGCACTTAAACCTGTGGAAATGATTTTCGATAATTTTGCCTGTCAGACCGATACGCCCGAGGCGTATGAAACTCTTTTATTGGAAGCACTTGTGGGAGACCTTACACTGTTTATGCGCTCTGATCAGGTAGAAGAAGCTTGGGATGTGATAAAAACGATTCAGGAAACCTGGGAAAAAACCAAAGACCCTTCGTTTCCAAATTATGCTTCAGGAAACTGGGGCCCTGATGACAGTGATGCACTGGTAGAGCGGCAGGGACATCAGTGGGTTTAAAATTTAATGAAAGAGAATGAATATTACGATATTTAATAATCTGGATGCTTTATATAAAGAAGCGGCAGATACATTTGTTGAGCTTTCGCAAAAAGCGATCCAGAAGCATGATAAATTTGTGGTCGCATTGAGTGGTGGCTCTTCACCGAAAGCTATTTTTAGTTTATTAGCTACTCCCGAATATGCAGATAAAATAATGTGGGACAAAATCCATTTTTTTTGGGTAGATGAAAGATGGGTTTCTCTTGAAGATGAGAAAAGTAATTTTAAGATGACTTTGGAAGTACTTTTGAATAAGGTTCCGGTCAATAAAAATCAGATTTTCCCTATGTATAAAGAGGGAATCGAGCCTGAAAATTATGCTAAAGAATACGAAGCTCAAATCAGAAATGTTTTGGGAGCTGACGGTATTTTTGATTTCATCCTTTTAGGAATGGGTGATGATGGCCACACAGCTTCTCTCTTTCCAGGTGAAAAGATTTTACAAGAAAAAGAAAAATGGGTAGACGCCTACTATTTAAAGCCACAGGAAATGTTCAGAATTACTTTGACTGAACCTATTATCAATAAAGCTGAAAATATTCTGATTGTTACATTTGGTAAATCCAAGAAAAACGCTTTGAATGAGGTTCTTAATGGTGTATATAATCCTGAACTATATCCACTACAGTTAATTGAAAAGAAAGCAGGAGTCCAGATTTTTACTGATAAAGAAGCGGGAATTTAATTCAATTGTCTTTTCATCCGAATGCCCTTTATTTTCAACTGTGCTTTTGGAGTAGGCAGTATGCCTGCGAAAAATTTAGTAACACGTTAGATTCCTATAAAATTCAATATTTTTTGTCTTAAGTTAGCCGTGCACCTTAGTAGCCATTTCTAAGTTAAAGAAATGGTTACTAAGGATAGTACAAATAGGATCACTAAATTATTTATACAATAAGACTTTATTTAAATGTTATTCAAACGACCGATCCTGATTTATTGATCTCAGTTTAAAATTTTTGTCAGGTCTACTAACTCAAAACTTTTATCCATTTCGAAAAATGTTCTAAATATTGCAGCGTGTCCAGTACCAACCAAAATTTGAATTATGTCTTTTTAAATTTAAAAAATACACCGCAAAGAGTGGTGGAAACGCAATACGTAATGACGAATTCTAAGCTCATAGTTTTCGATATTAGATAAGATGTCACGCAAATTCCAACAACAGTTATTATAATCAAAATGAGCTTTGCCAATCTTAGATCAACTTTATAACGATTCAGTAAATAGAATGCTAAAATATAGACCAATAAAGTCGGTAGAGAATAGATAGCCGCGATGATCAAAAAATAAGGAAATAGAAAAAGATTATCTATAATATCCTTACTCTCAATTCCTGCATATATAGTGAGGAATGCTGCCGGAAGCAATAAGGTACCCCCCCAGTGTTTTAATATATACGACCACTCCATCTAATAATTTCCTTTACTCGGTATGCTGCGCTATCGAAAATTTCAAATTCATAAGTATCTAACTTCCGTTTATAAACTGGCTTACTATTTATATAAAGGTGCAATTCGTTTTCAGGATGATCTATAGCTGCCATATTGATTCGATGATATGTTTGATTTACTCTTCTCCGTCAAAAGGATCATTAAATTCTTCCATCAATTCCTTTGCAATAGGAATATCAGCAGGAGCAAGCTTCCAGTTTAATAGATCAATAACCTTTACCCACTCGAGTTGATCATGATCGGTCGACTCTGAAGCTATATTCTCGGTCTCACAAATGAACGAGATCAATTCAATTGTGATTTTTTCGTAATGGTGAACTGTATTAAAAAAGTACTTTTTAATATTCACGTCCAAATTAAGTTCTTCCATTAATTCCCGTTTTAACGAATCCTCGTGAGTCTCTGCTTCCTCCACCTTACCTCCAGGAAATTCCCAATAACCGCCTAAAGATTTTTCTGGTTTCCGTCGACAGATCAGAACAAGATCATCTTTGAATATAATTCCGCAGACAACTGTGATAAGATCCATAATGATCAATATTTAATTCAAGGTTTCTTTTTATCCATCAATTGCATGCACGTTGCCTGAATAAATGAACTACCAATTATCAATATTGGTGGATTTTTCAAGAATGGATTTGATCAGGCCATTAAAGTACGCGTTTACGAATTGATGGCTTTTCTCTCTTTTTGTGTTACCGTTACCTTTGAAATAAAATTTTTTCACGTCCATTTTATTCCAAGTGCCATTGTAGTTCATAATTTGAGCATTAAAAGTTGGACTATTGATTCTTATTTTTCCATCTTTAAACAAAAAAGACAAGGTGTAATTGACATCATAGTAAGCAATAGCGGATGTTTTAAGTCCCCTGTGTTGGTAAGCTGCTAAAGTGATCGCCTGCCCAGGAACCAAAGTCAGGCCTTCTTTGGGATTGGAATATAAGCTATTGATCGACTTTAGTACGTTATCGTAAAGTTCTTGCTGTTTAGCGCCAGCAACTTCCACTACGGTATAATCTAGATTCTCTTTAGAGACGAAACCTATTGGAGCTAGGGTGAAATATTGTGAAAATGCTAAATTTGTGAACAGAAGCAAAAATATTCCAGTAATTATGTGATTTTTCATATTAAATTGTTTTGAAGGAAAGTAACTCAACCGACTTTACAAAATAATTCGTCAGTCTTATCAATTTTTTTGCAATGTACCTCTTTGTGAAGGAAAATCCAAAGTGAGCGGGTTGGAGAATTGAAATTTGTACATCAAAATTATGCGTTGAGTTTCCAATAAAATAGTTCGAGCGGAAAAACTAAAATACAGATGCAATCATATTTCTCTACATTTTATAAAATTTTAATAGATAACAATATCAAAAGCCATACTGTTTTGCCAAAAAAATATTTGAGAAAAGCAGCACTTAAAGATGGTGAGGAAAGTTATAATTACTGATCTAAAGTAGATCGAAGCCCAAAGCAGATTTAACATTTATTCAAAGCGAGCATGTAGCTAACATTGCCTCCCTTAACGATTAATAAGGAGGCTTTTTATTTCCCCCTTTTCTGCTTTACCAACAAGATCCAATCATCTTGCACGCTTTTGTACCTACCAATAATAGCGCATCGTCTATTGACAATAAATCGTCCTCCCAAAGTGGAGTTGTGCAGATTCGAGCGAGCAATTGCTCCAGATTTCCTTTCATGGGTTTATAGGCATGCGCATGCCTACAGTGGACTCGATATGGCCGACGCCGATGTGCTCCGACGGATGATGTCCGGCTTTACGGGAACGGGAAAAAGCAATTGCTGTGGGCGGCCCACCTGATGATGAGCAAGCATAAGCCTGTCGCAGCAAGTATGGCCCTCTTTGAGGCCGAGAGTCGCAAGCCTATTCTTCCGCCTTTGGAAGAAGATATCTTGGAGGATTATTACGACGAGATGGAGCTAATTGGCTTTTGCGTAACGGGTACGCTATTTGATCTTACCAAAAGCGATTACCGGGGCGATATGCCCGCTCGGGAACTCCATCTGCATGAAGGGAAGATAGTGCGTGTGGTGGGGGATTTTGTTTGTGAGAAATTTGTGAAGACCAAGCGTGGCGACCTGATGAAATTTGGTACTTTCCTCGATGCCGAGGGACGATTTTTTGATACCGTCCATTTCCCGCAGAGCCTAGCCAAATATTCACTCCGTGAGGCAGGAGTCTATTTGGTTGAAGGCAAAGTTGTCCTGGAATACGGTTGCCCTTCCGTTGAGGTGATCCGCTGTGCCAAGATGCCGCTAAAACCCGATCCGAGGAGTGAATAGGACGGAAATGATCTTCATCGGGGAACTTATTTTAATTCATAGACATACTAACATTTTAATGCTAAAAATATTAGCATTAAAATGTTTTTTTACTTATATTTGCATTGTTAACCAATTTAAAAACAATGTATTATGAGGGAGTTGAAACAGTCGAAATATATCGATATTACAACAGATTATGGATTTAAAAAAGTTTTCGGATCAGATACCAATAAAGATCTTCTGATCGCTTTCTTAAACGAACTGTTTAGAGGCCGCAAGATTATTGCCGACCTGTATTATAACAAAAATGAGCATGTCGGGGATACAGAGGATATCGGTACCGTTATTTTTGATCTGACCTGTACGGCAGACAATGGCAAACGTTTTATTATTGAAGTGCAGCGCACGGCGCAGGATAATTTGAAAAAGCGCATGCTTTATTACAGCAGTAAATTGATTGCGGATCAGGCACCCAAAGGCAACCGAAGGGCTTGGAATTATGCAATTAGTGAAGTTTATATCATTGTACTGATGGATGGATTTGCAATGCCTGATGCGGGGGATGAGAAGTATTTTCTGCACGATATTTGTTTATGTTATCGAGATCATGATAAAATATTTTATGACGATCTAGGCTTTATATATGCGGAATTGGTTAACTTTGTTAAAGCTGAAGCAGAGTTAATTAATGATTTAGATCGTTGGCTTTATGTACTCAAAAATATGTCTTCACTAAATGGACTTTCCACTTATTTGCGTAAGCCTATTTTTGAGAAGTTATTTCAGTTAGCGGAATATAGCAAACTAAAACCGGAGGAACGAGAGATGTACAACGTTAGTTTAAGGAATAAATGGGATGCCGAGAGTATCCGAAGTAGTCAGGAGGAGCAATTGAAACGAGCGCGCGAAAAAGCAATGGCTGAGGGAAAAGCCGAAGGAAAGGCGGAAGTAATAACAAATCTTTTGTCTTCGAATAAGTTTTCGATATCGGAGATAGCCGAATTAGCGGACGTCACTGTAGAGTTTGTAAAGCAGATTGAGGCAGAGAAGGCTAAAGGAAAATAAAACAGATTACAATATAAGATTTTAAGGCCACTGAGATAATATCTAAGTAGCCTTTTCTTTTTTTATAGGTTAAGTTGGTCTTAGACAATACCATTTTGAATAAGCTCTCATTTAAATAAAAATAATTGTAAGGCCGAAGCGACGAAATCAACTTTTTTATGAAAAGATCAAACGAAGGCGAACTAACCATTGTTATAAGAGTACTTTCATAAATTAGGTTAATAACAGGTAGTAAAAAACCTTGAGATCCCCTCCTCAAGGTTTTTTTATTTTTTTCAAACGAGTAAGACATTCCAATTGTTTCTTATACGAAAAATGAGAAGATTGCTTTGGCTGGCTTGATTTACACTTGTTAGGCCAGCATTTTTATGAAACCGACTATCCCATTATTGGGATCATAACTATATATATCAGGGCTGGTTTATTCCAGCCTTTTTTGTGCCGACACAATCACGATCATAGGGCTTTTGAGTTCGTCTGCGATTCAGGCAACACGGTTAACCATCTCCATGTTAGGCTGTGGTTCAGTAACTTAATTGATCTCAAAGTTATGGGCCAGCAGGGATTTAAGGTATGTGATAAGTGTCCTATGTTATTTTATTACATTGTTTTGTAAAAAAATGTGTTTCCTGCTTTCCTTCTCCAAAGTAATGGTCTACGGGCCATTAAAATTTGTTTCCGGCTGCATCGTAGATCCAGTCTTAGTCGGGTCTAGCAGTGAATATCGGATGCTCAACAGAAAACACAAAACTGCCGCCCGGTTTTAGCCAACAGTTGATATGCATGCAGGGCGGATCAAAGTCTTTGATGCAATGGAACTTAAGAGAACTGATGACGCATGATTCCGCGTCGGCCTAGTTTTTTTAAAATATTTTAATTTGAATTAATTCTTTTTTTATTAAAAAACTATTCAAATAAAATTGTTGTTTTGTTATAAACTTTAAATTTCTATAGCATATTACAACTTTATGCATAATCAAAAGTACCCCAAAAACGATAATAGTGACTATGTCATCTCGGATAATGATTATAGATTGGTCGCTGATATGATTAAAAAGGAAATTTTTGGAGTACTCCTTAAAGCGAAATTGATCTGTAGTATCGATATGGCAGTATTGACTTTATTTGATAACAGTCAAAATTTTGTGCACACCTATTTTCATGATGTCGACGGAAATATAAGTATCGATAAAGTATTTTTGGACTATGTGTTTGATGAAGACGGCGCGCTAGAAATACCTGACCTTAGCATGGAGCCTCATTCGCAGCGCAATTCAGTTATTTTTCAAAATTTTGCAATACTGTATTATTATGAAGTGCCACTCATCAGTCAAGAAGGAAAGACAGTCGGTTTTTTAAGCGTTATGGATAGAAGTCCCAATAAGCTTACAGATAATCAACGGACTCTTCTTTCATTATTGTGCACAGAAGTTCTTGGCTTACTTCAAGAGAAAAACCAGCACTTCCAGTTAACTAGTAAATTGGAATATGTGAAATCTACACTAGACATGACCAGTCAGGTGGCCAGAGTGGGGAGCTGGGAGTATGATTTAGTTGATGATTATATCGATTGGTCTGAAATGACAAAGATTATTCATGGCGTTCCAAAGGATTATCGTCCAACTATTAAAACAGCAATTGAGTTTTACAAAGATCCTCAACATAGGATTAAAATTGTTCAGGCTATCAATAGTGCAATCTCTACGGGAACTTCGTGGGATCTTGAATTAGAAATTGATACCTATCAGGGTACCAGCTTGTGGGTTAGAGCACTAGGGAAAGCAACTTTTGAAAAAGGGAAGTGCGTTCGACTATTTGGCACTTTTCAGGATATTGATAAACGTAAACGCTCTGAGGCGGAATCGATTCGCTCTAAGAAAATGCTCGAAGATGTATTGAATGCAACTACTGCAGTCGCTATCATAGCAACTGACGCAGAAGGGTTGATAACCCTTTTCAACCGGGGCGCAGAAAATTTATTAGGATATAAAGGTAATGAAGTGATCGGTAAAATTAGACCGACATTATTTCATAGCAGTAGGGAAGTTAAGGATCGAGCGAAGGAACTTGAAATTGAATTTGGGTATCCGATTAGTGAATTTAGGGTTTTTGTCGAGATGGCAGAGCGCTACGGATCGGAGCAAAGAGAATGGACCTATATAAAAAAGGATTTTACGCGACTTTACGTATCTCTTGCTGTTACTGCAATGCGGGATATTTCTGGTCAGATTATAGGTTATCTTGGTATTGCCACAGACATTACGAAGATTGTTCTTCAGAGAGAAGAGCTAAGGAAAGCGAAGAAGCTTGCTGACCAGGGTAGCGTGGCGAAGTCAGAATTTCTCGCCAACATGAGTCATGAAATTCGTACACCTCTTAACGGAATTATAGGTTTTACGGATTTGATGAGTCGAACAAAACTAGACGATACACAAAAAGAATATGTTTCTATTGTCGATCAGTCTGCTAATCTTCTTTTGAGCATCATAAACGATATACTTGATTTTTCTAAAATTGAAGCTGGCAAATTGGAGCTTTCGGTTGAAAAAAATGATTTGTATGAGATGTTTGCTCAGGTGACAAGTTTGATTGACTTTCAGTGGAAAGCCAAAAAATTGGATTTTCAGGTTAATTTATCAGAATCACTACCACATTATATTTGGGTTGACTCACTTCGACTCAAACAGGTGCTCATGAATCTTCTAAGTAATGCAATAAAATTTACGGACAAGGGAAGTGTTGCACTAAATGTCGATGTACTATCTTCGGACGAAAACTCCACCACGCTGCGCGTCAGTGTAACGGACAGCGGAATAGGTATTAAACCAGAGAAACAGCAAAAAATATTTGAAGCATCCTCTCAGGAAGATGCTTCAATAAGCAAGAGATTTGGCGGAACAGGCCTTGGACTAAGCATTTCAAACCAGTTGCTAAAAATGATGGATAGTAATCTAAAACTGGAAAGTGAATATGGAAAAGGAAGTCAATTTTATTTCGAAATAACATTAAGATCGCTAAAAGGGGATGTGTACGAATGGAAACTTTTAGAATCTTTAAAGATTATGATCGTTGCCCGACAAGATGAAGATCGAGCCAATATTGCATTGATGTTGCATTTGAAGAAAGTTAATGTCTCCTTGGCCGATAACGGATTTGAGGTTCTTCAAATGTTGGCCAAAGGTGAGTGTTATGATGCGATTATTATAGACAATGATCTACCTATAATGAACGGTATCGATACGATAAAAAAAATTAGGGAAAAGTTACTTTTCAAAGGAGTTGGACAGCCCCTAGTTTTAATGTTATCCGCTCTTGAGACCAACCCAGCCCTTATTGCTGAAAGCAGCCATATTATTCATTGTATTAATAAACCCGTTAAAGTAAATCAACTGTATTCTACATTAGTTGCAGCATTACAGCAGGATGAAGAAACCATCAAATATGCCGAAAGAGAAACGGCCTTTTTGGAAAGAAAATACAAGATTTTAATTATTGAGGACAACAAATTTAATATGTTGCTTACTAGAACCATTGTACAGAATGTTCTTTCCAATGCGGAAATCATAGAAGCGGTCGATGGGATAATGGGATTTGAATTGTTCAAG
Organism: Sphingobacterium sp. UGAL515B_05; assembly: GCF_033097525.1. NCBI lineage: Bacteria > Pseudomonadati > Bacteroidota > Sphingobacteriia > Sphingobacteriales > Sphingobacteriaceae > Sphingobacterium > Sphingobacterium sp. UGAL515B_05. The sequence goes on along the minus strand of NZ_CP109907.1, from coordinate 5,518,799 downwards.
GAAAATAATCCTGATTTGATCTTCATGGATATACAGATGCCTGAAATGAATGGCTATGAATTAACTGAATTGATTAGGGAAAATGAGGGCGGGACGATGCATACGCCAATTATAGCATTGACAGCCAGTAATATTAAGGACGAAAAGGAAAGGTGCATTTCTTGTGGAATGGATGATTTTGCTGTGAAGCCGTTCGTCAAAAAAACATTACTGGAGCTTTTGAGAAAGTGGTTGATAAATGAAGGCAATAACTAGGTATGAAAGACTTGGATATGATTTAGTTAATAATGGCTAGTCGAGAGATGGGTGCTTTTTGAAATAAAGACCTTTTTCCATTGAACAATGTTGATTGAATAGATAGAGATACTTATCAAATGTCCTCCTTAAAAGACTGTTAATGAGTTTCAAACTTGTTGTTAAGTCAAGGTTGATAATTTCTTTATTTTATAGCGCGCTATTGGCTAAATTTGATAGATTTCTTTAATGCATGAAAAACAAAAAGATACAGGCTTTAATTCCATGGATCGATACCATTAGTCAATTTTTCGATACTTTCAGGATTGGCACAGCTGCAAATGATTTATTTAACGTCATGCGGATTGAAGAGCAGGCAAAAGGCAAATTGCTTTTCATGCCGCTATTCCGAGGTAATTTTTTTCGTATTTTAATCTGTAAAACAAAGGGGCCTAGATTCCTGCTTCCTGACGAAACCATTCATACGTCAGCTAACAGTATTTACTTCGCATATCCCGGTAAAATGGAAAGCTGGCAGCGTGTGGAAACGATTTATGGCTATCTCATTTGTTTTACATCCGAATTTGCTGGAATCGACCCTCTAACACCCAAATTTGAAAAAGATTACCCTTTTTTTATGCGTGGAGCCAACTCACTTCTGAGGCTTTCGCAGCAAGATATGGAAAAGGTATCGCATACAGCCGAAACGCTGCTTCTTGAAATGAATTCGGGACAGGAGGATAATTTTGAAATGATGCAAACTTTATTAAAAGTATTGCTTATCCAAATCCGTCGTCTATATTATAAAGATAAGGAGCTAAAAACTCCTTTTCAGTTAAAACATGCATCCCTGATGGTTAAGTTTAGAAAAGTGCTCGATGCTTATGCCATTGACACCCCCGATATACGAAAAGAAGGAAGGCCAACGGTTCGAAAAATCGCAGATGAACTGAATCTCACAGCCAGCCATTTGAATTTTTTAGTAAAAAAATATACCGGGCACACGGCGTTGTTTCACATTAATGAAAAGCTAGTGCTGGAAGCAAAAAGTCTTTTAACACACACTGATCTGCAGGTGTCAGAAATAGCTGATCTATTACAATTTAATGAAGCAAATTATTTCAATCGGTTTTTTAAAAAGATGACCGGTCTAACTCCTACAGCATACCGTCAAGACGCTTTACTGCTTATGCAAAGCCCACTTACGGTTTAAATCGATAAAAAGTCCAATTATCACCTCAATCCGTATAAGTCTTCTGCGGCTAACATTCTTGAAATTTGTATCATTTAACAAATAATAGAAATGTACAAATTAATTACAAATGACAGAATGGCCACAGGCGTATCTATGTTTCCGGTTTATATTCTTTCTTTGGCAACTTTCATTGTTTTTTTTCAGGGATTCATGGTCGCGCCATTGCTTCCACTGCTATCCGAACAGTTTGGTACGACTACCCGGCATGTGAGTTTTATTGAACCATCGTACCTGCTTGGCTATGGATTGTTTACATTGGTATATGCGCCTCTAAGTGATCGCTTTGGCAGGTTCCGGATAATTACGTTATGCCTAATCATCTTTTCCGTATTGACATTACTTACCGCTTACGTCCAAGGAACCAATCAGATGATTTTTCTTCGTTTGCTAACTGGCATCGGTGCCGCCGGTATTGCCCCCACAACCATTAGCTGGATCAGCGATCGGTACCCGTACGAAAAACGGGGGCACGCGCTTGGGATATTCTTTGGTAACATGGCAGGTGGCACAGCTTTCGGATCCAGCGCAGGCGCTTTGATCACATCGCTAGTCGGTTGGCAATGGCTTTTTATTGGCGTCGCGAGCATCGCGCTGCTTATTTTGCTGCTGATTGTCATGTATCAAAAGGACATATTTAAAGCAAATGAGATGATCCGTGGAGTTAAGGAGAACATTTTCCTCGTCTTCTGCAATATCCTGTCGAGCGGAAGAGCTAGGCATACCTATTTCTATGTTTTGTTTAACGGGATGTTCCATGGTGGTATTTTTGCCTGGCTGGCTTATTTTTTCTATAGAAACTATGGCCTCGACGAATTACAGATTGGGCTAGCCTTGTTGGGGTATGGTATTCCGGGCCTATTACTAGGTCCATTACTCGGAAAGCTTGCGGACCACTATGGAAGACAGAGAATAATACCTTTAGGTTTATTTTTGGGAGCGCTTACCGTATTGCTGCTCAGCCAAAATCTAAATCTTGCAGCATCCTGTGTTTTAGTGGCTTTACTTTCACTCGGATTTGACCTCTCGCATCCTTTGTTTGCTGCTATTGTCACCACATTCAGTGCGCAAAAAGGAGCGGCGACAGGACTTTTTGCATTCTTTCTTTTCTCGGGTTATGGCCTGGGGAGCCTTTTACTGAGCCTGATTATCAATATCGGTCTGGAAAGCGCATTCCAGGTGTTCGGCGGGTGCCTTTTACTGGCTGCGATTTGCTCGATATTTGTTTTTAGGAAAGAGAAGTAGTTACTTAAATGCTGATCTCTGTAGTTCGTCATAGCATTGAATATATCTTATTTCGTCGTTTAAAACAACTTGTTCACCTGAGTGGTTTTATGAACGTAGCGGCGTATCATACTGATCCACTATAACATTTAAAACGTGTGGACCGACAAAAATTGATGATTCAAAACAACTAGCTGAAAATGAAAAATATAACGATTTTACACACAGCCAATGAATTTATTGCCAAAGGAGATTATGAAAGCTTCTTAGCTTATTGTACTGCAGAGACGAAATGGGTTTTTATAGGTGAGCGTATTCTCCATGGGAAAGAAGAAGTTCGCGCTTATTTGAAAGAGTTCTATCAGGAACCGCCGGTTTTTGATGTGGAAAAATCTATTGAGGAAGGTGATTTTGTTATGGTGACCGGAGAAATTCGGTTGAGAAATAAGGACGGAAAATATGATTATTTCGATTATTGCGACATTTGGCGATTCGAAGATGGAAAAATGGCAGAGCTTAAAGCATTTGTCATTGAAAAACAAGGATTGCCGCTACCCTCATCCGAATAGGCTTAGTGTTTGATCTATTTCATATTTGATTATATAATAATCCTTAATTTTGATTGGAAGTGTGGGACTTTTAACCGGATGTGCCGTAATAAATTTTGAGGGGGGGGCATGGCTTATAAACGGACTAAAACAATGGAAAATGAATTAAAATACCAGGCAATAAAACCTGACAAGTCGTTAGCGGATTTTGTTGAAAGCTTTTGGCAACTAGAAAACCAATCGGATTGTAATAGAGAGGTTGTTGTGTTGCCAGACGGAAGAGTTGATCTATTTTTCACGCAAACTGCAGCAGAGCCTTTCCACGCGACGCTTTTGGGTATCCAAACTCAGCCGGGGCACGCGATCATTGGGCCTTTGCGACAGACTTGCGCCATCAGTTTTAACCCGCTTGCAGTCCAATCTGTTTTTCAGACCAGCATCGCCAACTTGGTGGACAGGGCAACGCTCTTGCCTCCTAATTTTTGGAACTTTAGTGCCGACGACTTGAACAACTTTAATTTATTCTGCGCGAAAGCGACAAAAAAAATACAGTCGCTTTTGCCGCTTGAAGTTGACAAAAGGAAACGGAAACTGTTCGACCTCATTTATAGATCAAACGGGGCGATTACAATTAAAGAACTTGCCGCGCAATCGTTTTGGAGTCGGCAACAAATCAACCGTTATTTCGATCAGCAGTTCGGACTTACGGCAAAAGCATATTGCAATATTATCCGCTTCCGTGCTTCCTTTCAGCATATCAAAAAAGGCAAATTGTTTCCACAGCAAAACTTTGCCGATCAATCCCATTTTATTAAAGAAGTTAAGAAACTTGCTGGTGTTTCACCAAAAGAACTGTTGAAGAACCAAAATGAGCGTTTTATACAATTTTCAACGCTCAGGCCAACGTAATTTTGTTCAGTCAAAAAAATAAATTTTACTGGATATGAAATTACAAGACAAGAAAGTTGCAGTTGTTGGCGGTGGTCCTGGCGGACTCACATTAGCCAAACTCTTACAATCAAAAGGAGTAAATGTAACCGTATATGAACGTGATAGCAATAAAGAAGTTCGCCAGCAGGGAGCCACACTGGATCTGCACGAAGAAAGTGGTTTGGAAGCTCTTCGAAGAGCAAATTTGATGAACGAATTTAAAGCTAGCTTTCGACCCGACGCGGGACGTTTAAGGGTGTTGGACGAGCAGGCCATTATCAAAATGGACGAGCACGAGCTTCAAGATAAGGATCAAGAAGATCGCCCTGAAATTGATCGTGCACCTTTGCGTGATATTTTAATAAGCGCATTGCATGAAGACACCATTGTTTGGGACAGTCAGTTTATGTCAATGGTAAAACAGGATCATGGCTGGCTTCTGCATTTCAAAAACGGAAAATCTTTTTATGCTGACCTTGTCATTGCAGCCGACGGTGCAAACTCAAAAATTCGCCCTTACCTAACCGATATTAAGCCGATTTATTCGGGCGTTACAATTGTTGAAGGGAATATTTACAGAGCCGAAAAAAACACACCGAAACTTTGGGAAATCACAAAAGGCGGAAAAGTATTTGCGCTTGGTTACGAACAATCCATTATTTTAAGTGCAAAAGGAGAGGGCAGTTTATCGTTTTATACCGGTTGTAAAGTTCCCGAAAATTGGGTGCAGGAAAGCGGCATTGACTTTAATAACAAGCAACAGGTTTTTGATTGGTTTAAAGTCGCGTTCTCCTCCTGGGGCGAAAAATGGCATGAACTTTTTGCAAGTAATGAAATTTGGTTTATGCCGCGACCACAATACCACTTTCCGTTAGACCAGACGTGGACAACATTATCAAACTTGACCATGCTTGGTGACGCAGCTCATCGTATGCCGCCATATGCCGGTGAGGGTGTAAACCAGGCGATGCAGGATGCTTTTGAATTGGCCGAGAATCTGACATGCGACCATTTTCCGGATATTCAGACTGCAATTTCAAATTACGAAAAACAAATGCAGGCAAGGGCGGCAGCAGTAACAAAAGATACGTTGCAAAACACTGAAATATTGCACGCTGAAGGCGGACTTGATAATTTGCTAGCGATGTTTAACGAGGGGCGGTAAATATCGCTGCATTGTTCAGAAAGGGAATCTGTTTGGATATTTTTTCTGAATAGTACCATTAAAAAAGGGCGTCCATTCAGACACCCTCATTTTGGAATTAAGATGTTAGCCTAACGATTATTTAAATCTAAGATTTAGCGAAATAATATCCGACTTCATTCCCACTGACTTGGTGTAATGTCCGTGCCGCAGTTCCAGCATATCCAATTTATGGATGCCGAAAAATCCATTGGGGAGATTCAAACGGACGCCGGCATCAGCGTGTTTAATAATGTTTTCATATCGATTTTATTTAATCTTCCCCGCTGTTTTTTAACTGCATTAATAAGGTATAAGCATTTTTACTAACTATTTTTTTACCTACAAAATCTCGAGGGTTCAACACCTTCGCTAACCCTTTTTGGGGCTCCTCAACGGAAATTGCTTTAAGACGATAATTTCTGTTTCCTTCCGAGACGAATACATAACTTTTTCCTTCAAAGTCTACAATACATTCTTCGGGCAGAGCCTGTCCCAAGCTCGTTGTCGTTTGGATTTCAGCATTCATATATACCCCAGGTACCAGATTCAGATCATATTTATCCAAATGGCAATGAACATCTGTCATACCTGTGGGATCGACATCTTTGCCGATCAAATGAATTTTTCCCGAATACTTTTTATTGGGGTTAGCATTGGAGTAAGCTAATAGCGTTTGTCCTGGATGCAGCTGTTCAAGGTCCTTTTCATAGACTTTCAGATTAAGATGGATGTCCGATGGGTTGATCAATTCAAAGAGGACATCAGAAGGATTTACATATCTTCCGACATTGACATTGACTTTACTTACATAGCCATCGATCGTGCTATAGACGGGCGCACTTTTACGGATATTTCCTGGGGTAACAGTGCTAGGTTGAATACGAATAAGTTCTAGCTGTCTGGCAATTGAATTCATTACTATCAGCTGGCTGTTCATTTCGGCCTGTGCTTGCTGCATTACTTTATCACTGCTTGCCTGGCTCTGGTTGAGTTCTTTTTGACGTCTGTAGTCGAGCTCGGCAAATTGTAGTTTCGACTTGGCAGCAAGATAGTCCTGCTGCAGTTGAATAAACTGTGGATTTTCGACGATGGCAATAATATCACCTTTTGATACTTTCATGCCTGGCAGCAGGCTGGTACTCTTTAGGTATCCCCCCAAAGGAATACTTACCGACACCAGATTCTGAGGCGGTACATCAATTTTTCCATTCAATTTTAATATGCTGGCTATTAGCTGGTCCGAAAGCGTTACCGTCTCTATTTGGGCATTTTGCAGTTGCGCTTCCGTTAAGGAAACAAGAGTTTCGTCTTTCGGCTTTGCTGATGACGGTGAAGCCTCGCCTTTATTCCCCTTGCAAGAGACGCCAGTTATTGCCAACATAAGAACGATATATTGGACTATGATATTTTTCGTTTTCATTTCTATTGATTTATCATGATGTAATGAAGCTGAATGGCATTTTCGTTGAGCTGCCACAATGCATCTGTATAGCTACTTTTCAACGCGATAGCCTGGTTTATTAAAGTGACAAATTCGAAATAGTCAATGGCTCCATTGGAAAATTGCTTCTGCGCTGTTTCAAAAACTATTGCTGCATTTTTGAGTCCCTCGGATTCATATTGATCGACAATAGCAAGACTGGTCTGATAGCGTTGCGCGAATTCTTGGACCCGTCTTTCAAGCGCAGATTGTGCATTTTGAAGTTCATCGCTTGCAATGGTTTCTTCCAGACGTGCAGTTTCGATCCGAGCACGCTGTCCGCTGGAAAATACCGGTATGGAGAACCCTAACTGCACCGAATGAAATCTTGGACTCGCGTCGTAGATTCTGTTATCAGGCCCTGCGCCTTTAAAACTATTCAGATTGTAGCCTAGCAGCAGTTGGGGAAGTAGTCTGGATTTTTCTATTGCAGTTGTGTGCGCTGCAACTATCTTTTCTTGTTGCAGCACTTTGAGTAAAGGGTGGTCGGCTACTGATGACTGAACGAAAATAGCCTTTTCCACAATGGTAGGGGTGTAGGTTTCTGATGTGTTTAGCAACCATTGAAATTGCAGTTGAAGGACATTTATTTCATCAGCTACCTGTCTCAATTGGATTGTGATTGCGGCCTTTTGATTTGCCGCAGTTGAGCTTTCCAACGCATTGCTTTCTCCTGTCTTTTTACGGAGGATGGTCTTGTCAAGGAAGCTGCTATAAAGGGATAATGCCTCGCTCAAAAGTTTTTCCTTTTGCTGCCAATATAGTATGTTATAGTAGGTAAGGCTGACGGCCTTTTTCAGCTCAAACTCTTTAAGCGTGACATTCAGCTGGCTTTTTTTCCACTCTTCGGTATAGCGCATACGTTCCCTTCTGTAGACAGTAGGAAAACCAAAACGTTGACTGATACTAACCTTAGTATCCTGGTAAGCGCTATTGATCTGCCCGTAATCTAGGTTGATATCCGTCTGCGGAATATCTGCAGTGGATGTTCCTATTAGAGCCTTGGCATAAGCCACACGCAGTTTTTCAATTTTTATGTTTCGGTTGTTTTGGAGAGCGAGTTCAATGGATTGATCCAAAGTGATCTTTGTCTGTGCTGTCGAATTTTTTGTTGCAAAAACAACAAGAGCAATCAAAAGAGGCACAATATATTTTCCTTTTAATCTATTAGGTTTAAATCCGCGCTCCATGGTTACGTAAAGGAGTGGAAGCACAAATAAGGTTAATAGCGTCGCGATAAGCAGGCCACCAATGACCACAGTTGCCAAAGGTCGCTGTACTTCAGCTCCAGCGCCGTTGCTCAGCGCCATGGGGATAAATCCCAGTGAGGCCACCGATGCGGTCATCAAAACGGGGCGCAGCCGATTTTCACCACCATCGACAACAATACGCACAATATTACGGATGCCACTTTTTTGAAGCCGGTTAAATTCAGATATCAATACGATACCATTGAGCACAGCGACACCAAATAGCGCTATAAATCCAACTCCGGCACTAATACTAAAAGGCATTCCCCGCAGCGCCAACAAGAACACTCCACCGATAATCGATAATGGTATAGCCGTATAGATCAATAAACTTTCCCTAACGGATTTAAATGCAAGGAATAGGAGTATGAAAATTAGCGCTAACGCAATAGGTACAGCAATCAACAAGCGTTGTTTGGCATTGTTGAGGTTTTCAAAAGAACCCCCATAATTAATGGAGTATCCTGTTGGAAGTTTGATTTCCTTGTCAATCTTAGCTTGTAAGTCATGTACGATACTTTGTACATCCCGACCGTTAATATTAAATCCGACAACAATCCGCCGTTGCGCATTTTCCCGTTGGATTTGGTTAGGGCCCTGTATAATCTCTACACGGGCCAATTGGGATAGTGGAATTTGGTTGCCCATTGGAGTAGGAATCAAAAGGTTACGGATGTCAGTAATATTATTTCGGTCTCTGGCAGCTAGCCGTACAACCATGTCGAAGCGTTTCTCACCCTCGAATACCAAGCCCGTTCGCTGCCCGGCAAAAGCCGCATTGATGGTTCTATTTACTTCATCAATCGAGAGATGATGCTGTGCAATGCTAGGGCGATTATAAGATATGACAACTTGCGGAAGCCCGGCAATCGGTTCGATATAGAGATTTTGGGTTCCCTGGACCTGTTCGATTATTTTACCTATCTTTTGAGCATGTAAGGTCAGGGAATCCAGGTTGTCTCCAAATATTTTGAGGACAACGTCCTGACGTGCTCCCGTCATCAGCTCGTTGAACCGCATTTGCACAGGGTACTGAAAACCGGCCGTAATGCCGGGAACATCGGCTAATGCTTCGCTCATTCTTTCAGATTACGGATACCGTGACTCCGGCGGAGCCCGGCAGCAACGTCTGACGGCAACGTTCAGTAATGGCGGGTCCTTTCGCTATAAAAGTGGTACTTATGATCGCGCAAGCAGCGGGGCCAGAATTCTGTATGCAGAGATCAACAGAGGGAAAATTGAAGATTTCAGTATTCAGCAGGTGAATTTCAGCCAGGGTAACACTATCCGTTGTGTTCGTAATATTATCAATAATTAGCTGCTCACCGAACAAACTTTCACCGCAATGTTATGGCAAGAACGTAAACCAACAAAAGAGACACTCGGTCTCTTTTGTTGGTTACAGTAGCCACATTTATCTGGTTATTGAATACTTTTGATTGAATTTTCGTTGATTATATATTGGATGAAGCTGTTCAATTTGGCGACTGAAACATCGCCTATTTTATTTAATTTTCTGAGTTCATGGGGTGAATAAAATAGGAGGTCTTCCAAGGTGTTGATGCCATGCCAATTTAATTTTTTAACTAGACTAGGGCCAAGTTTGTTTGCATAATATGCAATTTCCGTTTTCATTTCCGCAGATTTGAAGAGCTGAATATCGTGGAAGACTCCGCTGAGGTATTCAAAGATTTTATATTGTGTATGGTAATCAATTGTATTTAACAAAACAGTTTTCTTGATTTTTTTATGGATGATGTCTATTTTAATCGATGTTGGATTTTTTGGTTTTGCCATAACGTGCAATTTTGAGGATTCAGTATGATGTCAGCTGGTGTCAATCAACTGGGCTCAATATAGTCAATGCGCGCAATAGGATAGTTCATGTGATTATTTATTCAGTATTCATTTTTACAGATTTTTTGTTCCAGATGAGAATTAGCTATCTTTTGTATTGACGCCGCTAAGTAGAAAGGCATACCTGCATTATTATCGATTACGATAGCAGAAGGTGATAGATCCATCAGGTAAAGGCATCGTGAAAATGGTAAGACGTACTGGAAAAGAAGTATCGATTAGTACTGTTTATCTGTTTTTATGTTGGATTAAAAAAAGGACGGCCACATACTGCCATCCCTTTTCACAAATAAACTTAATTGATACTAGATACTCGGGTGATGTATTTGAAAAAGCAATTGAGCTAACCCAGAGCACGCGTATGTGATTGTAAAAGTAGCGCTTTAATCCTGAGGTTTTGTTTACGTATTTATTCAATCGTTTTTTCTGGTTATAAAAATATAAACCGGATTATAAAAATATAAATTCCTAAAGCATTGATACCTTCCATAAGTCTTGGTCTAATCTCAATAACGCTAATCCGCTATTCAAAAACGAAATTCGCAAATCAGTGCTGTAGGGACCTAGTCCCAGGTAAGTCTGGCGACATTAGTCATGCAGCTACATTCGGCTGCGGGTAGCTTTATCAATCAGAAGCAAATGTCTGATCTTTTTAAAAAGCACAACCTCGAGTTGTTATGGCGGGGATCTATGCATCAGTAAGCGGAAATAGAGGTCAAAAGAGTACAGTTTATTACAGCTGAAAAGGTATATTTACCTTATGGATCTTGTACTTTCAATCGTTATCGCCACTATTTTTATTTTTTTGGCTCTGTTGCATTTTTTCTGGCTGCTCGGTGGACATTGGGGAATGACTGTTGCCGTTCCGACCGATCTGAATGGCAGAAGGATATTTAATCCCACCCGGGTAGGCACTTTGCTGGTAGCCATCGGATTATTGATTTTTGCGTTTGTAAATCTATGTGCCGTCGGAGTTTTGGATGTTCCGGTAGACGTAAAGTATATCCGCTATGAAATGTATATGGTCAGTGGTATTTTCCTGCTCCGATTTATTGGCGATATGAAGTTTTTCGGTATCTTTAAGAAGTACAGAAAGTCTTCTTTTGCAATAAGAGACACCTATTTTTATAGCCCATTATGTCTTTTTTTGTCGGTCTCTAATGGCTTTTTGGCGTTTGTATTATGAGAAAAGACAAGTGCTTTTTCTTTAAGTAGTTGGACGTGCTGTCGTTTGAAAAACATTTGGACGTTAATCGGTAACATTAATGGATAAACTACTTTAAGACCTTTTCACATGGTCTTAAAGTAGCCATTCGATTTAGCGGAATTAGTGATTGTCGGTATGCAACCAGACCACTTTCTGTTGGGACTCATGCTGTTGGCCGATAATGTCACCATAGAGATCTGGCCTTCGAGCTTTTATGTAACGATATCCACCGGCTTGAATCAGTTTTTCGGGCGTAATGGTGGCTATTGTAAAACTATCTTCAAATGTACAGCATTCAGTCAGAATATCCCCGAAAGGATCTAAGATCATGGAACATCCGTTTTTTAACTGATCGTCATCCATGCCGATGGGGTTTGAAAAAACAACATAGAGCGCATTGTCATAGGCCCGGGCTGGCAGCCATTTCATCAGCCAACTACGTCCTTCCATTCCGTCAAATTCTAAGCGCAAGCTGGTTGGATCGTTTTCGCGATTTTGCCAAAGCTGCGGATCAACAAAACCTGCGCCAGGTCGGGAAGAAGGGGTACACATAGTTACATGGGGCATAAAGATGATATCGGCACCCAATAATTTTGTTGCGCGTACATTTTCGATGACATTATTATCATAACAGATTAAAATACCACATTTCCAACCGTGAATTTCAAAAATAGTATAGCCTTGCCCTGCTTGCAAATAGGGGTTTATAAAGGGGTGAAGCTTGCGATGCTTTGCAATTAGGCCATTTTTGTCTACACAGATATAAGGTTTATATAAGTTGTCGTCCTCATCCTTTTCAAACAGGCCCGCGAGGATAGTGATGTTGTATTTAGCGGCTATTGAAATCAGCTTTTGTGTACTTTCGCCGTCTGGGACAAGTTCGGCGATCGCAAGCATTTGTTGTTTATCTAAATTTCGGGCAAAGGTATACCCCGTTATGGAGCATTCGTGAAATGCAATTACCTCAGCACCCTGTGCAGCGGCCTCTTGCGCAAGTCGTTCGATAATGGCTAGGTTATAAGCCTTGTCCGCACTCTTGTGCTCAAATTGTGCCGTAGCAATTTTTAAGTTGTCCATATTTCTTGAATTGATCTATAGACAAAGCTACAGGCTAGGCCTTAGCTGAAATTGTATAAACCCGACATTTCAGTAGATGCGTTTTTAAATTCCATAAAGTTGATTGCGAGCCGATTTGTACTATTTAAATATTCCGAAGGTGTGATGCCGGTATATTTTTTAAATGCCCTGATGAGGTGGGACTGATCAAAATATCCACTTTCGTGGCTGATCGTTGTTAAGATCGTTTCAGCTGATTTGCTGCGTAGCAATTTCAAAAAGGAGTGGAATTGGACAATATTGCCAAATTTTTTTGGGCTCATTCCAACCTGTTCCGCAAATATTCTTTCCATATGCCGTTCGGTGTAACCGCTGTATTGCACAATTTGTCCTACGGTAACCAATCCCTTTTGCGCTGTGATATGTTGCAGAATTGCAGGGAGTGGTCCCCGATTTGGATACTTCTGCCGGACGGCATATGCATAAAAGAAGGCATTTAATGCATGTACTTTTTCAGTTGAGGACTTCGCGTGTATCAGGCTGTCATATAGTCTGATAACATATGGTCCAAATACATCTTGCGTAACAATAATTTGATCTTTTAGTGCATGGGCAGCGATACCGAGTAACTTATAGAGCCCGTCGGGTTGGAAGACAATAATAACAAATGAAGTCTGTGTCAGCAGGGCGAGATCTTGGAAATGACTGATCTGACCATACAAAAATGAAGCGGGGAGCTGCTGACTTTCGTTGATGGACAGCTGGCCTTCATTAAGAAGAAAGACCATTCCAGTGTTCCCATCGGAAAATAACCGCAGTTTTTTATGCTGATCAACACCACTTTCCAAAAAAAGATAGTGCTTGATGTAGGGCGATAAAATTTCTGGAGGAAATAGCTGCATGATCTGATCGGTAATTGACTGCACTCAAATGTACATATTTCCGCAAGCTTTTCTTTACCAATTTACTCAATTTTTAGTGGAAGAAAAGATAGTTGAAAATAAAGTCTACTAATATTGTAGATTTTATTTTATGTTTACTATATTTGTTTTATCAACCTAGGAGATAAGCTTGCCTTTCTTACAAGCCACATCTTCCGCACGTAATGATCACAATGTTTAACTTAATTCATTATTTATGAACTGCAAATTTTATCTTAACCCTTCCCAATCGAGCGCAAGTCTGCGCAACTGTAAATCCTTTTGTTCTGATTTCAATAAGCGAATGTGTAGCTGCGGTTAAAGGAAAGTATTTCTTTCCATAAAAGCAGCTTTTCTGACAAGTAATCAATTGGCGTTGGCACTTGTAAATATTCACTGTTAAAATTTTACCTATGAAAAATAGCGTATGGAAGTACGCCGTGGCGATGTTTTTGTCACATGGTTTGCTATTGCCTGCATTTTCGCAGCAATCTGAGCCACTTATTAACGCGACCTTAAAAGGTATTGTATTGGATTCGATTACCAATCGACCTATTGAAGGCGTTACCATAAAGCTCGAAGGTGTTACCCATCAAGTAAAGACCGATGCGTCGGGAAGATTTCAGTTTGTCACGGGGCAACGACTTCCGTTGACATTCTCAACTTCATTTTTGGGATACAAGGGTCGAAAGATAACCGCACGGGAGGCACAGATTCAGATCTTGCTTCAACCTAGCGTTTCTGATCTGGATGAAGTGGTCGTCGTAGGCTACGGTGTACAAAAGCGAAGAAATCTAACGGGAGCAGTTGCCAAGATAGACGCTGCCGAAGTCAACAAAATTCCGGTAGCAAGTTTTGATGCCCAGTTGCAGGGCAAGCTTTCCGGTGTGCAGGTTTCCACCAACTCGGGTGTCCCCGGCGAAAGTATCTTCCTGCGGGTTCGCGGAACGACATCCATCAATTCCAGTAGCGATCCCCTGTATATTATTGATGGCGTATTCTTAAATAATACCTCCCTCCAAAATATCGGGCTTGGTGGACGTACCAGTTCACCACTTACGGATATCAACCCAGCAGATATCGAGTCTATTGAAGTGCTGAAGGATGCTTCTGCAACCGCGATCTATGGCTCCCGGGGTGCCAATGGTGTGATCATCATCACCACAAAAAAAGGAAGTTATGGTAGCCGTACCAAAATTGACCTCAACCTGCAGGGGGGCTGGGCCGAAGCCAATAAATCCTTGTTGCCAAAATTGGCGACAGGTCCCGAAACGGCGACCCTCGCCAACGAGTGGTGGATAAACTCCGGATTGGACAATCCGGCATTGAAACAGACTTTCGCCAACAGGCCTTATCGTCCAGTTTCGGAAGGTGGGAAAGGAAATCCTGAAGATCAGCCTACCTATGATCGCCTTGGTTTCCTGTTGCGTCATGGGAAGCTGCAGGATTATAACATCGGTATCCAGGGGGGCGGCGACAAATCGAGGTTTTATATTGGCGCTGGCTACACGGGACAGGAAGCTTTTATTAAGGTCATTGATTTTTCGCGAACCAATCTCAAGTTTAATTTCGACCATCAGATCAGTAATCGTGTCAAAATCGGCCTGACAAATAATTTTTCCAGAACCTACCGCAATCAGGCGCGTACAGGTGATGGCCCTCAGGTAAGTCTTTTCAATTCGGCCGTTTCTTCGGCAACGAATGTCCCGATATTCAATACCGATGGATCACTCAATGGTACCGATAATACCTATACACTGGTGGACAACTACGATGTCAATACCACAAGTCTGCGTTATGTAGGAAGTGCTTTTGCGGAAATTGATCTTGTGAAGGGACTGAAATTCAAATCCAGTTTTAGTGCCGACTATAACCTATACGATGAATCACAATACTGGAACAGTAAAACCAGTATTGGTATCGCGAATAACAATCAGGCGACCTCAGGAATATCGAGAAATGCTACCTGGATAAACGAACAAACCCTGACGTATCAGAATACCTTTGGCAAGCATAGCCTGAATGCTATTTTGGGAAATACCTTGCAGAGCAACGTACTTGATTACAAATACCTGGAGGGGAATGGTTTTGCGAATGACTCCTTTAAACAGATCTCATCGGCAGCCAATATCATTGCATCCGACAATTGGACTAAATATACGATTGCTTCCTTTTTTGGAAGAGTAGGCTACAGCTATGCGGATCGGTATTTTGCAGAGGCAACCCTGCGGGCAGATGGCTCGTCCAAGTTCGGTGCCAACAACCGATGGGGCTATTTCCCGGCTTTTTCGGCAGGCTGGCGGATTAGCCAAGAAGCCTTTTTGGTCGAACAAACCTGGTTAAATGACCTGAAAATTAGGGCGTCCTATGGATTGACGGGCAATCAGGCTGGAATCAGCAACTTCGCCGCCAGAGGTCTTTGGTCGGGCAATGAAAAATATGCCGACAGCTATGGCAAGGTGTTGCCAAGTACAGGTCCTTTCCAGTTGGGGAACGAAAATTTGCGCTGGGAGAAAACAGCGCAGGCAGATCTTGGGCTGGATGTGGCGCTATTCAAAAACAGCCTGTCCATTACCGTAGATCTTTATCATAAATATACCTCCGATCTACTCCTCGAACGACCTATTGTCGGCAGTTCTGGTTTTTCAAAATACTGGGCCAATGTGGGTGAGATCAGCAACAAAGGCTATGAGGTGTTGATCAACTCGCTCAACGTGAAAACAAAAGACTTTGCCTGGAATACAAGTTTTAACATTTCGGGAAATACGAATAAAATCGAAAAACTGCCCACGCAGATCACCCAGTATACCCGCGATTGGGTGATCCTGAAAGAAGGTTATTCGCTCAACTCATTCTGGCTTTACGAACAGCTGTCGGTCGATCCACAGACCGGAAAAGCTGTGTTTGACGGACAGCTGAGCGATGGTTCTTTGCCTACTTCGGCACGTAAAGTTTTTCGGAATGCTTATCCCAAGTTTTATGGGGGGATAGGCAATACCTTTACCTATAAAAACTTTGACCTGGGTGTAGACTTTAGTTTCCAATATGGTAACTATGCCGTTAACCTTAACCGCTACTTCAGGGAGCGTAATCCGAGCAGCGGTGGCGTATTTCAAAATGTGCTGAACAGATGGCAACAGCCCGGTGATATTACCGATGTGCCCCGCCTGACATCCGAAGGGCTCAACTATACCATCGATGCCAATAGCCGCTATCTGGAGGACGCTTCATTTTTAAAGCTCAGACAGCTGTCTTTTGGTTATAAATTGCCGAAAGAGCTGGTCGAGCGGGCAAAATTGACTGCTGCACGTATCTATTTTGTAGGGTCTAATCTCTTTGTGTGGAGCAAATACACCGGTGATCCTGAATCGAATGTGACCAGTAATCCAAACGCACAGGGGATAGGATCGTTCGGAACGCCACCACAACCGCGTACCTTTCAACTCGGTCTCAATGTCACCCTGTAAACGTTAATCTTAATCCGTAAAGCTCATGAAAAAAATTACATATTTCCTTTTTCCGCTTCTTGTCTTACAACTCAGTAGCTGCAGCTCGTTTTTGGAGGTGGAGCCCAAGAATTCAGTGTCTGATGAAGTGACCATCGTCGATGCGGGTTCTGCAGCAACAGCCGTGCGCGGTATTTACTCGGCACTTCGGTCCAACGATTACTATGGCTATAGTTTTCAGCTGCTAGGATTCTTTTCGGCAGACAACATCGTGTATCGGGGTAGCCAAACTGTCCATCAGACCTTGACCAATCATACGGTAAAATCTGACCTCGCTGTCCTGGCTACGGCATGGAACCAGATTTATGCCACTATCAACCGGTCCAACCATGTGATCACCAAAGTACCTAACCTGGCGCTGACGACCACTTTTACTGAGGCCTATCGAAACCAGCTTGTTGGGGAGGCCTATTTCGTGCGTGCATTGGCCTATTTTGATCTGGCCAGAACCTGGGGTGGTGTACAGATCGTGTTGCAGCCGACCACTTCGGCCAGCAGCCTACCGCAGGTAAAAAGAAGCTCCTTGACTGACACCTACGCGCAGGTGTTGCAGGATCTGCAAAAGGCCGAACAGCTATTGCCCAATGAAACTAATCGCATCCGAGCGACCAAGAAAACAGCACGTGCACTGCTGGCAAGATTCTACCTTTATCAGAAAAACTGGTCTGAAGCGATAAAATATGCCTCGTATATTATTGATGATAATACCAATTATAGTTTGGTGAGCCCATATCGCTCGTTTTATGCCAACAATACCTCCAATACCAAAGAATCGGTCTTTGAATTGGTCTATGATATCAACAATACCAGCGGTCAGGCAAGTCAATGGTTGTCGGGTAATAATGGGGGAACTGCCTGGATCAGACCTTCGCAGGCCATCTACGACCTGCTGGTAGATCCTACTGTTGGTGGGGATCGGACGGCATTGGTATCCAAGACCTCTTCGTCCACAGATCCGAATATCCTGATCGGCAATCTGTATTACCGAACAGACCGTACGGATCCCGTCTTCTTGATCCGTACGGCCGAGCTCTACCTCATCCGCGCCGAAGCATTGGCGCAGCGGAATGGATCTGGCGATCTGACAGCGGCTTTGGCCGACTTAAATGCCATACGCTTACGCGCCAACATTAAACCCTTGCAAGGTCTCGGAGCGGCAGCGCTCCTGCAGGCCGTGGAAGATGAAAATCGCGTTGAATTTGCCCTGGAAAACCATCGTTGGTACGATCTGTTGCGGACGGGACGCGCGCAACAGGTGCTCAATATTTCCTCTGTGAATAGGCTACTGCTGCCTATACCGTACGCTCAGGTTTCGATAGACCCGGATCTACAGCAAAATCCAGGTTTGGATTGATCGGATGACTCACGTGTTTTTTTCCATTAAATCGTATTGAAATGACAACATTTGCAGACTCTCATTTTTTTAAGCGCTATCGCTCAGCTATTTTATACATCGGCCTGATCTTCTTTTTGATACTCAGTATCCCATACGACCCTAATCTTTTTACGGGGAGTTCATTTGCGGACCTGTTTTCATTGGAGAACTGGTTTGGATTGGCGACTTACCGCACTTCTTTTGTCGCCGAAAGCCCTTTCGTCGGTAGCGATGTGCGCGGATACTACAACTGGGCAATTGCCCTGGCGCTCGCACTCTTGCTATTTTGGGCCTTTGGCCGTAAAATCCGGCAGACTTTTAAGGCCGATGACGATCGTGTATTTTACTGGCTCCGCGTACTGTTGCGTTATCGTTTAGCATTGGCCATTATTTTTATAGGCCTTGTCAAAATCGTCCCTATACAACTTCCGGAGCCGACTATTAGCGAATTGCATACCGAATACGGTGATTTCCTGCTCTGGAAGCTCTATTATCTTACAAACGGTATTTCAACTGCTGGATATCTGCCTGTAATTGGCGCGCTGGAGATCTTGGGCGGACTATTTTTACTGAACCGACGCACGGCAATCATCGGTTCGGGATTACTCATCGCTTTATTGCTCAATGTTGTTATCGTCAACTATGTGTACGAAATCGGTGAACAGGTGTATAGTTCCTTTTTACTATTACTTGCGGTCGTTATTTTCTCGTACGACTGGCCCCGTTTTTATCAGCTCCTGATCAAAAAGGCAGCGACTGTTCCCGATGGTTTTTGGCCTGTCTATGGCCGCAGGCTTGCTGGAATCCGCCCTTATCTGCAGGTCTTGTTCCTGCTGCTGATCGCTGTATTTAGCGTGCAGGCTTACCTGAGCTGGAAGAATTCCGATTACCCATTCCCCGATGAAAAGGGATTGGAAGGAGCAGCAGGCGTATACAATGTAAAAGACTTCGTCTGGAAAGGCGATACTATTCCGTATTCGCTGAGCGATACATTGCGATGGAAGGATGTCGTATTTGAAAAATGGAATACGCTCAGCATCCGTGGAAACCGTTCTGTAAAGGTCGATAGTCTCAAACCACGTATCGCTTTCAACCGCGAGCGTAACTACGAATACCTTGGTAATGGTGGCCGCGAATTCTTTGGCTATACGAGCAAGCAGGGAACTGATAAGCGCACAACCACAATCAAACTTACCGGAAAAGTGAGTAAAGGGCACACTTTTACCTTTGTGGTCGATCGCCCAGACAAACGTACGCTGATCCTTGATGGTATCAACCAGCTGGGCGACTCATTGCAGGTACGGCTAGAGAAAGTGAACAAGAAATATCTGTTGCAGGAAGGCCGCAGAAAACCGATCCGTATTTATTAACGATTCAAATTTAGACAAATTTTATGGCAACGATTCAATATTTGGAAAGCATTCCTACCAGCCAGCAGGAGCAGGGTTGGAAGTACTGGGAGAAAGTAGGATTTAGATTCACCTTTATTTTCTTTATCCTGATGGTGGTACCCCTGGATGGGGAATGGTACGAAAAAGTTTTTAAACCCGAATCATTATATGATTGGATGGCAACGATCGCCGGTGGGTCGCGCACAGGTTGGATAGAAATAGACAGCGAAAGTGGCAAATGGGGTTTCGCATCGTATACGTCTTGGTGGCTCAATGGCCTGATAGCGGTGCTGGGTGCTTCCATCTGGACGATATTGGCCCGAAATAGTAAGGTGCAACGCTATGATGCGCTTTACTATTGGTTGCGGGTATTGGTACGCTACCGCATTGCACTGGGGCTGATCGCTTTCGGATTTATCAAGTTCTTTCCTATGCAGATGCCGTTTCCATCCCTTGCCAATCTGAATACCGATATCGGTGAATATGCCCCCTTTAAGTTGTATTGGCAAATCGTCGGTGTATCCTATAAATATGAGATCTTTTTAGGCTTTTTGGAGATAGCGGCGGGAAGCCTGCTCTTCTTTCGACCCACGGTCGTCATAGGAGCCATTATCAATGCTGGAGTCCTCTTTAACATTGCCCACGCCAATATTGCCTACGATGGAGCAGTTCATGTATACAGCTCATATTTTGTATTGCTTTCCCTTTTTCTATTGCTGCAGTATCTGCCTGCAATCTGGAAGCTTTTTATCCGGCGCGAACCAGTAAGTACCTATTACTATGTGCCCAAGTTTGTCAGGAAGTGGAATAAGCCATTTTACTTTGGCCTAAAGACGACCATTGTGATCCTGTTTATTTTCGTTTACGGCTTTTATCGCTATGAGCGATTCTATGATGAAGGGCGTCTAAAAGAACCTGTACTTCCTGGGCTAGCAAAAGCTGCAGGACATTATGAGGTTTCGAGTTTTCTTTTGAATGGAAAGTCTCAGGCTTATTCACCTGCCGATTCAGTACGTTGGCATGAGGCCTTTTTCGAACGTTATTCGACCTTGGTCTACAAAGTCAATAAAGCCAATTCGATCGATCTTGGCAATGGTACCCCGGCTTTAAATGATGTGCTCAAAACTTACGAGTTTACAGGCCGGGCCGGAGGGAAGAACTACCTCTACTATGAAATAGACTCGACAGAACACGCATTGTATCTGATCGATAAAAATCAGAAATTCAGTAAGGAACAACGTAAGAAACTAGATGAAAAACTAGATGTGGGACTGAAAGCCCTGTATGGAAAAGCGCAGGGCGATAGCCTCCATGTGCTGAAATGGGCTTACGAACGACCGACAGCCGAACAGATCAAACTCAAGGGGCTGGATGCCAGTGGCAATAACCTCGAAATTACCCTCAATCGCGTTAAAGAATCCTATCTCACCGGTAAGGAATGGTATATGAAAAATACACTCTTTACTTACTAATTGTCTAAAAAAAGAATGTTATGAATAGAAGATCATTTATCCACCGTTCAGCTGTACTTTTTACCCTTGCTTCGGCAGGTCAGGGCGTATCCTGTTTTGGAAATATCAATAATTTAGCGAATGGCTACAGCATCAGGCAGTTTGAAGATGAAGGCCTGGCACAGTTTTCCTATGCGATTTTGGCCGATAAAAACATTGTGCTTATAGACCCGGCCCGTGATCCAAGACCCTATTACGCTTATGCAAAGGAGCAGGGAGCGAAAATTATTGCGGTTGTAGAAACACATCCGCATGCTGATTTTGTGAGTTCCCATCTGGAGATTCATCAGGATCTGAAAGTTCCCGTTTATGTCAGCAAGCTTGTCCGTGCGACCTATCCCCACCATACTTTTGACGATGGCGATACCTTAAAGATTTCGGACCGAATTGTGTTGCATGCCATCAATACAGCCGGACATTCACCAGATAGCATATCTGTTTTGCTAAAAGAAAATGGTCGCGATGTGGCGATCTTTTCGGGGGATGCGGTATTGATTGGTGGTGTCGGAAGGCCCGATCTGCGCGAGTATTCGGGAGAACAGGCTACGCAGCGCGAAAAACTGGCGCGGCAGCTCTACCACACCGTCCATGATATCTATGCAACGTTAGGCGATCAGGTGCTTTTGTATCCAGCTCATGGCGCTGGATCACTGTGCGGAAATGCAATAAAGGGTGCTAAGCAAAGTATTATTGGCGCTGAAAGAACCCATAATTTGGCCTTTCAGCAAAAATCGGAAGAAGCGTTTGTCCAGCGGATTCTGGCAGACCGTCCGCCTGTACCGATTTACTTCCCTTATAATGTAGCATTGAATCGTCGGGGAGCAAAGCCATTATTGGCTTCTTTGTCGGGTATTTCAGTGGTTTCGGCAGCGGCGGTGCCCCAGGCGCTGAGCACTGTCCTCGATACCCGCCCCGCTTCAGAATTTAAGGCGTCACATTTTCCGGAGGCCATTAATATTCCCGAACGTAGCAAGTCAGAATCTTGGGTAGGGACTTTTATTGAACCGAAAGACGGCTTTTATCTTGTTGTCGATACCAAAGAACAGGGGCAGGTACAGCTTGAAAAGCTGGCTAAAATTGGCTATGAACAGTTTGTTAAAGGTGTCGTGTTGTATGGGGATTTCGCGGGACAGCCTTCGACAGCTTTTGATCAGGCTGCATTTGACAGGGCGCAAGAGCAATATTTTATAGTGGATGTACGTACGGCCGAGGAAGCTAAGACTGGACCAGTTTTCAAAGGAGCACATAACATTCCGCTGGCTGAATTGAAGGCACATATTGCCGAACTACCCGTGGATAAACCTATTGTTGTGCACTGCGCTTCGGGTTATCGCTCGGCCATTGCAAGCAGCCTCATCAATGAATGGGCACCAAAAGTGCAGGTCTGGGATATTGGTGAACATATTAAAAGCTATAAGCAATCGGTGAATTAACGAGAGGAATTACACTTAAATGCATACATGATATGAAAGATTTAAAATTGTTGGCTAGCATGTTATTAGCAGTGGTGGTGTTGCTCAATGTGACCAACTGCCAATCCAGGCAGGATACGAAGGAAGCCGTAAAAAATAGTCAGGTTTCGTTTAAAAAGCAAGAAGGAGTTCGCTTTAAACAGGAACTTGAAAGCCTAAATAAAACGAACAAAGTGCCGGTACAAATTCCCGACAATCCGCGGATCGTCTATGCGACCGAACAGGATGTGCTGGAGCTTGAAAATGGTATTGTCCTTTTTGGATGGCCCAGCTGTCCCTGGTTTCGGAATGCCATAACGCCGCTGCTGGAATTTGCCCAGGAGGAAAAGGCGGCTATTTATTACCTCAATATTCACGATATCCGGGATCTTAAGGAGAAAGATAAGGACGGTAAAGTGATCACGACCAAGGCCGGGAGCCCGGGTTATGAGGCTATTTTGGCAAAATTTCACGAAATTCTAAATCCTTATACAGCTGTGGGGATTGATTCCATTAAACGGATTTCTTCGCCGACGGTATTATTTATTGAAAAAGGTAAAGGCGTGCATAAGGTTGTTTCTACGGTCGTATCGCAGACCGATCCGAAAATCAAGCTTGATAGTATACAGCGACAGGAGTTAAAGCAACGGTATCGCGCATATTTTTTGGATGAACATCTGATATAAGGCCACACGACATCAACATCATTGTAAATTAAATGGATAACATATGAAAAAAATAATTAATCTTGGACTTTTAGCGTTTGTTTTAACGACATTTACAATCTCCTGCGGATCTGCAGGTAAAAAAAAGGATAATAGCAAATCGTTGTCCGATTCTACTTCGTCAAAGCGCTCAAAAAAGGAACAGCCCAATACAGGCTGCGACTAGGAGTGATTAAAAACTAGCTTATGCGAAAATTTGATGCAATTATTATTGGTTCGGGACCAAATGGACTGGCAGCAGCGATTACCTTTCAGCAGCAGGGGTTGAGCACGCTGCTAATTGAAGGTGCCGATACAATCGGTGGGGGAATGCGAACCAAGGAACTTACAATTCCGGGCTTCAAACATGACGTCTGTTCGGCAATTCATCCCATGGCTATGGCATCGCCATTTTTCAGGAGTTTGCCTTTGGAAGCATTTGGGCTATCTTTTGTTAAGCCTGAGTATGCGGCGGCACACCCATTGGACGAAGGGGAAACTGGAATTCTTTACCATAGTCTTGCCGCAACGGTAAAGGGATTGGGGGCGGATGGCGAAAGCTATCGTAAGCTGGTAGAAAAGGTTGTGACACGTTGGGATAGCCTTGCTGCCGATATTATGGGACCATTATCCTTTCCGAAGCACCCTTTGTCTTCAGTCTCATTTGGGCTGGATGCACTTCAGCCGGCAAGCTGGACGGCGAAGCGCTTCACTTCCGCGCAGGCACAGGCTTTATGGGCAGGCATGGCGGCACATGGAATTCAGCCACTAAGCAATTGGACAACTTCGGCAATTGCCATAGTGTTAGCTGCTGTAGGTAATAAATATGGCTGGCAAATTCCAATAGGCGGTTCGCAGTCTATTGCTGATGCCTTATTAAGTTATTATCAATCGCTGGGCGGGGAGATCCAAAAGGACTTTTGGGTAGAGGACATTCGCGATCTACCATCTCATAAAGTTCTACTCTGTGATATCACGCCCCCGCAGTTGTTGCAGCTCAAAGGTATAGGTCTTTCTAGCGGCTACCGCAGGCGCCTCGAAGGCTTTAGGCAGGGAATGGGGGTATTTAAAGTTGATTGGGCATTGTCTGAAAAGACGCCTTTTAAAGATCCGCGTTGCCAACAGGCCGCTACCGTACATTTGGGAAATACCTATGCCGAAATTGCGGAAAGCGAGCGGTTGAGCCATCTTGGAAAGAAAGTGGATAAGCCTTTTGTGCTGTTTGCACAACAGAGTGCCTTTGATTCCAGTCGTGCTCCCGAAGGGAAGCATACGGGATGGGCATATTGCCATGTCCCCAATGGAAGTAAGATCGATTATACCGAAGCGATCGAAAATCAAATTGAGCGCTTTGCGCCAGGTTTTAAAGAAACCATTCTGGCCAAGCATACCTTTTCCCCTACGGAGCTCGAAGCATACAATCCAAATTATATCGGCGGTGATATCAATGGCGGTATTATGGATATTTCGCAGCTGTACAGTAGGCCCATTTTGGCCCTAAATCCGTATCGAACCTCTGTTGACACGATTTATCTCTGTTCATCATCGACACCTCCAGGGGGCGGGGTGCATGGCATGTGTGGGTATCATGCTGCACGGACAGCGCTCAAAGAACATTTCGGCTTGTCGGTATAAACATCTTTTAAATATTTTTTATAAAAAATAAAATTGTAGGGTCGTATTTAATTTCGGCAGCATTTTTGCTAAGTAGAGCTACGAAAACACCCCAAATAATATGTTACATTAGGCCAAGATCATTTCTTGGCCTTTTGTCTTTCTAATTTGGACATATTTACCAAATGTTCTCCCATTTTCTGGTGTGTTTTTTTCAGTTATAGAAAAGCCCTGTCGGTCGGCGATATTTCATCCATTTTTCGATTTTAAAAAATAGGAGATAAGCTTAATTAAGTTCACTGAGATACAATTTTGAACAAACGTTTGCGTTTATGCGCCTATTGTATTTACTGATAATTCTACTTAACATCGTTATACGATTTGATGAAAAGAGGGGATTTTTACAGCATGTGAATTACTTTTAATACATGCTTTGCCATTGCCCTCCCTAAATATGATAGGTTATGAACCAAAATGATCAAGCAGATCTTGACTTAGTTGAAAGACTCAAATCTGGGGATACTTCAGCATTTAGGACCATATATGTAAAATATGTGGATAAGCTATTTTTGTTCGGTATGAATATTATCAAAGAGGAGGAAGATTGTACCGATACCATACAGGATGTCTTTGTATGGCTTTGGGAGAACCACGAAGAACTGACCATCTCACATTTAAAAAGCTACCTGTATGCTGCAGTTAAGTATAAGCTGACCCGAAAAATCCTGACAAGTCGCAGAAGAGAAGAAATACTCAATCACCGAGCAGCGATAATCGATGTGGTCGAAGACGAAAGTCTTGCCCTCAAGGAATTGCAGGCTGTGATCCATGACTTTATTCGCACCTTGCCACCAAAGGCACGAGAAGTATTCGTGTTAAGTCGCGAAGATTACCTACCCCATCATGATATCGCTGAACAGCTCGGCATTTCCGAAAATACGGTACGGAATCACCTTGCTGTATCGCTCAGAAAACTAAGGGTTTACCTTTCTAAAAATTTTTATTGGACATTTTTTTTATTTTTTTTTCATTAAGACTAGTACATCCGCCGTCTTCATGTCCCTTAGTTATAAAATAAGGGGAAATTGGATTCATGAAAGATCTAACGAAGGAATTGCTGGAAATTTTGAAACGTATTGATGCGGGGGTAGCATCGGAGGATGACCTGCGTCAATATCATCAATGGTGTGAGATGCAGCAGAACCATAATCGAAGTGATTCTCTGGCTGCATTGGATCCTATTCAGAAGGATCGCCTTTTGGAGGTGATTGCAGGAAAAACTTTTAAGAAGAAAAGATCAATTACCAGTATCCGTGCTGTGGCTACGCTCGCAGCTTCCTTACTCTGCGTTATTGCAGCCGGTTTGTGGTTATATCAACGAAATAGCACGCTAAGTGATCATAACCTAGCAATAACCCATATGAAAATGCCGTCTGTTCAAAAAGGAACGATCCTGGTCATGGATAATGGGGATCAAATTGATCTCGAAAAACAGGGACAAGGATTGATCGCCGGGGGCACAGATTCGGAGATTTCTAAAAGTAACGACAGTTCCCTTGTCTATAGTAATAGGTTAAATGCGGCTTCTAATATCCCGGTTTTCAATACGTTGATGACCGCAAGAGGACATCAGTATCAACTCACCTTGGCCGATGGCTCCAAAGTCTGGTTGAATGCTTCATCCTCACTGCGTTTTCCTGTTAATTTCGCGGGGCAAAAGCAGCGTAAGGTGATTCTCGAAGGCGAGGCCTATTTTGAAGTTGCCAAAAACCCGGAAGTTCCCTTCGTTGTTGTGACTGATAAACAGGAAATCAAGGTATTGGGCACCCATTTTAATGTCAAAAGCGATCAAAATGCCAGCAGTAGCATGACGACATTATTAGAAGGGTCGGTCATGGTTAATAATAGTGTGAAATTAGTGCCTGGGGAGCAGCTTGTTGCTTCCAGTAGTGGGCTCAGCAAGCGGCGAGTTAATGTGGAGGATGTGATTGCCTGGAAAAAACGGTTTTTTCAATTTTGAAGGTAAACAAATTCCAGAAATTATGGATGAACTTGCCCGCTGGTATGATTTTGAAGTCCGTTATGTCGGCACGGTACCGAAGGATAAAGTTGATGCGACCATATCGCGCAAAAAACGTGTGGACGAGGTTCTTGATCTTCTCGAAATGACCGGTTTAGCGAAATTTTCCAAAAGTGGAAACACAATTGTAGTGACACAAACAAAATAATAAATAACACATTCCTAAAAAATGCAAATTATGATACAGCATCGGGCCTTTGGCAATACTTCCTAAAAATCTACAAAAATAGGGGAAAAGAGCGTGAAAGTGTTGCAACCACCTCCACGCTTAGAATTATTGGAAATAGGTTCTGATAATCAATGATTATAGGAACCATAAACATGCTTAAATTTATGAATTTTAATCAACAAGCACAAAACCTGTGCCGCTGGACTATGCCTTCTAGTGTCAAAAAAGTAGTTCCAGCCTTTTTGCTGCTCTTTAGCAGTCAGTTACATGTGACGGCTAATGCGCAACGCATATCACTAAATTTGAATAAAGTTACCTTTCGGGAAGCGGTGGAGTCGATCAAGAAACAGAGTGGCTACGAGCTGGTGCTTGTACAGACACATCTTGGGGATACACATCCTGTGTCGCTAAACCTACAGAATAAAGGCCTGCGTGAAAGTCTGGAAGCCCTGACCAGGGATCAGCCCGTAGGTTATGAGATCAAAGGCAATACCATTGTGCTGCACCGTAAGAAACAACCTGCGGTAAACGCTGAACAGAATCAACAGCAAGAAACGATCAAGGGCAAAGTGCTGGATGCGAGTGGATCCCCGTTGAGTGGCGTGACGATCAAAGTGAAAGGTTCGGCCAAAGTAACACAAACAGACAACGCGGGTAATTTTAGCATCGAAGCAAAGGATGGAGCTATCTTGGTTATTAGCTCTGTAGGCTTCTCTACATCGGAAGTTGTCGCAACAAGTCAATCTCCTTTGACCGTCAATCTGAAAAAGGAGGATAATGCTTTGAATGAGGTTGTTGTTGTGGGGTATGGTACGCAAAAACGGAAGAGTTTGACGGGGGCGGTGGCATCGGTCAAAATGAGCGATGTGAACAATGCAACGAATACCAACTTTGCGCAGGGGCTTGCCGGAAGGGCTGCCGGTGTCAATGTCGTGCAAACATCGGGGCAACCTGGAGCGGGTGTGTCGGTGCAGATCCGGAGTAACGCATCGTTTGCTTCGATGGGGCCATTATATATCGTGGATGGTGTTATCATCAATGACGATGCGGGCGAACCAACAACAAATACAAGATATGGCTCGGGAGGTGTGAACCGTTCACCATTAAATTTTATCAATCCGAATGATATTGAGAACATCGACATTTTGAAAGACGCGAGTGCGACCGCAATCTATGGTGCCCGGGCTGCCGGTGGTGTGGTGCTGATCACGACAAAAAAAGGGAAGCAGGGGCTGCCGACAATTCAATATGACTTTAGTCATGCTGTTCAAAAGTCGTTAAAATACTACGATATCCTTGGGACCAAGGACTATATGACGGAACGTAACCGCATTCTTCGCGAAAAATGGATGCTGGATAATAAGATAGGTCCCTATGGCAATGTCGATCCAAATTCGGTCGGTGCTTTTGTGCCTAAATACACGCAGGATCAGATCGATAAACAGACTGTGTATCCAAGTGCGATTGACGCAATCATGCGCACAGGAAACACACAGCAGCACAATCTGTCCATGTCTGGCTCCAGCAATAAGACCAATTATTATGTGTCCGGAAACTATATGAACCAGGAAGGTGTGCTTCGTAATTCCGATTATTCGCGGTATTCGGGTAAATTCAATCTGGATCAGGGAATCGGTGAAAATATTAAGGTTGGAGTGAATGTGATCGCTACGGGTTCCAAAGCCAACAATGGCAGTATGGGGGATGGTGTATATGAAAATTCGGGTATGATTGGGGCGGCTTTTTACTATCCACCTACGATGCCGTTTCAAGACGAACAGGGGAATTATCCAATCAATCCCGACTACCAAAATACGCCCAATCCGATGTCGTTTCTAACGATTACGGACCTGACAAAGTCTAACCGCTGGTTAACTTCGGCTTTTGCGGAATGGAAGATTTTTGAAGGACTGACTGCAAAAGCTAGTTTTAGCTACGATCAGAGTACTGCCAAACGGAGCTTGTATTATCCGCGGACCTTTTTATATGGAGCGCGGGCTGAAGGTATGGCTGGCGTATTCGAAACAAATGCCTCTTCACAATTACGGGAATATACGTTGAATTACGCAAAGGATATTGGTAAGGGGCACCTGACGGCATTGCTCGGACATTCGTACCAGATCTCCGAACACGATGGACTCAATACAGGAAATGATCATTTTCCAACCGATAACTTCCTCTATTACAACCTCGGACTTGGTACTGCCCAAAGACCTTATTTAGGCAGTTTTAAAGATGCAAATAGAATTTGGAAATCCTATTTCGCTCGTGTTGTCTATGAGTATGATGGCAAATATATTTTGTCGGGTACAGTGCGTAAAGACGGCGCATCCCATTTTGCGGCCAACAAAAAATGGGGAACATTTCCAGGGATATCTGCCGCATGGGTAGTGTCCGAAGAGGAATTTATCAAGGCAATTCCAGCCATAAGCTTCCTGAAATTGCGTGCAGGTTATGGGGCTGTTGGTAATTCGGCAATTGGAGGTAGTGCATTTGAATACTATGACAACAATTCGCCTTATGTGATCGGTGGTGTCAACCTACCCGGTGTTAAGTTATCGCAGATCAGTAACCCCAACCTGACTTGGGAAACACAGACAGAATTTAACCTTGGTTTGGACTTCGGTTTTGTAAAGGGGCGTATTAGCGGTAGTTTTGATTATTTCAACCGTCAGTTTACGGATCTCCTGAGCACCATTAATCTGAACTCAGACTATGTGGTGCGTGAGGCAAGCATAAACGCAGGAAAGACACGTAGCCAGGGCTGGGAGGTAAATCTACAGACCAAAAACTTTGTACAGCAGGATGGCTTCAACTGGAATACGACAATAAATTTTTCCCATTATAAAAACTATTGGGTAAGTCGGGCGCCTGAAGCACTCAAGTCCCTGCCGCGTTATGAAGCCGAAAAAGGAAACTTTAACGCAGGCTATGGTTATTTGTCGGATGGGATCTACAATCCGGCAACGATGTCTGCACCGAGCTGGATGCCTGGAATTTTGCCAGGTGAAATTATCATAAAAGATGTCAATGGTTATGATGACAACGGAAACCTAACTGGAAAACCTGACGGCAAATTGTCTACCGCTGATATGGTGCAGTTACACACGAATAATGATCCGACAGGTAATGGTCGTCCCGTGCCGAACTATAGTTTCGGGATGAACAATCAGTTTAGTTATAAAAACTTTGATCTTTCGGTATATGTTTATGGCTTAATTCAGAAAAAAATCAATCGTGATTATTCCAACAATTCCGATGTGTATGCGAAACTAGGTGCCTATGGCTGGAATGTTCTTTCCGTAGCGAAAGATCGTTGGGCGTATGACCATACCGATGGTACCATGCCAACAGGTTTGAACGGCAATTACAGCAGCTATGCCAGCAGTTCTGATTTTTGGGTAGAAAATGGAAACTTTCTCCGTGTGCGGGATATCACATTAGGCTATCGTCTTCCGCTATCACTTATTCAAAAGCAAAAAACTGTTAAAAACATGCGGGTGTACCTAAATGTCCAAAATCCGTTTATCATTACAAACTACAGGGGAGTAGATCCAGAATTACAAAATCTATATGCATATCCAATGACAAGATCCTTTACCGTGGGCGCAAGTGTTGGATTTTAAAAAGACAAATATCATGATTACAAGAAGAAAATATATAAAACTGGTAGCTGCACTTATGGTGGCCGGGGCACTAACATCCTGCGAAAAAGCATTGGAAGAAGTCACTTACGATAAATTCAGTGAGACATCATTTTACAAAACAAAAGAAGATGCCAAATTAGCTGTTACGGCGGTATATTCTACGTTGAATCCTGATGATGGGTATAGCATCTGGGGCTGCGGTCTCGGTGGTATTGTACCGCAGTCGAGCGCGACGACAGATGAGCTCATCTGTTCATGGGGCTGGCCAGGCTGGCCTATGTTCAACAATCTGAATCTTTCTGAAACTTTTCCGGGCGATGCGCTTTTTGTTTTTTATAACAATCTTATGCCGGCAGTGACCAACGCGACAATTGTACTAGACAGACTCTCGGGTATGACAATTGATGAAACGATAAAGCAAACTTACACGGGTGAAGTAAAAGCGTTGCGGGCACATTATGCCTGGATTCTGTACAGTTATTATGGGCCAGTGCCCTTGCGACTGGATGCATCGGTAATGAAAGAACCTAATCCTGCTCCAATTGCCAGGCCTACAAAAGCCGAAATGGTTGCCCAAATCGAAAAGGACTATAAAGAAGCCCTAGAAGTACTGCCTTTGGCGAGTGCATTGCCATCCTCAGAATATGGACGTTTTACGAAAGATGCCTGTATAATGGGACTTATAAAGCTGTATATGCAGGAAAAACGCTGGGATGATGTGATCAAGTATGGGCGGGAACTGCAAAAATTAGGACATTCGCTCAAAGCTAATTATGCCGATATCTTTACAATCGAGAATAATGGTGACAACAAGGAAGTTATTTTTGCGATACCGACCCGTATAGATGCCAAGAGCGCCAACTTATGGTTAGCGCATGCTCTTCCTGGAAATTATGCCGACCCGACCGGCGTGGCATTGACCCAATGGGGCGGATATAAAATGCCGTGGAAGACCTACGATAAGTTTGAAAGCAATGACAAGCGTAAGCAGCGCCTACTGACCAAATGGACAACAACGGATGGTACAACCTATGATGCACGTGCTAACGGCGTAATTGGTGCGATACCAATGAAATATGGTGTTGATCCGAGTGCGACAGGTGAGAAGCATGGGGTTAACATCGTGGTATGGCGGTATTCGGATGTGTTGCTGTCAATGGCCGAAGCGATCAATGAATTGTCAGGTCCAACCCAAGAAGCCTATGATCTGGTGAAGACAGTACGTGAACGTGCTGGTTTGGCGGCATGGAGCCAAAATCTGACGAAAGATCAGTTCCGTAAAAAAATGATGGATGAGCGTCTTTATGAATTCTGGTGCGAAGGTGGAATCCGACGGGAGGACCTGATCCGCTGGGGGACCTATATTGAGCGTGCGAAAGCGGATGGTTCTCAGTTTGCCAAACCCGAATTTGTGCTTTGGCCGATTCCGCGTAAGGCGATTAATGAAACGAATGGGGTAATTAAACAAAATCCGGGTTATAATTAATCCGGGTTGTAATAATCTAGGTGTAATTAATCCCGGTTATTAGTGAATAAAAACAGACCATCAAGGTCTTTATTCAAGGCGCCAATGTTCAGCTGCTGAGCTTGGCGCTTTTTTTTAAACAACTTACTATGCATAAACTATTTTTCATTTTTAGTTTTTTTTTAATCGTTATTTCCTACTCGCTGCTAACGTCAAATGCACAGGCACAAATTGTAGACTACAAGAAAGAAGGGATCGTCCGAATATTGCCAAAAGAAATCGACAGTGTACTGGACAATCCGGGGATAGGCTTTATGACTTTTCAGCGATTTAATGGAGATAGCTTAAACCGCGGCCTGACCTGGACGGAGGGCAAGCCAATAGCATATCAAGGTGAGGTTCGGAACCTGAAAAATAAGGATTATCCAAATACCACGATCGCATACTTCCGTTTGTATTGGCGCTTTTTAGAGCCCAAGCAGGGAAAATTCAACTGGGCATTGATCGATGAAGCTTTAAAAACCGCACATAAACGAGGGCAGTCCTTACTTTTACGGATCGCACCCTATGGGGAGGGCGAGGATAAAGGCAATGATGTACCGGACTGGTATCGTACAATGGTCGGTAAGAAAAATGAGTGGTTTGTGGATTCTGCGGGCTGGCGGGTTGACCCCGAAGATGCCCGCTACGCAAAATACTTTGGAAATATGATTACGAAACTCGCGCAACGCTATGATGGGCATCCTGATCTGGAAGCGGTCGATCTATCTATTGTGGGTTTTTGGGGCGAGGGCCGGGGTACGATAGAGCTATCTAAGGCTACGCGTGAAAGCCTGGTCGATGCGTACACCGATAATTTTAAGGAAACCCCCTTAATCACCTTATTGACCGATCGTAAAACCCAACAATATACTCTTTCAAAAAGACCTGTGGGCTGGCGTATCGATTGTTTGGGTGATTTGGGCGGTTTTGACGACAACTGGTCCCATATGTACGACTATTATCCACAGGGAATTGTTGGTTTCGGTATGCAGGATGCCTGGAGAAAGGCCCCAATAAGTCTGGAGGTCTGCTGGGTTATGCAGAAGTGGAAAGATGAGGGCTGGGATATCGATTATATCATCGATCAGTCGCTGAAATGGCATATTTCAAGTTTCAATGCGAAGTCTTCGGCCATCCCAAGCGAATGGTGGCCCCATGTGAATAGATGGCTCAATAAGATGGGCTACCGCTTTGTGCTTAAAAGGATGACTTATCCAAAGGAGGTGGTCCGCGGACAAAAAATGGATTTTAGCTCATGGTGGGAAAACAAAGGAGTAGCGCCGCTGTATAAAAAGCAATTTTCATTGGCTATACGGCTTAAGAATGAGCAAGGGGAGATTAGTCGGCTTACTGATGCAGACTTATCAACATGGTTGCCGGGAGACATTCTGTATGACAAGGATATTTTTATTCCATATGAATTAAAAACTGGAAGATATAACTTGGAGGTGGGGATAGTCGACCATAATACAGGTGAGGCAAAAGTTCGTCTTGCTATCGCTGGGCGAACTGCCGACGGATGGTATCCGATGGGTAAAGTTGATGTGTTGTAAAGAGAATCATGTGTAACTATCTGTTTATATTTATATTGTTAAATATCTTATCTGCATAGTTTTATGTTTTTACTTTAATGGGTGTTGTGCCAGTTTGTCAGCCGTATACGTAGGTGCTCAATAGGCTTAACAGGAGTGTCTTGATTCCGAAAGCAGTGTTTGTAAATAGGGCTATCGTACACTTTGCTACAGTATAATGCGGTCAATTTGTGTATTATCTTGACGAATGAGATAAAGGGCCGGCTCACTTCGTTGCATTTGTCTGCTGAGCGCCTCGATTTAGCTTCTGCGAGGATGGATTAGGATATTGTTTTTGACGTGGCAATGTCGATGGTGCGCTATTATTTTTTAAGGATGTCGGTATGGCTCGATTTGGAAATTATGAGCCGTACAACAAATAAATTGGAGTTGTTGTGTTTTTAATAAATGTTCTAATTATTTATATACAGCGTATTGTATTTTTTATATCAATTAAAAGTATAGGTGTTATTTTGCCTTATAAAGGCCGCTATGGTGTCTATGAAAAGACGATGTGTGGGATGAAAGGATCAAATGATTGTGGAAAAATCCATAAATTAGGGGAACTAAACAAGCTGTTTTATGAATGTAAAATTTATCCTAAGAGCTTTCTTACTATTTACGCTTTGCCTGATCCATGTAATCGGTCATACCCAGGAAAGCAACAACAATAAGAAATTGTGGGCAAAATCAATTTTGAATCAAAAGGCACCGAAACTGGAGGTGGAGCAATGGCTGACTGATATGCCTGAAACAAAGGATAAGTTTATCCTCATTGATTTTTGGGCTACCTGGTGTGGACCTTGCCGGAAAGTAATTCCCGAACTCAACGAGTGGCATAAGAAGTATGGTGATAAACTCGTGATCATTGGCCTTTCGGATGAGAAAGCAGAAGTCATTAAAAAGGCAAAGGAAATTAAGATAGACTATTTCTCAGCGATCGATACGAAAGGGAAGTTGAAGAAACAGCTCGAAGTACAGGGAATTCCACATTGTATTTTAGTGGATCCGGATGGCATTGTACGTTGGGAAGGTTTTCCTACGTTAGAGGGGCATGAGCTTACCGATGATGTTGTTGTTGATATCATCAAAAAGTATTCGAGGAAGCGTGGGAGATTCAAAGATAACAGTCCATATTTTCTGCGACAGGAAGAAGTGATGTTGGCTGGATTGTAAAAATTCTTCCATATGCCAGACCGATCAATCGTCCGATTTTTTGCCGTACTTGGGTATGGCATGGATAAAAAAAGTGTAACGGTTGCCCGTTACACTTCGCAAGAAGATAAATAAATTATCTTCTTGTGTGTTTACTTAATTATGCGATACGTACGTTAACTGCATTAACGCCTTTTTTACCGTTTTCTACATCAAATGTTACACTGTCATTTTCGCGTACTTCGTTGATTAAACCAGATACGTGTACGAAAATGTCGTCTCCACCACCAGCAGGCGTAATAAAACCAAAACCTTTTGTTTGGTTGAAGAATTTAATAGTTCCTTCTTGCATTGTTTTATAAATTATATTAAAGTAATCTGTACTGCACTATTGTGATAAATGAATATGAACAATAGTTAATCGATTTTTGCAAGAAATAGGAATTGATTTTAATGATCTTGGATTGACTCAAGTCCAAAAAGGTCTTTACCTCCGTTTTGCTAACAAAAAAGCTTCTGAAAATGCGAAAACTGAGTGTTAAGTATAACTTGACAATTTCAGATAAGCAAAGGCGGAGCCGATTATAAGACAAATTTAAGTATAAAATATTGATATATACAGTGTTTTGTTATTTTTTATGAAATAAATCCTATGCAGGCTCTGTGTTAGCCTAATAGCTACACGATATAGTCGCAAAATTACATTAAACCCGATAAGTAAAAGCATTGATATTCATACCGGCGCCAACAGATGCAAATAGGATGATATCGCCTTCTTGCAGGGATTGATTGTCTAATTGACCACGGGCAATGAGATCATAGAGCGTAGGAATGGTTGCCACGCTGCTATTTCCTAATGTATGGATGGTCATTGGCATAATATCGGGCGGGGGTACTTTACCGTATAGTGCATAGAATCTCATCAGAATGGCTTCGTCCATCTTCTCGTTGGCCTGGTGGATCAATATTTTTTTGATTGCCGTGATATCAATATCCGCTTTTTGAAGGCAAGCCTGCATGGCTAAAGGAACTTTGCTGAGTGCAAACTCATAGATTTTACGTCCTTTCATTTTAATATACCGTATATCGGGGTTCTGCTCTTGTTGATACGAGCTCCCGAAATTGAGATAGTTCGCTTCTTCAAGCGCATAAGTAGCACTTTCATGTGATAGGAGCCCTTGCTCTGTCGTAGTGGCTTCGATGATTACGGCGCCAGCGCCATCCGCATAGATCATCGAATCTCTGTCAAAAGGATCGACAACACGCGACAAGGTTTCTGCGCCAATGACCATACAGCGTTTTGCCATCCCTGATTTTATGAAAGCGTTGGCATGCAATACGCCTTCGTTCCAACCGGGACAACCAAATAACAGATCATAAGCCACACATTTTGGATTGCTGATCCCGAGCTTTTTCTTCACTCTGCTTGCTAAACTTGGGACCGTATCCGACTGAATTTTACCATGTGGAATATCGCCATAATTGTGGGCTACAATTATATAATCCAATGTTTCGGCATCAATGCCTGCATCGTCAATCGCAAGTTGGCCAGCCTTAAAAGCCAGATCTGAAGCCACCTGGTTAGGGTTGGCGTAACGACGTTCCTCAATGCCGGTAATTGCCTTAAATTTTTCAATGACCGAAGCCGGCTGATTGAAAGGCAGTCCATTTTCATCTAAAAAAAGATGGTCCTTAAAGTATGCGTTCTTTATGCGATTCGAAGGGATGAAACTGCCCGAACCAATGATCCTAATGTTCATAATTGTTGCTCTGTACCCAAATGAAAGGGCGTAAATGTGTTAAATATATCGACGATCATCCCCTTATGCTATGCTGATTCCTTGTGGTCGTATACATTCACATTTTTAGTGGCTTGTTTCCTTCTTGCCTTCAATTTACTAAATATTATCGGGATGGTGCTAATTTTCTTTCTCGCACCAGTCTAACAATGGCTTGTATAGGCTCTGGATATCTTTGTTTTTACTTTCCTTATAAAGACGGAACAATTCAGCATTAAATTCATCTGCTTTGAGAAATCCTTTTTTATTGACCATCATATCGTTGACGTTTTCAACAATCTGGCCAAAAAGATCATGATCATCTCCAAACTTATCGTAACAATATAAGATGAAAAGTCCCCAGGTTAAATACTCATCAAATACTTTTACCGGACTTGGATAATGAACCGTACTTTTGTTTTCTACATCGACCCATAAGTCCCTATTATTGAATATTGTATCAATCTGTTTTTTGTTTTTTTCGCTCAATGGACCCACGTAGTTGTGGTCTATCTCCGTAAAAATAATGCGTGTATTGAGTGCTTTTTTGAATTTGGGGCTCCAGGATTCGTCTTCGCGGAGGGTGGGTAAAAAAAGCAAAATTTCTTTGAAACCTTTGTACTTGAAGGTGTGGGTCGCATTCATCCCGGCAATCAGCGGGGAAGTCAATACACGATAGCTATTGATTGTATAATCGAATTTCTTTTCTAACCATTCTTTTTGCTCGGCAATCGAAGCATACTCCTCATATGCTGTACGAAGGCTGTCGTAGTAGGCTTGATGCTGTTTGTAGAATGCGCGGTATCCTGTCTGTCTGGCAAATTCTTCCAGCTCTTTTTTATAGCCGGGAATGGGATTAGATTTGATCTGATGTTTTCCGACCCCTTTTGCTGGAAAAATATAGATGTTTGTCGGCATTAGTTCATCCTTCTTGAATCTAAAGCCATAGACATTGGCCGCCAGGAGGAAATAGTTGGTAAGATTCTCCCGTAGTTGCTGGTCAAATTTCTTTACGATAGGCAGATTGGAAAATGGGGTAAAATGCGATTTGACCTCTTCAAAATACGCCGTATTCTGTTTGGTCATGTTCGGATTTTCTTTTCCAAAATTCGTTATTGCAAAGATAATATAGATGAGTTCCTGTGCCTCATTGATTTCAATAGTTGTCTTGCCGTCATTTTGGGCAATATAGGCTTTGCTGAAATCGACATCCTTCTCTTGGCAAAGGGCTATATTTAGGGTTAAGACAAAACTGGTTAAAATTAAAAAGATGTTTCTTTTCATAGTATTGTTGATTTCATGCGATTATTGATGGATACCGTAAATACGACATTCTTACTTCAGTTGATTACGTTGTTGTTTCGGATTGGGTAATTTCATTATTCGATGAAATATTCCAGAATGCAATTATAGGGAGATTTCTGCTTGTTTTATAATAAAATTTGCTCAAACAGGAATGATTTTTTAAGGTGAAGCGGTTGTGTATTCGATTCGTTCAATTTGATATTGAGCTTAACTTAATACTGAGGAAATCTTTCGCTTTTATGTTTAATAGCGCACTATATGGGCTGGTTTGAGCGAAAAATTTCGTCGCATCTTTCCGGTGTCAGCAACAGTCTTAAGGGTAGACACGCACTGGCACAGAATTCTGTGCTATTAAAATTTATCGAGTGAGACGCAGAACTTTTATGAAAAATTCCCTGGGAAAGGCAATTACAGCCGGTCTGTGAGGAATTTCTATCAGTGAAGAAATGTTATGTCAGGTTATCAATCATAAAAGATTGGTACCTGATTCGTACCTTATTCGCCCCTTGTTCGGAAGCAAGCAGATATTTTACAAATTTTGACCAGCTTTCGACCAGACCCTAAACAGGAATTTTCTGGTGAAAAGCTGGTCAATAATTGTTGCAAGTCTGTTCATCTCCGAAGGTGGTACGAACACAATACGAACGCAAGCCGAAGACATTAGCCCACGACATAAAAAAACAACGGGTTAGCCTGCAGCAAAAAGTGTATTGGATTGGAAAAGCTCCGATAGAATTGAAGCCTTCATCTGGCGCCCTTTTTGAGCGTTAGATGAAGGCTTCATGTTTTAGTTAAATAGATATGCTGCAGGATTTCGCTGCGAAAAAGAATACAGCGAGCCATACAAGTCCTTTGGCCAGAAAGAAGAGAAATGCTCCAATTCCGGCACGCTTAAGCCATTTAGATTTGTTATCTTTTTGCTCCATTTATGGGATTAAACACGAACACTCCAATTTTAGTTCGCACTGGCAATAGGAGTGAATACTTCGCCAAAGTTATAAAAAGTTTGGTTTGCAATCTCTACTGCGCGATCATAAGTGGCAGGATCTTCTGAATATTTGTTTAATACGGCTGTAAAACCAGCCCACATCTCACGGCTATTTTCGCCATAACCTTCGAAGAAAGAAGTTCCTTTGGTAACGCCATATTTGTTGAGCATCTGCACGATATACGGACCACCCATGATTGAACCTTCCAAAACATATAATGATGCAAGTGCTTCCTGTACATTTGCTACAGCTGGAGCATTTGCTTCCGGCAGGTTATCTACGTTGCCACCCAGAGCTTCGATGTCGCTTTTGAT
Organism: Sphingobacterium sp. UGAL515B_05; assembly: GCF_033097525.1. Lineage (NCBI taxonomy): Bacteria > Pseudomonadati > Bacteroidota > Sphingobacteriia > Sphingobacteriales > Sphingobacteriaceae > Sphingobacterium > Sphingobacterium sp. UGAL515B_05. The sequence goes on along the minus strand of NZ_CP109907.1, from coordinate 5,479,588 downwards.
GTAAGATGAGTTGCGGCGTTCGGCCAAATCTGGCAATACTTCTGCGGTTACAAAAGGAGCGATATTATCTTCTACGGCGCGGAAATAAGCATAAAAGCCTTTCAATACTTCGGCGTAATCTGCTTCTGAACGAATATTTTTCAATTGGCGCACGATCGTTCCTTCTACGTTTTGGTGAGCTGCGTGCGTTTGCTCTTTGATATGTTGACTTAACATGTTTCTATTTTTATTTATAACAATTCTATACAAAGATTCGTATTTATTTCCACAAATTTATGCTGTTTTCTGCTTTATCATCTATGAAAAATGGTTTTAATTTAAACATAAGTATGATAAAATCCAGCTGCAATAAGTTTTTTACTTTAACCTAAAGTTTGTTTTAAGTAGCAAATTTTCGTCTGCTGGCATCGAAAAATTAGTAGCCGACGAAATTGCTGTGCGGTTTTCGTCTTTTACAATGTCCTTTAGCGCTGCTGCAAGCCAGGCTTCCTTTGGATCCCCGGGATGGCGGGAGGTTTCTACCGGAGCTAAGGCCAGGTCGACGGGTATGCCATCAAAATAATCACACCAGCCATTGGCATTCCGGATGAGAAATGAAGCTAGGTATACATCGAAATCTCCAATGTGGACTGAAAAAAAACCTACAGGTTTGCCAAATGTTTGCTGACCAATCAGGCGTATGGGAATATAAGGTTTGAAACTGCTGATCAGTAATTCACTTGCCGAAGCCGTGCGTTCTGATACAATGCATGACAGCTGCTGTAATGAATTGAATTGTCCCTTTTTGATAAAGTAATGTGTATTGGCTTTTTCACTATAATCCACATCGGCGAGGGTGGCAGGGCGGCCTTTGTATTGGACCACTTTGCCATTGGCATCCAGATAGGGTTGTTTAAGGAGTAGGTTTGCTTTGCCTTGCTGTACATTCGGATGGAATTGCTCGCTGAACATAACTTTTTTATCCAGTTTGGCTGGACTAATGAGGTTGGCTAAATATTCTGCGGTCTCCACATAACCACCGCCGTTATGACGTAGATCGAGGATGAGATGTGTAACTTGCTTTTGCGCCAGTTCGGCTGCAAGCTGATCAAGTTCGGCCTTCACTGTCTGGAGCTGGGGAAAGGAGGGAATGTAAACATAAGCAATCCGTTTGTTTCCCGCAGACCAGTAGGACAGGTGTGTAGCATACCTGTAGGTTGTTTCTATACTGGCCATGTGACCACTACTTTTCTTGTCGTTACGACGACGCTCCAAATATGAATATTTGGGTTTATTGGGAATGGTCGACAATTCGTAAGGTCTATCTTTCTTGTGTAAAGCGTATTGGCTGAGGGCAAAAAGTGCCCGCTCATAAGCCGTTTGTTCGGGGTCTATCTGTGCATATTTCGTCCGCGGATCAAATGTGGTATATGAAGGGAGAGATTCCTGCCAGCGGTATAGCTGTTTGGCATACAGGTAGATTGAGTCGAGCGTCAATTCCTTTTTTGTTCCTGTTTTTGGACTAATAAGTTCATCGGGCAGAGTTGTTGTTTTACTGCCGTTCTGACAAGCTGTTATAGCAGTTATTGTAACTAATAGACCAACTATTTGGCGGATTCGACTCATTATTTGATGCGCATTTTGTTCCTCATCCCTGTAGTTGATTCGCTACAAAATGGATAATTATCTGAAATTTAATACTTTTTTACTTTTTTATTTAATATAAAAGCCTAATTTTGTGCCAATTTATTTAATTTTTGATGCCTCCGCTACTGTGGAGTATTCAAAATGTCCCAAAGGTATCCCCTTTGGGATTTTTTATTTTAGGGCAATACAGGTCGCTCTGTTTTGCTTGGCACACTGGATAAACTTTCCAAAAAAGCCAAGATATTTTCCTGTTCTTTACTGCTCAATCGGACATTTTGGATATGCGGCGATAAGGTGCCATTGATCTGTTGTCCCGCCTTTTGGGGCATGCCCTGACTCAGCAGGTTGATCAGTTCAGCTAAGCTCGAAATACTACCATTGTGCAGGTAGGGTGCAGTATGGATCACATTGCGCAGACCCGGCGTGCGAAATTTACCTTTGTCTGTTTCCAGTCCTGTTGCCTCAAAGCGACCATTGTCCAAGGCACCTTTGCTGGTAACAGCATAACCCAGGTTATGAAAATCAAGATCGGTAAAGAAGGCACCATTATGGCAGTTGATGCATTTCCCTTTTGTGCGAAACAGATGGAGGCCTTCGAGCTGTGCATCGTTTAATGCCAGGTAATTTCCTTTGATAAAACGGTCAAAGGCGGTTTCACCACTGCTAATTGATCTTGAATACGCTGCTATGGCATCCAGCAATCCTTCGACGCTCATCGTCTGGCTCGAGTAAGCCGCCTCATATAAACTGAGGTAGCCTGGTATAGCTTGCAGCTTAGCGGGTAAAGCAGCTGTATTGCCGCCCATTTCGATGGGGGAGTTGATGGCTTCGGCAATCTGCTCTCGATAAGTCATTGCGCGGCCATCGTGGAAGAGTTTGCCTTCCAGGTACCAGACATTTTCCATAGAAGGTGTATTGCGGTGATGCAGTGCGATACCATCTGCCGTTGTTTTTTGGTCGATCCAGTAGGTGTCCGGATTATGACATGAAGCGCAAGTCTTCATACCATTACCGGTGCGGGGGTCGAAAAATAAGGCTTTGCCAAGTGCTATTAGCTCGGCCTTATCTTTCGATGGGTTTTCGGGTAAAGCGGCCAGTTCACGTACCTTGATAGTGTTGTACCAAGTGGCAGCTGGCCATTGCGTTAACGATTTACTATATTGTTGACGTAAGGTTTCTTCTGGGAAAGTAGGAGCTGTAGGCTCTTCTGGGACAGAAGCGCTCTTGTTGCAACTGCATACTGCCAGTGCCGCGAAACATGCTGTTATTAAAGGTTTTGTACGATAGCGAAAATATGCGGCCAAAAATATCTTAGGCAAGGTATTAATTAATTTAAAGAGATGTTAAAATCACCTTCTGATAATAAGTTCCCGTTTTTATCCATCATCTTCAAGGATTTAATTGCGTTTCCCTGTACAGATACGGGAATGGATAGCTTTATCGTCATCGTTGCAACATCAAAGACTACATTGTTGATAGTATATTCGTTATTGAGGTTATCAATCGCTATAAAATGGTCAAAATCTGCCTTGAAATAAAGTTCATAAGTCTCTTTACTGTTTATGTTCAGCACCAGGTCGCCGCCCTTTTTGCCAGTATAATCCTGCCATTTTATGACATTGTATAATGTTGGTAAGAATACCTCAAAAGCATCGGTGAGTTTCGTGTAACGTCCGGAGATCAGTTTGATGTGGTATTTGCCTGGTTTGAGATCTTCAGGAGTATTAAATTGTGCAATGAAAGATGTTGGAGGTTGAGAAAAAGAAAGTAAGGTCTCTTTTCCATCCTTATCGACCAGATAGCCCTTGGTTTGCGCCTCGTCTGGCAAAATATTTTCTCCTCGTACTACCAAATCCTCATTTTTTGGGTAACTAAGGTAATATTTGCCTTCAAGCAGATTCATTTCTGCCTGTACCAGCGGCTGGTTGTACTGGAATACCAATGTATAATTTTTGCTGGAACCATCTTGTGCCCGCACAATATAGGTAATTGGTTTGTCGAATTGTAACTGTATTGCTGTCCCAGATGCAGGAGTAATTGTCGCTAATTCCGAAATTTTAATAGTGGGCGTAATGCTTTCGGGCTGCTCCACCAAGGGTGGCCAATATAAGATAATCTGGTCATTCACAATGCTGGCTGACAAGATTTTGCCATCAGCATCCTGAATGCTAAAAGATTCAATGTCATTGTAGGGTAGGCTGGGGTATTCCGTTTTACAGGACCAGCATGTTAGTGCTAGCATAAAAATCGCTAGAAATTGAAGGATATGTATTTGTTTTTTCAAAAATGAGTGTTGCATAATTTTTTTGGTTAAAAAAATCGTTATGCGGATGTTGATTAGGCTAAAAAGATCCGCAACCCATCCACCAGGTTGCGGAATGTTTCATTCATTAAATAGGAAGGACTATAATGCCTTAACTTCGATATTGGTATCTGCTTTTACTTGTAATTGACCTGCCACTACTTGTTGGCCAACATTTGTAAAATTAATTAACTTAACAGCATACGAAGCTCCGGAAGAATTTCCGACCAACACTGTCAAAGGTTGGATTGCTTGGTTTGCATGGCTATCTAAATCATATTCATACCATTCGCCACTACCCTGTGATGATACTGGAGTCGCTGTTGCCCAATCTGATGCTGTAACGGAAGCGATGTCTTTTGCTACCGTTCTGATCGAATAAGATCCATTAGCCTTGATCGAACCATTTACATGGCTAAAGAATGCAACTTGACCAGAGCTACTCAAGCTTTGTGCACCTGTAGCAAGGTCGACATATACTGCAGGCCAAGTTGCTGCAGCTGCTGGGCTCCACCATTCACCTACAACAGTGTAGTTACTATTTGCTTTAGCTTGGTTCAGCGCTAAAGGAGCTGTTGCTGATTCTGTTGTTGGGGCTGCTGCCCATACTGCTGCCGATAGCACAGTCACGGCCATCGCTGATTTTAAGATAATTTTGATGTTTGAGTTCATGTTGAGATCTCCTCTTGTTTTAATTTATTTAATTTTGATGCCACCATGGCATACTGTGGATGCTTGTTTATGATTCCGTTATTGTACTTGGAGACAACTGTGTCTTTACAACATCGGCCCAGTCTTTAAATTGGAATTTGATCTGCAAATTATCAAAAGTTCCGATTGGAAGAGTCGCTGGTAATGAAACTGTCATTTCGGTACGGTTATAAGATTTAATAGTCAATGGATAATCTTTTCCATTGAGTGTCATGATAACGGCCGTAGGATCTAAAATAACCTTATCTAGGCCAGCTTTTATGGTCCAATCTTTATTTTTTGCGAGATTTAGACCCAATAAGCTAACAATTACGTCAGGTTGACGGTATGTAATTTTGAGCGGATTGGCTAATTTAATGGTATGGTTGATGTTGGTCACCTCTACATCATAGGTACCTGCTTTAATATCGGATGGAATGCGGTTTTCCCGTTCGGTACCCGTATAGCTTAATTGGTATCCAATCCCCGATACTTTCAGGCTATTCGGCGTAGCCATTTGATACCTTTGTTTGGTCTCCTGATTAATCAGTGCAATACTCACCAATGAAGGATTGGTATGCATAAAGGTTCCATTAATGGCTGGAAAAGCACCTCCAGGGCCTTTTGTAAGCGAAATAGAAGATGTCGATGCAAAAGTCGCTTCAAAAGATGGTGTACTTTGCAATTCAATCTTTAAGCTATAGGTTCTTGTGGTACCTGTAGCGGACTTTACAGTATACGTCTGGTTCTTTTCATCTGTTTTAACAGGCAAAATTTCTTCTGTTAAACTGGCACCATTCGCGACTTTAATAGTAGGGTCGATGACGAGCAACCCATAATAATAAGGGAGATATACCGTAATGACATTTTTTTCATTGTCTATAGCGCCATAGATAACCTCATCATTAGGGAGGTTGATGACCTTATATTCGAGTATCTTATCTGCGGGAAGTAAGGCTAATTCTTCCGTTTTGGTGCAGCGGGTTAGCAGCAATCCTAAAAAAAGGAAGCTTAAAATGCTGTATATTCTTTTCATGTTAGTTTAGTGTCTAAATCAGAATGCTTAGCTTATATTATTTAGTTAGCAATCACAAATTTGGTACTGCCAGCTTTGGCAAGTACATATTGGAAAGAAAAGTAGGGTGTTGGTGAATCTTTAAACCAATCTTTTGGATCCAAGAGGTCTTTATAGATACTTTGTATCTTGATCTTGGCATAGTTTCCCTGGGCTGTACGGACGATCAATGTATTGCTTTCAATTGGATAGCAAACGTGTTTTTTGTTTTCCGCTCCACCACCTTTGATTACGCCATCAAAATCATATAAATACCAACCCAAGCCTTCACCAAAAGCTCCTGAATCATCCGTACCATATGCTTTTTCACCTTTGCGGAACTCGGCATCTGAAGGGATATCGACTACATCTTCGAACTTTTTCTTGACAATTAGGATACCGCCTTTCCCTGGACCACCTTTACCAAATCCGTTTGCTGTATTGTTGCAATTGATAAAACTGCGGTATATTTCTGAGCAAGAGATGTCCCATCGTGCGGTTAGTTTATAATCCGGTGTCACAGCTTTGTTCTGTTCCAGGCTGTAATATATTGGTGATTGCGCTGTGGTTGGTGCACTTCCAGCAGGTAAGTCTTCGCCAAAATTCTTAACAGTAATCAAGCGGTTGAACATAGCTTCTGGTGCAACAGGATCTGGTTCAGGCTCTACTACTGTGGGCTCGCTTTTGCTACAGGACCCCAACACAATTAAAAATGCCAATACCGGTATGAATTTTAATAGGTTGCTGCGTTTCTTTATTTTCATTGTTACTAGTTTTTTTGTGTTAGTTGATACCTTGTCCCTTTTCTATACATGTAGTAGGGTTGTTAGTATGTTATTTTTATTTAAATTGATTCTAAATAATAGTAAAGATAAAATCTTTTGCTGATAAAGTGTGTATGAAAATTGGTATTTAATATATTTTTTTCGGTTTTTGATTTTTGGTTAACAAAAGCAGCTGGAATTTTAACCAGCTACTATGCTGATACTATTTAAATTCTTGGTAATCGATGGAGTAGAAAACCATATTGCTTGCTTTTTCATCAGCATTTGGTTTTCCATCTGAATAGATGCTATTCATTCGTATTTTAAATAATGGTTTTTTATCTTTTGATATTACGAGCGTTCTATTTTCTACTACAGTTACTATATGATTGACTAAACTATAATTGCACCAACCCGATTCTGTTCTAATCGTTTGCATTGCTGGGGAAATAGTCATTTTATAGATTTCACTAGCGTTATTCTCAATAGAGATTAATTGATCAGAAGCTTGGACTTGATCAAAACTTTTATCAATATAGGATAATGTATAGCCCTTTTCGGTATTCGTTTTCAAAGTTACAGCTGCTGTTCCTGATAGACTTAACATTTTGTCGGCATCACTGGTTGCATCATTTTCTTTGAAATCAAAATAATAATCTGCTGCTGCAGTTGTTGTTGCTTTTCCATCTTCACCGATTGTAAATTGTTTGAAGTTACGAAGTGAATAGGTATTGCCTGTACGCTTGATTGTTCCTTGTGTATTGATGGTTTTGGAAACCTTTGTTAAATCAACAGTTTCACCGTCTTTGACCATAACCTTAGCTTGGTATTCCGGCTCGACTTGCTCCACCTTATCATCATCCTTGCTACAAGAAGTAAAACCTAAACTCAATGCACATAGTAGTGCTGCTGTTGTAAATAATCTATTCATCTTTAATTTAATTGTGTAATTTTTCCTTATTATAATGTGTTTGTATTTAAATCTTTACTGCCATCCTGCTGTACATAATATTTAAATGTATAGTATGGGGCAGGCCAATTGAGGTTGGTTACCGCCGCAGGATTTCCCTTATAGGCATTGATCAGCTGTAATTTGGCATATTTGCCATCGGGTAAGCGAATCGCATAGGTACGATTGGGGAGCGCCTGCATAATATGGGTGCTCAAACTATAGCGAAACCAGCCATCCGAACCATCTGTTGCTGCCCAGCCAATTTTGTTTACTTCACTTTTATTAAACTCTTCATCCGAAGGGGCTACAGTGACACTCTGATAGGCTTGTCGCAGTAAAACCACAGCGGTATTATTTGCCTGGCCGTTATAACCCGGATTGTATTCATGCTGGGAATTGTTAACATAGATCTCTGAATTATAAGGACCTGTAAAGGCAATATCCCAATCTTTTGTTTTAAGCCACTGCGCAGAATCGGCTTTGGTCTTAACCCATATTTGCTTTTGATCTTTAAAACGAAAAAGAAATATAAAAAATGGTCTTTGCTCTTTTCCTTCAGTACCTTCGCCCATGGCTGCATCGGTATCGCCAGCAAGATCTTTGATCAAGGTACTTTTGCCATCTTCTAATCCGATCGTATAGTCTTTGTCTTTCCCACAGGATACGACTGTCAATAATAATAGTGCTAAAAAAATACAACGGCCAATCTTGTGAAAGGAAAGCCAGATGCTACATTCTCCAATAATCATGCGAATCGTTCTCATCTTTTATCTTGTACTTTGTGTGCTAAATTCTTGTTCATTAGTCCTTATTATTCTTTTATCCAACGGTAGCTCACGCCGCCCATAATAACCCGCCCAGGTTGCCCTAGTAAATAACGGCTTGTAAAATTGAATAAATTGTCACCGATCAGACGCAGTGTCAATCTGCGGTTCATCAGACTCTTTTCTAACGTCATATTCACCAGTGTGTGATAGGGGATAAAGATGTCATATTTGTCGATAAACTGGTTGCCATTATATTCCTGAAAAGGTGTGGCACTTCTGAAATTGACACGCGCATTGACATTGACGCCCCAGGGTTTATATTCATATTGGGCTTTTGCATTGAACATGTGTCTCGAACGGTCCTCAATACCCCAATAATCTGATTTTTTACTCTGGCGATATTCGCCCGTAGCGGGATCGTTGATCTGGTTATAGGGATAACTTCCCTTGGCAATACTATCCAAAACACTCAGGTCTTTGGCAATCAGGTATTGATAGCCCATCGACAATTGCAGATCTTTGGTCGCCTGATAGGTCAATGAAACTTCAAAACCTTTGTTCATGGCTTTGGGCAGGTTGCGGTAGCTATAGATCTGTGCTACTTTGGTCCCGTTACCTACACTGACTGTGTTGATCTGATTGTTGATCCGATGGTAGAAGACCGAGAAATCGGCCTGAAATCTATTGGACGGACTCCAGGTAAGTCCAATATTGTTTGAAATGCTGGTTTCGGCTTTGAGATTACCCGCTACCAAATTGAGCATATAACTGTTTTTATAACTCAGTTCTCCGGCTTGATCCATGGCTGCAATCACATCGGCTACGCGCTCTGAACCGACGACCAAATAGTTGGCTGCTGGATTGAAAAAGACCTGATAGCGCATCTTATAGTCGGGTGCCTTAAATCCTGCTCCGATACCACCTTTGATCAAAAGCTTAGGGCTGACATGGTATTGTATACCCAAACTTGGACTCAGATGGCCATTGTAGACATTGGTCTGATCGTAGCGTAGACCCAGCGTTGTCAATAAGCGGTCTACAGGTTTCCATTCGGTCTGCAAATAGGCGAATGCGCTGTTCAAAGAGCGCTTGGCATCCAGATCCTGGTTGTCCATCAGTTCAAGACTACCACCTATACCACCGGTAAGTTTAACCTGCTGTGCGGGGCTATACGCAAATTGCTGTTCAATGCGGTGTACATTTTGACCAAATTGCTCGGCACTTGCAACAATACCTTGTTGCAACCATTGTGCGGCAATCTGGGAGTGGAAACGCGAGAAATAGTAACGCGTCATACTGCGCAGTCCCGACTCGAAATTATGGTTGTAACTCGCCGAAAGATTGATGTCCTGATCTTTTTGTTTATCCTGTAGTGTGGCCGATTTGGACCATGCATTGATCATTTCAGATTCCCGGGCTGCATAACGCCCTGTAACGCCCAAAGTGCCATTTTTGCTTGTACGATAACGTAGTCGCCCCTGGAAACTATAGTTGGTATAGGGCGGAAAAGTGGTACTCTTGGAGTCCAGATACTGCTTGTCGGTATTAAAACCATCCGTGTGGTAGTAATTGCCCGAAAAGACGGCGCTCCCGCGTTGATTAGCAAAAGGTGTTTCGGCTTCCAGCGTTGCATCAACGGTATTGAGACTGCCATAAAGAAGCGATGCCTGTGCCTGTGGTGTGATTGCACCATGGCGAGTAATGATATTGATCGCACCACCCAATGCGTCACTGCCGTATAAGCAGGAGGATGCGCCTTTGATAATTTCGATACGTTCGATGTTGGTCACCGAGATACGGGATAGGTCAAAGTTGCCACTATTGCGCCCCAGCATGGGTTGTCCGTCTACAAGGACCATCACGTAGTTGCTGCTGAAACCCTGGATCTGTACACCAACAGCTCTAGAGCCCCCGGCAATATCGTTGACAATGGCAATACCCGTCTGTTCTTTTAAAACTTCATCCAGACGGCGGCTGCCCATAAGCTCAATTTCACGTTTGGTGATGACTTTAACGGGCATGGCGGCATTTTCGGCCTTAACGAGATTGTCTACAGCCTGCGCTTTACCCTGCACATCAACTACATCCATCTGCCTTTCTTCAGCTTTTAACACAATGTTCAACTGCTGATTTTTGTCTTCCAAATCGATAACTTGGCGGTATTGCTGATAACCCATAGCCTGTACCTGTAATTCGTAGCGTCCAGCATAGAGCTGACTGAATTGAAATCTTCCTGCAGTATCTGTTTTAAAAGCATATTTGTCCGGATAAAGATATACGGTCGTATTGGCTACGCCTTTATTGGATTCGTTTTTCAATACACCGGAGATTTTCCATTTTTCCTGTGCTTGCAGGGTATAAACCTGGCAGGCACATAAGGCGATCAGGGTGCTTGTTCGAATAGATGAGATGCTTCTAAACACTATTTTTATTTTTACTAATTCTAAATAATGTTACAAAAAACGGTAATCCGTCTGAATTTTTCTCTATGCAAAATGTCATAAATTCTATTTAATCCGTTTTTTGTGGACTGAAAAGTAGTATATTTTAAATGTTATGTTGTTGTTTATTAGTGTTTTATACTTCTTTTTACGTTGTGGTGTGCTATTCTAAAAGATTCGGTATAATTTGTATTTAGACTGATTATTGATTTGTTTTGTACTCAAGTTGAAAGGCGAGATGCGAAAACCATTCCTGGAAATCCGCTATCGTCATCATGGAGATAAAGAATTACGATGAGTAGATTTTATGTTGTTATACTGTGTTTTGTGATGCAAATCGGTGGATGGGCGACGGCACAGCAGAGAATCATTACGTTAAACAGTTCGTTGACCGAAACGATCTACGGACTGGGAGTAGGCGAGCGCATGGTCGCTACCGATGTGACAAGTATATCGCCCAAAGCGGCTGCAGCCTTGCCGAGGGTAAGCAAAAATCGGTCGGTTTCGGCCGAAGGTCTGTTATCTTTTAAACCGAGCATCGTCATTGCGAATGAAGGCGATGTATCCAAATCGGTCATTCAGCAGATCCGTGCGGCTGGTGTGAAGTTCGTCTCCATTAAACCAAATTATTCTGTTCCGGGGGCACTTCGTTACATCCAGGAGGTCGCAGATGCCGTCGGTGAATCTGCCGCCGGTAAAAATCTGGTTTCCCGCACGAAAGTAAGCTTGGATCATACCATGGAATTAGTAAAGAAGGAAAATCAGGGTAAAGCAGCGCCCAAAGTATTGTTTTTATATGCCCGTGGTACAGGTACCATGAGTGTGGCAGGTAAGGGCAGTAGCCTGGATGCGATGATTAATCTGGCTGGTGGTAAAAATGCGGTTCAGGAATTTTCGGATTTCAAGCCCTATACGACGGAAGCGCTGGTGCAGGCCAATCCAGATATTGTGTTGCTATTTGATTTTGGCGCGAGTAGTCTTGGCGGAGAGGATGCTATCCTCAAATTGCCGGGCATGCGTATTACGAATGCGGGTAAAAACGGCCGTATCTTGGTGATGAATGCCTCACTACTGGTAAATTTCAGTAACCGGCTGCCAGACGCAATCTTAGAATTGCACCGTGGATTTGGAAGAGTGATGGATTCAAAATAAAGCCGGTGCAAAAGAAACAGAAATTTATCCTATTAGCTTTGGGCCTGGTATTGGGTGTTGTAAGTATTGTTGCCTTGGGGATGGGGGCCTACCATATTCCGTCCGCTGACATCTTAACGATGTTGACGCAAAAATTGCACTTGGGAAGTGCCGAAGCTGTGCACAATATGCAAGGAGATGTTCTTTTTGAGATTCGTATGCCGCGTCTTTTGCTCGGACTTTTGGTGGGGGCAGCACTTGGTATATCGGGTGCTGCGATCCAGGGTATATTTCGCAACCCATTGGCAGAGCCCGGATTGATAGGGATTTCTTCTGGAGCGTCCCTTTTTGCAGTACTGATCATTGCCTTTGAAACTTTTCTCTTCACCTCTTTAGCGGCCTGGATTGGATATTATATATTGGCTTTTGGTGCTTTTGTGGGCGCTGGTTTAACCGCTTTTTTGGTTTACCGTATCGCCAGTAAAAATGGCCGTCCAAATGTGACGACGATGTTGTTGGCGGGTATTGCCATCAATGCCTTTGCTGGTGCGTTGACGGGTTTGATGACTTATATGTCGACGGAGCAACAATTGCGTACCATCACATTTTGGATGCTGGGCAGTCTTGGCGGGGCTACTTGGGATAACCTAAGGGCGTTGGCTCCCTTTATTTTGATCCCGGTGCTGATCTTGCCTTTTTTTGGAAAGTCGTTGAATGCCTTTTCCCTCGGGGAGTTGCAGGCGGATCTTTTGGGTATGCGTACCGATCGCGTCAAACGCTGGGTGGTTGTCTTATCCACGCTTGCTGTGGGAGCATCCGTTGCGGTGTCGGGCATTATTGGTTTTGTGGGATTGATTGTTCCACATACAGTTCGCCTGATGGGTGGGGCGGATCACAGATTTGTGCTCCCCGGATCATTACTATTAGGGGCACTGGTGTTGACATTGGCAGACGTGATTGCCCGGGTCGCCGTGGCACCCATCGAATTGCCCATTGGCGTGATTACAGCTTTACTGGGTACACCGGTATTCTTGTATATTTTAATCAAAGATAAATAGTCTTTAGGCAGAGGCTTAAAAAATAATCGCATTATGCTACGTGTAGAGAAGATCAACTACGAAGTGAACGGACGAAAGCTCCTAAAGGATATTACCTTTCAGGTGCGCAAAGGAGAAATTCTGGCAATCCTAGGAGCCAATGGCGCTGGTAAATCGACGCTGATGGGGGTGCTTTGTGGTGAAAAGAAGCCGGATTCGGGAGCTGTTCATCTCAATGGCAAGGCGCTGTCGGCATACGAGCCTGCGGCTTTGGCCAAATGCAGGGCTTTACTGAGTCAACAGCAGCAGATGACATTGAGTTTTAGTGTAGAAGAGATTGTGCTGATGGGACGGTATCCGCATTATAAGAATAGCCCCAAGCAACATGACTATAAGATCGTGGCCGAAACCATGGACCTTTGTGGGGTATCTGCTTTTGCTGAACGGGATTTTTTGAGCCTTTCTGGTGGTGAACAGCAGCGTGTTCATCTTGCGCGGATCCTGGCGCAGATATGGGATAATCCGGATGCGTTGTTGTTATTGGATGAACCGATTTCGGCATTGGATCTGCACTATCAGCAGAAAGTACTGGCCATTGCACGGGCACTTGCCCGAAAAGGATTTATGGTGGTGCTGATTGTGCACGATGTCAATTTTGCCGCCATGTATGCCGATCGTATTTTAATGCTCAAAAATGGCCGAAAGCTCTTTCATGGTACACCGGTGGAGGTATTGGCCCAAAAGGAGATCTATACCATCTTTTCGGTTGAGTCCAATGTCATTATGAATCCAAGAACATTGAAACCTTATGTTCAGTTGGAGGAAATGGATATTGACTTGGATTAGACATGTTATTTAGAAAGATTATAAATAATTTTAAAATACCATCTTATTTCGTTAATTTTAACTGCTTCAGGCTTATTTAGGATTTGTAATCATGTTGGTGAAAAGTAAAATAGTAGAGTTGGCAGATTGGCTTTTTGAAGAAGAAATTCCGGATGGCTATGTTCCCGACAAACCTTTGGTCGAAAATAGGATATCCATATCCAAAGATCCTGTCCATATGGAGAATTTTCAGCTATCGACTTCAGGATTGTTTATCTTGCATTCGAAAATGCAGTTTGATCGGCCAGTGCAGGTGCTTACGGAGATCGAGGGCGAGACCATAACCAGCCAGTTTATCTTTTTTAAGCCGACAGATAGCAAGTTGCCTTACGGCATGAGCCGGCATAATATACGCTACATTCCTTCGGTCAAATCCATTCATGAAGTGGAACCTGGTATTGAATACACGTATTTTATAGCCGTTATTTCCAAAGAGTATTACCTCAATCTGATCAAACGCGATTCGTTATTGCATCAGCAATTTGTGCATGAGATCGAAAAGGGAGAGTATGTGTCGTTTTCGGAGGAGGATCTGATGGCAACCTACGAGATGCAGCATACCATAACTGAGCTGATTGAATCTAAAAAGAAAGGGGAGATCCGTCGATTACATACCGAGTCACGTGTTGTTGAGCTGCTGATGTATCAGTTTGAGCAATACAATGAGAAAACGGAAAGCAGTGATTCGCTCTTTCATGAGGAGGATGTGCAGCGACTGGAGATGGCGCGACAGATTCTTGAACAGCGTATTGCCAATCCACCGACGCAAAAAGAACTGGCAGCAGAGGTGCTGACGAGTGAAAGTAAACTACGTAAGGACTTTAAGGAATATTTTTCAGTGACCATTCACGACTACCTCACACGGGTGCGTATGGAAAAAGCCAAAAGTTATCTGCTCGAAGATAAAATGACGGTCTATGAGGTGGCGCTGTTGACGGGCTATGGTCATCAGAATAATTTTAGCAGTGCATTTAAAAAATATTATGGGATCTCGCCAGGTGAACTCAAAATGTAATGGTGAATTCAAAATGTCATAAAACGTTTTTATAATCTGTTTTTTTGGATCGGAAAGATCAGGTCATCTGTGATTGCATAACATTGATACGCTGTAGATAATTCCCGACTGTCTAGCCCTGTAAACTTACTAAATGCAGGCAGGATAATTTGATGATCAGAAACCATAAAACAGGGTAAGCGTAACTGCCGTCTCGGTGGTATGACAAGACTGACTCCTGGATGCAGATGGCCGCTAATCCTGAAGGAAGATTGATCTTCCGCATCGATGGGGTGGTGTTTAAATTGTATCTGCTGCAGTTCAAAAATTTCGTCATGTTGGTGGATGTTAAATCGATCGGTCATTTGTTTCGACAGGCGATCATGGTTTCCTTTGACCAAGTGGAGGAGAAGCGTTGGATATCTCGTTTTCAATTGTTCCAATAGTAGCACTTCTTGATTGATACCTGCATGAACCAAATCTCCAACAACAATAACCTGAACGGGCTGATAATAATCCACTAGGCGCTCGAGTCGATTGAGATCGGCTATTGTGGTATCCATGGGGATTGCAATACCGTGCTTTCTGAAATGTGCTGCTTTGCCAAGATGCAGATCGGACAGAATCAATGTTTTTTCTGATTTCCAAAATATAGAGCGTTGATTGTTAAGGATTAATTGCTGCTTATTAAAGGTAATTGTTTGCTCTTTGATCTTCATTTTCTACGTTTCTTTTTTTGCATGTTGGCCTTTTCCATCCGTTGGATACGCTCGATCAGTGCTTCACTCGACAGCGACTGCCGCAGGCTATCGACCTTGATCGGAAAGCTCAGTGGCGTATACTCTTCGACAAAGGTATAACGTATTTTACTATTGTTTATCCTGTCGAATGCTTTTATTAAACGATATTCTTCCAATTGTTGGTTGAACACTTCGCTAAAAGCTTGTTTAAGGAGTAGGTTGCTCGGGTCGTGCTCCATTAATACCTTGAAAATAATTCCGGATGAAGCCTGTAGGGATTTGTTGTTTTGCTGTGTACCCGGATAATTTTGAACCACCAATCCCGAAATGACAGCAATATCTCTAAATTTACGGCTGGCCATTTCTGCGGAGTTGATGCTGCTGATCACATCTTCCATCAGATTTTTACGGCTCAAGACCTCTTTGAGCTGTGATTGGCTCAGTTGGATGTCCTTGTCGGAATAGAGTTCAAAACCATAATCATTCATGGCCATGGAAAAACTGATGGGAAACAATTTACTGATGCGATAGGCGACGAGCGCTGCCATGACCTCATGGATCAGTCTACCCTCCAAAGGGTAGAAAAAGAGATGATGTCCTTCTCTTGTTTTGATATGTTCGACAAGAAATTCCGCTTCGCTCGGCACGGCCGAAAGTTCGGTCTGTTTTTCGATCAATGGTGCCAGGAAATGAAGCTCTTTTTCACTGGAAGGAGCTCCTGTTGCTGCAGCCAATTTTTTACGAAGGAAATGGCTTAAATTGGACGATAAGGGAAGTCTGCCCCCGAGCCAGCTTGGAGTAATGGCTTTACCCGACGAGTTTCTTACGAATACGGTCATTTCCTTGACCATCACAAGTTCCAGGACACGTCCCGCAAGAATAAATCGCTCGCCTTTTTTGAGTTTACTGATAAAATATTCTTCGATCATGCCGATATAACCACCGGAGAGGAACTTCACGCGCATCATGGCGTCCCCTACAATAGCGCCTATATTGAGTCGATGCAGCAGTGCCAGGCGACGATTTTTGATGATCCATTTACCTTCTTCATCTTGGATAACCTTGTGAAATTCTTCGTAGCGTTTACCAATTTTTCCCCCTGCGGTAATAAAATACATGCACCATTGCCATTCTTCCTGATCCATATAGCGAAAGGCATGGGTATTGGCGACGATCGCATGCAGTTGTTCCGAACGAAATCCCCCACCCAGGGCGATGGTTACCATGAATTGAACAAGCACATCGAAAGTTTGAACCATAGGATCCCGGTTTTCGATCGTCTGCGTTTTTACGGCCTCCTTCAGTGCGGCGACCTCGATGAGCTCCAGGGAGTGCGTAGGGACGAAATAAATCGTAGAGGTTTCGAAAGGGCTATGGCCGCTTCTTCCAGCGCGTTGCATAAACCGGGCTACACCTTTACTCGAGCCAATCTGGATGACTGTATCAACGGGTTTGAAATCTACCCCTAAGTCCAAGGAAGAGGTCGACACGACTGCTTTAAGTTTGCCGTTGCTGAGATTATCTTCGATCCATTCGCGGATATTGGCATCAATAGAGCTGTGGTGTAAGGCGATTTGTCCGGCAAAATCTGGATGTGCCTGTAAAAGGAGCTGATACCACATTTCGCTTTGGCTGCGTGTGTTGGTAAATAGGATTGTGCTTTTGCTCTGGAGTATAATGGGGACGACCTGGTCCGCTAGGTTGCCTCCAAGGTGTCCTGCCCAGGGCAATAGTTCCACTTTGCTGGGGTAAATTGGTTTGATCGCTATCTTCTTTTTCTCTTTAGCGACAATTTGGATACGTTTTTTTTCTGTTGGCAACAGAACCTCCATAGCTTCCTCGAGATTGCCTATGGTGGCAGTGATCCCCCAAACGCGCATCTTTTTATAGTGCGATTTGAGGAAGGCGAGCGCCAGTTCGACCATAACACCACGTTTGTTGCCCATCAGTTCATGCCATTCGTCCACGGTGATACACCGGAGATTTTTGAAATACTTATCCCGTTGTTTTTGTGCGAGCAGCAAATGAAGACTTTCGGGTGTGACGAGCAGAATATCGGGCATCGATCGTGTCTGTTGCGCTTTTACTTTCGGATTGGTGTCGCCATTGCGAACCTGAACGACCCAGTCCAGCCCAATATCGTCTATGGCCTTTTGCATTGCTCGTGCAAGATCTTTAGCTAACGAGCGTAAGGGTGTTACCCAAAGTAGCTTCAAACCCTTTTGGTGCTGATCCGGGTTATTAAGAAAGTCTATCAGTACCGCCATAAATAACGAAAAGGTTTTTCCAAATCCTGTTGGTGCAATAACTAGTCCGCTATAACCCTGCGCGTATTTCTCCCAGGCCTTGGTCTGAAAGCTAAAGGGAACATTTCCCTGGGATTCGAAATAATTGTTGACAATTCGAAATCCTTCACTATGTGCTATCTTCTCGTTCACGCTGTTTTATCGTCTCAAATTTTTATTGAATCAATTGTTTTATATCGTCAAGGGTGTCGATCTCTGTCGCTGTTTTGTCCTTTCGCCAGCGTAAAATCCTTGGAAAGCGTAATGCTACGCCAGATTTGTGTCTTTTGCTGTATCCTATCCCTTCAAAGGCAATCTCAAAGACAAGCTCGGGTCTAACCGTGCGGACGGGGCCAAATTTTTCCAGTGAATTTCGTTTGACAAACCGGCTTACTTCAAGGATTTCCTTGTCTGTAAGCCCCGAATAGGCTTTAGCGATCGTGACCAACTGATCGCCATCTTTTACGGCAAAGGTATAATCTGTGTAATGTGCACTCCGCCGACCGCTACCTTTTTGTGCGTAGATGAGTACAGCATCTATACTCATCGGATTGACTTTCCACTTCCACCAGCCTCCTTTTTTGCGACCGGCGTAATAAGGTGAATCCATTTTCTTGAGCATGATGCCCTCACTGTTAAGCTCGCGTGCTGCAGTTTGGATTTGTTGAAGGGCTGTCCAGTCCTCGGCATGTATCAACGGTGATAGTTTTAATATGGTACCCGGATTGGCTGCATAAAGTTCTTCCAGCTGTACACGCCTGTATGCAAGAGGCTCCTGACGGAGATCCATTCCATTCAGTTCTAAGAGATCATAAAGGTAGACTGAAATAGGTACTTCCTCACGCAAAGCCTTTGGGATTGTTTTGCGATTGATCCGTTTTTGTAGTTCTGAAAAATTAAGTACACGATCGTCTTTAACCGCGAGAATCTCCCCATCAAGCACAAAGCTTCCGCTCCATTGACTGAGCGCCGTAGTAATTTCGGGAAACTGGGCTGTAACAAGTTCTTCCCCGCGTGACCAGATGTGTATGTCCCCGCTGCGCTTGATAAGCTGACCGCGTATTCCATCCCATTTATATTCGATTTGCCATGTCTTAATTGGACCTAGTTCTTCTGGTTCTTTTTCAATAGGATAGGCGAGGCAGAAAGGATAAGGTTTGGATAAGTTGGTGTCACTATATGTGCCACGAATAAGTTTTTCAAATTTGACTTCATGTGGATTCCAATCGCCCATGATGCTGTGCGCTACCGCACTCGCCTCAGTACCTGTATATTGAGCAAGGGCATTGATTAAGCCTTTTGCTGAAATGCCCAAACGGAAGCTTCCGCCCAGAAGTTTGTTAAAAATAAAGCGCTCGACGGTGCTTAGCCCGTTCCAGGATCGAAGAACGAAAGCTTTTTTCTCTGCGATGGATGCATTTTGTAAGGCAATGATTTCATCCATCCAGTCGCTAAGGCTTTTCTCTATCAGTTGCGATGCCGGTGGCAAAAGTAGAGCCAAGGTTTCGGATAGATCACCTACGGTAGCATAGGATTCAACAAATAACCATTCGGGAATTTCTGTTATTTCTAAAGTCCAGGTTTTGAGGTCCTTGACCGCGATACTCCGTTTCGGCCTTTTCCCTGTCATCAAAGCGAGAAACCAAAGTTTATCTTTTTCAGAGGCTTCCCTGAAAAAATGCAAAACAGCCTCTTTTTTCAAATTGGTCTTGTTGCTGCTGTCGAGAGCATGTATCAATGTTGCAAATTTTTTCATAAGCTATCTTAAGTCGTTTGGACTTGGGGATCTTCTTCATCACCATACTGTGTGGTGACCTCTTCCGCTTCAATGCCGATTTCATTGAGATATTTGGCAAAGGTAGCTGTTTGCCCGTGGGTCACATATACTTTTTCGGCCGAACTGCCACGTACTGCCTGCAATAAACCTGACCAGTCGGCGTGGTCACTGATTGCAAAACCAGCATCTGCGCTGCGCCATCGTCGCGCCCCACGGATTTGCATCCAGCCCGAACAGATGGCATAGGCAACATTGGGTATTTTTTGAAGGAGCTGGCTGTCCAGCAGTGCTGGCGGAAGCAATACAATCTGCTTGTCTAGTTCTTTTGGAGCTGATTTTACGTCCGCAATCTGATAGGGTGGTAGTTTTACACCTGCCTGGCTGTAGGCCTCATTTAATTTAGCAATACTGTAATGTACATATACTGGACCCATTTCATGTACAGCATTTAGAATACGCTGCGATTTTCCAAGCGAATACCCTATAAAAACGGATGTCTTATGATTGCTTTGGTTGTTCTTAATCCAAGATTGCAGTCGTTCATTTTGTACCGCTACAGACTCCCATCGATAAATCGGAAGACCGAAAGTACTTTCTGTAATGAGCTCATGGCATTTCATCGGCTCAAATGGTGTACATAAGCCATCCTCCTGAATTTTGTAATCGCCAGTAAATACGACAACTTTACCTTTATACTCCAGGCGAATCTGGGCAGAACCAATGATATGTCCGGCGGGGTGCAGGGAAACTCTGACACCATTGATGTGGACAGGTTCATTGTAAGCGATTCCCTGGATTTGAATATCTGGACCGATCCGGCTCCGAAGAATATTGACTGTGAAATGATGACAGAGGTACTTCTTCATTCCCCAGTGGGCATGATCTGCATGGCCATGAGAAATAACAGCCAAATCAACAGGCTTCCATGGGTCGAGATAAAACTTACCGGGAATGCAGTATATGCCTTTTGATGTAAAACGTATCATATTTGTTAAAACAGGCTTTGACAGACTAAAGTTTTACTTATTTCATGCGCTTTTTTTTGCCAGCGGTTTTCCGCAATTCGATTGGCGGTATTCAGTTAATTTTTTTAGATTTGTTAACCTTGATGCTAAGTTTTAATACACTATGATATTAATTGTTGATGATAATCCGGATAATATTTACTCTTTGCAAAAATTACTGGAATCCAAAAATTTTAAAGTTGATACCGCTCAATCTGGGGAAGAAGCTTTAAAAAAGATCTTAAAATATAATTATGCATTAATCATATTGGATGTTCAGATGCCAGATATGGATGGCTTTGAAGTCGCTGAAAATATAGCGGGATTTAGCAAAACAAAGGAAACTCCGATCATATTTTTGTCTGCTGTAAATACGGATAAACGCTTTATCACCAAGGGTTATGATTCGGGTGGATTGGATTATGTGACCAAGCCTGTGGATCCCGACATCCTGATGTTGAAAGTTAAAACATTTTATCGGTTGTATGAACAGACCCAAGCGCTTAAAGATATTCAACAAACTTTAGAACTTGAGGTAGAACGGCGCAAGCAGGCACAGCAGGAACTGCGGTCTAAGGTGGACTATTTGCATACGCTTTTGGAGTCTTTACCTCAAATTGCTTTTACCTGTGACAGTGCAGGAAATATTGATTTTGTGAATGGACGCTGGTTTCAGTTTTCTGATGATGCCTCAAAATTCCCACAGATCTATCCTGGCGATCAATCAATCGAAAAAGAGCTTCAAGCGAGTCTTCGCTCTGGAGAACCCTTGGAAATGGAAGTACGTATTCAAAGGAGGCCATGTGGGGAATACCTATATCAGCTTTTGCGTGTGTGGCCAATTTTGGAGAATGGAGCGAGTAAGTGGGTCGGGACTTTTACAGATATCGATGCACAAAAAAAAGCTGAAAAGGAAAAAGATGAGTTCCTGAGTATCGCGAGTCACGAGTTGAAAACACCTTTAACAAGTATTAAAGCGTATATGCAATTGCTCGACCGTAAACTTAAGCTGGAGGAGGAAAGTGCTGAGGCAAAGTATGTTACCCGGGTTCAGGGCCAAGTTGACAAACTCAACAGTCTTATTTCTGATCTTTTGGATCTGTCAAAGATCGATAATGGGAAGCTGCTGATCAATAAAAAGGTATTTTCTCTCGAGCATATGGTCAAGAGTGCCGTTGACTCCATTGTTCAAACGCATGATCAAAGCAGCATGAAGCTTTTCCGGCGAGGGGATATTACGGACGTACAGATTTATGGTGATGAGATCCGTCTAGAGCAGGTGTTGGTTAATTTTTTGACGAATGCATATAAATATGCTGCGGGAACGGAAAAAGTAATTGTTGACTGCTCTATTGTAGACAGCAACGTGAAAATAAGTGTAATAGATTTTGGGATCGGCATTCCAGAAGAGAAGCAAGGTGATGTGTTTGAGAAATTTTATCGTGTGGAAGAAACGTCGTTCGATTTTCAGGGGCTTGGGATAGGACTTTATATCTGTGCTGAAATTATTCGCGCCCATCATGGAACCATTGCTGTTGAAAGTTCGGGTGGACAAGGGGCGACATTTTATTTTACCTTACCTTTAAATTTACCTCTAGATGCCAAATAGTAAGACACTCAATAATCTAACGGTCGGAATAGGTTTTTCCTTAGTCATATTGCTGATCAGTTCTACTGCATCTTATGTTGGTATTCAGGAACAAAATAAGTACCGTGAGGAGCTTGGTGTGACAAGGAAGATTATCAGTACATCCAATAATGTACTTAATTCATTACAAGGAGCTGAAACAGGAAACCGGGGTTTTCTTCTGACCGGAAAGGAAAGTTATTTGGAGCCTTTTAATAAAGCATTGGAAAGCTTGCCCACAGAATTAAAGGCTATAGAGACGCTGACCAGGGTAGATCCGGTGCAAAAAGTTCGTGTTGATAGTCTGTTAACTGCGGCACAATGGCGAATAGAAGTTTTAAAGGAGACGGTCGCTACTAAAAGAAACGGTGGTGTGGTTAGCTTGGCTCAGTTGGATGTTAGTAAATCGGCTATGGATAAATGCCGCAAGATTATTAATGATATTATCCAAAATGAAGACGATACAATCAATCAGAAATCTACCAATCTGGACAATTCGTCGTTTATCACGACACTTTTTATCGTTATCAGTGCATTGCTTTCTCTCATTATTACCAGCTATTTTTATTTCAGGTTACGGGCAGATTTCAAAAAGCGCGCTTTGCTAGAAAAATCACTTCGTGACAAGGATGAAGCGATTTCAAGACGATTAAATTTAGTTCAAAAAATAACCAATCGCATCGCATTGGGGGAATATGACGTCAAAGCAGAAGAGGTGGAGGATGATGATTTGGGAGCAATAGCCAAATCGGTCAACCGAATGTCCAAATCGTTGAAGAAATCTTTTGACCAACTTAAAGATAACGACTGGTTGCATGCCGGTTATGCAAAACTCTATACAGGGTTGGTGGGGAATAAGAGTGAAGAAACGATTGCGGTCGATTCTATCAAAACCCTGATCGGATATATGGGGGCTGTTAGTGGTGCAATCTATATCTTTAATGATGAAAGGTTGGAGCTGGCAGGAACGTATGGACTCGATAAACAGGTACAAAAATATTTTTTACCTGGTGAAGGATATATCGGTCAGGTATTTACGGATCGTGAACCAAAGACCTTGAATAATTTGAATTCAGCAGACTATCTCGTGAGTTTTGCCAACGGAAAAATCAATGTACCTCATATTCAGCTTTTACCAATGCTGGTTGATGATCAGGTGCTGGGTGTATTGGAGGTTGGTCAAATGGAGAGTTTTACTGCAGTGGAAAAGACATTTTTGACTGAATGTTCCCGACAGATTGGGATTGCACTGGTTTCAGCAAAAGGAAGGGCGAAAATCCAGACCTTATTGGAGGAAACTCAGGTGCAGTCTGAAGAGCTACTAACGCAACATGCCGAGCTTGAAAGCTTAAATACTGAATTGGAGGCGCAAACATTGCGTTTGCAATCTTCGGAGGAGGAACTTAGAGTGCAGCATGAGGAACTGATGCAGTCCAATCAAGAGCTGGAGGAGCGCTCGCGTTTGCTTGAGGATAAGAATCTGATGATTGCGGAACGGAATCAGGAGATCCAACAAAAAGCTGAGGAGCTGGCACTAAGTACCAAATATAAGTCGGAATTTTTAGCTAATATGTCGCACGAATTGCGTACGCCACTCAACTCGATCTTATTATTGTCGCGCTTATTGTCTGAGAATGTGGAGGAAAATCTGAATTCAGATCAGATTGAGTCAGCCAAAGTTATACAAAGTTCGGGAACAAGTTTGCTCACCTTGATTGATGAGATTCTGGACCTTTCCAAAATTGAATCGGGTAAGATGACCTTGGAATATACAAGGTTGAACCTGAATGATATTTTGGCGGATTTGAATAGTCTGTTTTCGCCTGTTGTACAGGAAAAGGGTTTAATTTTCAGAACAAGTATCAGTGATTCGGTTAACCGGAGCTTTCAAGGTGATCGTTTGCGGATAGATCAAGTACTACGGAATCTAATTTCTAATGCCATTAAATTTACCAAAGAAGGCGAAGTACGTCTGGAAATCTATGAAGATCCAAGCGATAGTGATCGATTGGTGTTCGCTGTAGTCGATTCGGGTATAGGTATTCCGCTTGATAAACAAAAAATCATTTTTGAAGCTTTTCAACAGGCGGATGGATCAACCAGAAGAAAATTTGGTGGTACAGGACTGGGGCTGTCGATTAGCCGGGAGATTGCACGTCTCTTGGGTGGAGAGATCAAGTTGGAGAGTGAAGAAGGGAAGGGCAGTACATTTTTGTTTATTATTCCAAAAGATAAAGTCGAGGTCGGTGAGCTATTAACCAAGGAAGAGCAGCTCGTTGAAGAGATTTCTTCGGAGGTGGAGGAGGTCAATGAAATCGTTAAAGAGGAAGCCTACAATCCGCTTACGATTCGCATTCCGGAGGAGGTGCCGGATGACAGGGATACAATTAAGGACGGTGATAAAGTGATATTGATTGTCGAGGATGATGTTAATTTTGCCAAGGCGCTATTGAAATATACGCACACACAAAATTATAAAGGGGTTGTTGTTGTACGTGGGGACCAAGCGCTACCCGCTGCACAAAAATATCGTCCTGTTGCCGTTTTATTGGACATCCAATTACCAGTAATGGATGGATGGGCCGTGATGGATCAATTGAAGGGAAATAAGGAAATACGACATATCCCTGTGCATATCATGTCATCGCTCGAGGTGAAAAAAGAAAGTTTATTAAAGGGGGCAATTGATTTTATCAATAAGCCTGTTGCCTTGGAGCAAATGACAAGCGTATTTCAAAAGATTGAATCTGCGCTAAGCCGTTCACCCAAGAAGGTGCTTATCGTCGAAGAGAATCCAAAACATGCAAGTGCATTGTCTTATTTTTTAAGTAGTTTTAATATTTCACTTGAAGTAAAAGACAATGTCGAAGATAGTATTACAGCTTTGCGCACAGCCGATGTAGATTGTGTGATTTTGGATATGGGAGTACCTGATGAAATGGGCTACCATACGTTGGAAGCAATCAAACAGCATGAAGGTCTTGAAAATTTGCCCATCATCATCTTTACAGGCAAGAACCTGTCTAAATCTGAGGAACTTAAGATTAAGAAATATGCCGATTCGGTTGTGGTGAAAACAGCACATTCCTATCAACGGATTCTGGATGAAGTCGGCCTGTTTTTGCATTTAATAGAAGTAAATAATTCAGATGAGGCGGGGAGAAAAAACAATGGTCTTGGTACGTTAACCGATGTGCTGAAAGGTAAGAATGTACTTGTTGCAGACGATGATGTTCGTAATATCTTTTCCATGACAAAAGCTTTGGAGAAATTTCAGGTGAAGGTCATTCCAGCAATGGATGGTAGAGAGGCCCTGGAGGTACTTGCTTCGGCTGAATCTATTGATATCGTACTGATGGATATGATGATGCCCGAAATGGACGGTTATGAGACCATCAAAAATATTCGACAAAATGCAAAATATGCAGGACTACCGATCATTGCTGTAACAGCGAAGTCGATGATCGGAGATCGCGAAAAATGCATTCAGGCCGGGGCGTCCGATTATATTTCCAAGCCAGTGGATATTGATCAGCTGTTGTCTTTATTGCGTGTGTGGCTATATGAAAATTAGGGGTAACTGCTATATGGATCAGAACAAAGTGATATTGATCGTCGACGACGATCAGCGTAATATTTTTGCCTTACGACTAACTTTAAAGGCTAAGGGGTATCAGGTCTTGAGTAGTGCCACTGCCCGCGAAGCAATTACATTATTGGAGTCGGATAATGACATTGCACTGGTTTTGCTGGATATGATGATGCCGGAGATTGATGGTTATGAAACGATTCGATTGATCCGAGATTCGGAACGAATTAGTGAACTTCCTATCATTGCTGTGACGGCACAAGCAATGAGCGGAGATCGGGAAAAATGTTTGGAAGCTGGAGCGCAATCGTATGTTTCGAAACCGATTGATGTGGATAAATTGATGTATGAAATTGAACGATTGATCTAGATGTTGGGCTACAATATTATAAAGGACCATGAAATAGATATCTTGCTTGAAGATATTTATCGCGATTATGGCTATGATTTTTTGCAGTACAGCCGTGCTTCGATTAAGAGGAGGATCAATCGGATTATGACAAACGATCGATTGGCGAGTTTTGCTGAACTTAGATTTGCCTTAAAAGACAATTCCGAATTTCTACAGCACTTTGTTGAGGAGATTACGGTAAACTTGACGGAAATGTTTCGGGATCCCTTATTTTTTCGGGAACTACGGGAAGAAATCCTTCCTCAATTGGGTACCTATCCATTAATACGGATCTGGGTAGCGGGCTGTTCAACGGGAGAGGAAGCATATTCGATGGCTATATTATTGAAAGAGGCTAATTTGTATCATAAGTCATTGATTTATGCAACTGATATTAACCCAAGGGTTCTTGAAATTGCAAGAAATGGTGTTTATCCATTAAGCCAAATAAAAACATTCTCTGAGAATTATATGGAATCTGGCGGAAAACAGGATTTTTCGAAGTATTATACGGCAAATTATGAATGGGCAAAATTTGACGCTGATCTGAAACGAAAAATGATTTTATCTACCCATAATCTGGTGTCAGATACCTCTTTTAATAGCTTTCAGTTGATCCTTTGTCGCAATGTTTTGATTTACTTTAATAAAGATCTGCAGGAACGTGTGTTTAAATTGTTTGACGCAAGTCTAGAAAATTTAGGATATTTGGCGCTGGGGAGTAAAGAAACGATACGATTTTCAAGTATTCAGCATAACTTTACAGCGGTTGGGAATCAAAAAATTTGGAAGAAACTTTACCCGTTGTAAGATAATCCATTTGGCAGTACAGGTATGTCACATGGTATAATTGAATGAGAACACGGTATATAAACTAAAAAATATGAGTAAAACAAAAACTGTATTGATATTTGAGGACGATACCATCATATTGGAAGTCATAACAGTTGTATTAACGGATTTGGGGTTCCATGTTGAAGTATCAGAAACTTCGCATGATATTATCCAACGGGTAGAATCTACTGAACCCGATCTGATATTGATGGACAACTGGATTCCCAATATAGGCGGAGTGGAAGCAACGAGGCTGTTGAAAGCGGATAAGCGTTTTAACCATATTCCAGTCATTTATGTGTCGGCCAACAATGACATTCAATCCTTGGCAGACCGTGCTGGAGCAGATGATTTTCTGTCCAAACCATTTGATTTAGAGGATTTGGAAAGTATCGTAAATAAATATACAGCCTAATAAATCGAAGTATCGAGCAGCATGTTGTGTTTGCTGTTTTTTTATTGAATACCTATGGCGGCTATCAGGTTAATCTGGAAAAAGGTGATATATTTTTATTAGTCGAGTTTTGAGGCGGCATCTGGATTCCTTGTTTTCGGTCAGTAGGAGCCTGGGGAAGAACTACAATTACCACGTGTTCGCCCCTTCCTTTAAGATGCTGTTATATATATCCTGATTAAATTTATAAAGGTCGGGCGCTTTATGAGCTCCACCTTTTCGCTGTTCGTCCAATTTCTCGAGGATCGCCATATTTTTCATTTTTCGATAGAAATTGCCTCGATTGAGCTTTTTTCCTAAGACTGTCTCGTACAGCCGTTGAAGGTCGGGGAGCGTGAACTTATCCGGCAATAAATTGTAACCAATAGGTTTGTAGGACAGTCTTTCACGCAATACCTGTAGGGCCTTGTCAATTATGTTGCGGTGATCCATCGTAATATCCAGTGATGCTACCTCCTTAAAA
This sequence comes from Sphingobacterium sp. UGAL515B_05, assembly GCF_033097525.1. Taxonomy (NCBI): domain Bacteria; kingdom Pseudomonadati; phylum Bacteroidota; class Sphingobacteriia; order Sphingobacteriales; family Sphingobacteriaceae; genus Sphingobacterium; species Sphingobacterium sp. UGAL515B_05. Next base: position 5,451,781 of record NZ_CP109907.1, on the reverse strand, counting down.
TCTACCCATTGGCAGGTTTCGCTTAGTGCATCGGGCTGAGGAATGACATAGGTATAGTTGACCAGCGCATAGTAACCTATGGAAATAAACCGTTGCTTGTTCCAAAGTGTATCCGGGAAGTCAGCAAAAGATTGTTGGTTACGCTGGGGGTTTCCAAAAACAGCAAACTCTTCTAAAAAGATATCTTTTACGCCCGAACGTTCATAAAGAACACGTTTGACAGCCTCATCTGTGTCTTCATTCTTTCCTACATAGCCCCCGGGGAGAAACCATTCTTTGTTGTAATTCATTTTTAACAGGAGGATTTTCAAGGTACCTTGGTTAAATCCGAAGATGACAGTGTCTACAGAAATATGTGGTAGGAATTTTTCATAACTCTCTGCCGATGCATTTATGATCTGTGTTCTGAAATCCATACCCTGTTGTCTTTGGATTAATATTACAAAAAAATATCGCAATCACAGGTAAATTGATCGATAAAATAATTTCAATTCTTCGGCTGAAAATTACAAAGAGCGTGCTCATGTTAATGTATTTAATTGGATATGAGTTTTTTGTATTTATTTTGTGATTTTGTTTTTTGTATTCGATTAAAAAGATTGTAGTATTGTAATGCTTCTTTACGAAGCATTAATAATAACTGATTATAACTATTTTTTTTCCGCCAATAAAGAGGCGAGATTCATCATATTATTTGTTTACCAAAATAATGTTCTATATGAAATCAGGGAAACTAATTTTTGCATTATCTTTTAGTCTGTCTTTAACGCAGGTGGCTCAAGGTCAGGCTTATCAAAAAGTTGAGAATAAACAGGGGCCGGTATTGGGTTATTCAACAACATCAGGAGTGAAAATTCTGACTGTAGCTGGCAAGAAGTTTAAGGATTTAAATCGAAACGGAAAATTGGATCATTATGAAGACTGGAGATTAGGACCCGAGGAAAGGGCCAGAGACCTTGCTTCGCAATTAACGATTGATCAAATCGCTGGACTTATGTTGTATAGTAGGCACCAAGCTTTGCCGGCTCCTGCTATTGGGTTTATGGCCGGTACTTATCGCGGTAAAAACTATCCTGATGCGGATGTTTCGCCTTGGGAGCTAACTGATCAACAGCGCGATTTTCTCCATAAAGATGGAGTAAGGCATGTGCTATTGACAGCGGTAAAGGACCCGGAGACAGCCGCTCGTTGGAACAATGAACTACAAGGTTTTGTGGAAGGGATAGGATGGGGTATTCCCGCAAACAACAGTTCTGATCCGCGGCATAATGCGGTGGTAAGTGCAGAGTTCAACGCAGGAGCGGGTGGTCAAATCTCCATGTGGCCAGACGGGCTTGCAATGGCAGCGACTTTCGACCCAGCGATTGTTAGACGGTTTGGTCAAGTCGCTGCTTCGGAATACCGATCGCTTGGGATTACAACGGCATTATCACCGCAGATTGATCTCGGTACTGAACCTCGTTGGTATCGTATTGGAATGACTTTTGGAGAAAGCCCGGCGCTAACTACTGCAATGGCTAGAGCTTATATTGATGGTTTTCAAACTTCTGTGGGGAAAGATGAAATTGCCTTAGGTTGGGGCTACAAAAGTGTCAATGCAATGGTTAAACATTGGCCTAGTGGTGGCCCGGAAGAGGGTGGTCGAGATGGTCATTGGGCGATCGGTAAGTTTGCTGTTTATCCAGGGGATAATCTCAAGCAACATATCGGACCTTTTGTGAATGGGGCTTTTCAGCTTGCAGGAAAAACAAGTAAAGCAGCGGCCGTGATGCCCTATTATACCATTTCCTTCGATCAGGATAAGAAAAATGGTGAAAATGTTGGAAACGGCTACAGTAAATATTTATTAACAGACCTGCTGCGTGGCACTTATGGATATGATGGGGTGATCTGTTCAGACTGGCTTATTACGGGGGATGAAGCACCTATGCCCGATGGATTTGCGGGTAAGCCTTGGGGAGTGGAACGATTGTCTATAGCTGAACGTCACTACAAGGCTTTAATGGCAGGTGTGGATCAATTTGGAGGAAACAATGATAAAGTCCCTGTGCTTGAAGCTTACGCGTTGGGGGTAAAGGAGTATGGTGAAAAATTCATGCGACAAAGGTTTGAGGCCTCAGCGCGAAGGCTACTGCTAAATATTTTCCGCATTGGACTTTTTGAAAATCCGTATCTTGATGTTACTGAAACTCGTAAGATTGTCGGGAATCCGAACTACATGAAGGAGGGGTATGAAGCTCAGGTGAAGTCCGTTGTATTGTTGAAGAATATCGATCAGCAAATGCCTATTCGTGGCCGAAAGAAAGTGTATGTTCCTAAAGTATACACTCCAGCGATGAAAGATTGGTGGGGTAACTACATACAGGCGCAGTTGGAATATCCTGTCAATATTGAGGTTTTGCGAAAATATGCTGATGTGACCGATAATCCCAATGATGCTGATCTGGCATTGGTGTTTGTTCGGAGCCCCATTAGTGCCGAAGGAGGGTATAGTGAGCGGGATCGTGTAAGTGGTGGAAATGGCTATGTGCCAATTTCTTTGCAATATGGCACTTATACTGCTTCAGCTGCCCGTGCGGAAAGTATGGCAGCAGGTGACCCCGTAATCGATCCTTCCATAATGAATAGGTCTTATAAAGATAAAACTACAACTGCTGCCAATGTGATGGATCTTCAGACTATTTTGGATACAAAAGCAATGATGAAGGGCAAACCAGTTGTGGTATCTGTGACTGCGAACAAGCCAATGGTCTTTGCTGAATTTGAAAAAGAAGTTTCTGGTATTATTTTAAATTTTGGTATATCCACACAGGCGGTACTTGATATTATGTTTGGGAAATATGAGCCTTCGGGTTTACTACCCGTACAAATGCCCGCAAATATGGTTACGGTGGAGAAACAAGCTGAGGACCTGCCTTTCGATATGGAAGTATATATTGACCAGGCGGGGCATGCTTATGATTTTGGTTATGGTCTGAACTGGTCGGGTGTGATTAAAGATGAACGTGTACGTGAATTTGTGAAAAAATAAAAATGTTCAAGCATTTTATCAACCAAAAATCAAGTTCATAAAAAAGGCCTTTAAAATGAATTAAAGGCCTTTTTTGTACGCCAATCAGGATTCGAACCTGAGACCGTCGGTTTAGAAAACCGATGCTCTATCCAGCTGAGCTATTGGCGCGTCGCTTTCGGTAATGCAAAAGTAGACATTTGTGTTATATTTCCAAAATATCACCAGCTTTTTTTTGTGGTTTTTCAATAACTGATTGCTTTTCAATAAGATTATTTTATTGATCTAGGTCAAACAAAATGAATAAAACTGCTGTTACCTTTGTGTTATTAAACAAATAGAAAAAACATAAAATTATGGCACAAGGAAAATGGGAACTAGACGCTGCACATAGCGAGATAGAATTCAAAGTAAAACACATGATGATTACGAACGTTAAAGGAAACTTTGACGGTTTTAAAATAGATGTTGATGCCGAAGGCGAAGATTTTAAAAATGCGCTTGCCAAAGTGGTTATTAATACAGCATCTATCAATACACGTAATGAACAACGGGATGGACATCTAAAAAGTCCTGACTTTTTTGACGTGGAAAAATATCCTACCATTACTTTTGAGGCGACGAGTTTAGAAAATGAGCAAATTAAGGGAAATCTGACTATTCGTGACGTCACTAGACCGGTCGTATTTGATTTGGAATTTGCAGGAATACAAAAAGATCCTTGGGGAAATACGAAAGCTGGTTTTATTGTGGAAGGCAAAATCAAACGTTCAGAATTTGGCCTTAATTGGAACGCTGCTTTAGAAACAGGAGGCGTTATGGTGAGCGACGATGTAAAATTTAGTGCTGATATTCAGTTTATAAAAGCTCAATAGATACAATATATAAAATAAAATTTGGCAGGAGAGTAAAAATTCGTACTTTTGTCGCGGAGAGTTGGCAGAGTGGTCGAATGCGGCGGTCTTGAAAACCGTTAACTGTCACAGGTTCGGGGGTTCGAATCCCTCACTCTCCGCCAGGTGCAAATTTAAAGTTTTTAAAAAGCACTAAAAAATAGATAAATCCTGCAAAATCAATGATTTGCAGGATTTTTTTGTTTATGGGAATTGCTAAAATTTTCAAAAATACGCCAAAAGTTTGTGGCACATTCGTGGCACTTTTAGGGATTTCTAGAAGGTGTCACAAAATTGTTTTTAAGTGGTTGATATTCAGTGTTTAAAATCGATTGATTTCTTGGCTACTTAAAGCTTAGGTTCGAAATTTATACCTGTAATCCGTGGAATCTATATTTTTTCTAATTGCCTGACATAATATCTTTTAGCATTTTCTATAGAATCTATTTTATAATTTGGTTAATTGCGTATATTTGAGAGTTGCCTGCTATTTTTAAAACGATAGGAATATACAATGACCGAAGAAGAAATATTAAATACACTTGACAATTCCAATGACGGATATTACTGCTCGTTTGTTGATCTTGGACACGTTTACTCATTCCTCATTGACACAAGACTAAATGTTTTTCGTGCCGACAACGACTATTGGGCAATTGCAGTTGAAAGACTTGGTTATAACCCAAGAGCCGGAGCGATTGTTCTTGACATTAATTACTATGGTAACTGTTTGACTAATCTGGAGTTTTACAATGAACGACCGACAGGCTATTACAGCATTCACCCAATTGACTTTGACAACTTCAACGACACTATTGAAGGTGAAAGTTTAAAATCAGATGCAAAATTTTGGTTGGTTCGTGGACAACAAGTTTCATTAAGTCACAATAAACAAGACTATTTGAACGCTGGTATTGAACTGAAAGAATATGAACCAAATGAAATACGTGCTGAAGAAGTTGGAAGACTTGTCGTTTTGCAAAATCGCAACTTATTCCGTGCAACGGAAAATGAACTATACAAGTCCATTCCGACTGATTTGAAAAAAGTATTAGTGCTTGACGAATGGCATCATAAAGACTTCCAATTACAAATTTCACCTACAATGACAGACGAGCATTTACGTCAGACTTTTGAGTTCAATAAAAATTTAACCGGACTCGGTGGAATGACCTTTGAGCGTTTTGCACAATCATTCAGACAGCAGGAAATACTAAGTAATGATTGGAATAAAGAAATTTGGGAAAACAATAGACCAAGTTCCTATGAGACTTGGCAACTAATTGCTAAAGTCATTGTAACAAATGACCAGAAACAATATAAACCTACTTTAGAACCCAATACTCATTGGACAAATTGGCCAGACTCAGGAAGTATGTAATGGACGGACAAAAAAACAACAGCAGGTAACATGGGTTTGCATCAGGCGGGCTGACGTGCAAACTTTGAGTTTTGTACTTCTACGTAACCTCAGTGCAAAACTCAACTGAGGGTTCGTTATTACCGTTCCGTCGCAAAGCCGCCAGACGTTAGGCGTCATCAGCCCCTTCGGTATTTTAACATTTGATTGATATCTTTGATGGTCGAAATTAGACCGTTCTTCAGTTGCAAACGATCACATGTTTGGAGGATTATGAGCTGTCAACTCAGCGAAGTTGGTTAATGTAAGAACAAAGTGATTCAGAGATAGGTAATATTCTATTAACTTTTGTAAATTAGGAAAGTGGCAATAGGTTTGTTTTTGCGGCATAAGTCTTTCGCTATGCAGTTAATTACTTCTTAGGGGTGAAAGGATAAAATATGGGTGCAAAATTGATTTTAAATCTCTCGTTTCTGTTTGCGCAGGTGCTTCTAGTACAGGGCTGTTTGTACAAATCGCAGCAGACAATAACGGATAATACTAAAAAGGAAATTACAGCGGTTTCAATTTCTGCTATTGGCGGATTTACTGCAGTACCCTCAAACGGTTATACGATGAGGATAACAAGAGATAGTGTATATTGTCTGTTTTCAGCAATTGATACAGCCCACAGTGCTCTAAAATCATATAGCAATACGGAGGAAAAATGGAACTTACTATTGAATAAAATTGAATTAGAGAAATTTGCTGATGCTAAAGAAGGGGAATCGCGCCAACCATACGATGGAATAGATATTAAAATAAGCATTGAGACAAATAGTAGAAAATATAGCAAGCTGAATGCTGATAATAGTCCAAGTTGGGATAGCTTGTATAGACAATTGGAAGGATCTTTTTCCCCACAGTCACTTGAAAACGAAAAAAGTAAACATTAAACAAGGGAATTAATTAAAAAAAATTTACTTACAGGAGCTTTTCGTAACTTAGGATATTTTGAAAGTTCTCAGATTATAATTATCCGTAAAAAGGTTCATAAATAGATACTTATGTCAACGGTATTAATGATAAGAAATGTCGGAAGTAATCTGTTTTCCAGTCTCTTTACTGTTAATAAAAAAAACGGCGGGTAAAAACCTGAGCTATTCGCTCAGGTATTCCTCATTATTAAAAGTTTCGGGACAATACTGTTTTATGCTATCGCACTGTATATAGCTGTAACCAGTAAGAAATAGACTGCAAAAGCGGCTACAGTGATGCCGATCACCTTGAAGTATTTAACAGCTGCGCTGTCTTCATTTCTAAATATCTGCATATTAAGCATCGCTGCAATTGCTCCGGCGCCGCCACCCAAAGCTCCGCCATATAAAAGTAAAAGTGGAAGAAGTGCTAAGACAAGCTGATACCAAGGGAGTTTTGCAACTATTCTGTGTTTCTCACCATTGATTATCAATATGGGGGCAAAGTCGGGAAGGGATGGCTTTGGATAGGCCTTTACAATCGTTCCATGATCATCAGGTATTAAAAAAGGCTTACCTTTTTCTCCGGATTGCTCAACAAGAGCATCGTTTTTGAACAATATTTGCTTACCCGTCCAGAATGTGATCTGCATGACGAAGCTTGAATCTGGAAAGTCTGGTAAATTAAAAAGGTACTTCATCTAATATGGTCTTTTTTCTTTGTACTTGCTGCAAAAGTGCAAAAAAATTGGATAATTAATTAAAACAATATCTGTTTAAGCTCAAATATTCTATCACTCAATTGACTAAGTTTTTTTGTACTGTTAATGTGTTAGACATTGCCACAAACAACAATAGTAATTGATTTCCCTTTAATGTGCGTTGAATCTGTAACATTCAATCCAATTCCTGGCTGAGGAATAATGTCGGATTATAGCGTGAAGTATCATCCCCAGAACCTCATAGAAAAGACATTCACAAGGGTAAAGTATATTAACGATGAACATGATAGATTAGCTTATTGAAACGGTGTTTTTTGTATCTTTATTTGGTTCTAAAAATAATAGACGGGATATTTTCCGAAAAATGAAATCATAATATCGTATGGACGAAATCTTCAAAAAACAGGTTTATGAAGTGGCTAAACTCATTCCGAAGGGTCGAGTAACGACTTATGGAGCCATAGCAAAAGCTTTGGGTTTTCCTAACCACTCAAGGCACGTCGGGAAAGCCATGGGCGGATGCCCGAAAGATGTTCCTGCTCATCGCGTAATTTCAAGTGGTGGGATGCTAGCAGTGCCTGAGTTTCAGGAACGGCTTGAAAACGAGGGGCTTGTTGTGGATAATTTACGGATCAAGGATTTTAGAAAGTTGTTTTGGAATCCAATGGACGAATTAATCGATTAATTTAATAACATGAAATACTGTGCTTTTCTACGCGGCGTCAATGTGAAGGGAACCAATATGAAGATGGTAGATGTCTGTCAAGTTTTTAAGGACGCTGGAGTAACTGATGTCACTTCGGTACTGGCTTCTGGAAATATTGTTTTTTCGTCGGACAAAGCGGCCGACCCGCTCAAGCGGCTATTGGAGGAGTCCATGTCGGCATATTTTTCTTATGAAGCTTTTTTATTCATCCGGTCGCAGGAAGAGGTGGAGTTGCTGCAGGCAAACATTCCGTTTGAAATGCATACGGACTTCCATGTATATGCTTTTGTAGGGACAGAGGGTGTCGAAACAATACTGATGGATGCATTCATCAATTCGACGCAGGCGCAAGGGGAGAAGGCCGAGATTGTCGATACGGTCTTTTATTGGCGTGTGCCCAAGGGAAATACGATGGATTCCAGCTTTGGAAAGGTATTAGGAAAAAAGAATCTTAAAGATAAGATGACAAGCCGGAATATCAATACCTTTGAAAAGATATTGAAAAAAATGGGTTAATCAACGGCAAGAGCCCGGATAGTGCCGGGCTCTTTTTTGTTTTATGGAATTCAGCCGGATGTGAAGCGGTTTCTCGGATGAAAACTTCAGTGATATTGATCTTAATCGATCTCCGCCGATTTAGCCCAGATATTAATATGGCCATCTTTTGCGTAAAGATCAATTTCGTGAATTTCCTCCGGACTAAACGACAGATTCTTCAAGGCACCAACACAATCAACGACCTGTTGTGGTCTTGACGCACCAATGAGTGCCGATGTAACCTCCTTCTTGCGTAAAACCCAGGCAATCGCCATCTGCGCGAGCGACTGTCCTCTACGCTGTGCAATTGCATGTAAAGCCTGGATATTCTTTTGATTTTCTTCGTTAAGGAATTTCGTCTGAAGTGATTTAGACTGCGAAGCACGACTGTCCTCCGGGATATGTTGTAAATATTTATCGGTGAGCATGCCCTGTGCTAAAGGGGAGAATACGATGGAACCAATGCCTATCTCATCCAACGTGTCAAGCAAACCATCGGTTTCTACCCATCTGTTTAACATGGAGTAGCTGGGCTGGTGAATAATAAACGGTGTGCCCAAAGATTTCAGGATCGCATAGGCCTCTTTTGTGCGTTGTGAGTTATAGGATGAAATACCGACATAAAGTGCTTTTCCGCTGCGGACTAGCTGATCCAGTGCCAACATGGTCTCCTCCAAAGGGGTATTGGGGTCGAAACGATGTGAATAGAAAATATCGACGTAATCGATACCAAGGCGCTTGAGTGATTGTTCACAGCTTGATATCAGATATTTACGGCTTCCCCATTCTCCATAAGGCCCATTCCACATGTGATATCCTGCTTTTGATGAAATAATCATTTCATCGCGTAAACCGTAAAATTGTTCTTTTAATATTTGTCCGAAGGCCTTTTCGGCGCTCCCAGCAGGAGGGCCGTAATTGTTTGCGAGGTCAAAATGGGTAATTCCCAAGTCAAACGCGGTTGTGCAAATATCAACTTTGGTTTGATGGGGTGTGTCGTCACCGAAATTATGCCACATTCCCAATGAGATGGCAGGCAATAGAAGACCGGATTGACCACAACGATTATAGATCATATCTTGATATCGGTCTGGATTTGCTGTATACTGCATAGTCTTGAATAGTTTTAATCCAAACTAAGATAAATTTATGCTTATTTGCAAGTTTTAACTAGACACTTTATATGTAATTTTTTAGTACAGGGCAACTTTCGAAAGGATCTTATGCAGATGTCCTTCATGAGCATTTGGAAAACTGTAGGGTAATGTCTTTTATAAATCGAAATTTAATGTATTTTTATATGAAATCTAAGAAACTGATCAATTCGTACTATGAGGAAAATTCTGACCATCCTATGCTTTGTTTTTATTGTATTGGGGAATTGTTATGCACAATCAAAACATTTGCTTTTCAAGACTGATTTTGGCGATTTTAAAGTTGTACTTTATGACTATACGCCCAACCATCGCGATTTGATGTTGCGATCTATTCGGGATACTGTCTATCAGGGTGCATTGTTTAATCGCATTATTGAAAATTTTGTCGTGCAGGGCGGAGAGCATGATATTGATATTGAAAAACGTGAGGCGGCAGATCCCCTTCATAAAAAACCACGACTGGCAGCAGAATTCGATGACCGCGCTTTTCATAAAATGGGTGCTCTGGGTGCAGGACGGGATGGAAATTCCGCGAAGGCATCTTTTTTGAATCAGATCTATTTCGTGGTTGGAAAGAAAATCACGGCAGCTGAGCTTGATAGTCTGGAATTAAAGAAAGGCATAAAATATACTGCAGCACAACGTAAGGAGTACTTAGCTCGCGGAGGACAGCCAAGACTCGATCATGATTTTACCGTTTTTGGTGAAATTTATGAAGGCTTTGAAGTGATTATGAAAATAAGTCGTGTAAAAACGGATAAACAAGATTATCCACTTCATAAGGTGCCTTTTAAGATTGTTGAAATAAGTAAATAACCTTGACCACCGAATTAATATTGATAAAAAAAAGGGCTTAATTGCCCTTTTTCTATTTACGATGTTGATCAAATTCTTCTTTAAGCTTCTGATAACGCTCTTTCCACTCGTCTGGCAGCTTGCTCGGGATATCTTTAAGACTTTTCAGCTGAAATGCAAATACACAGGCTGCGAAACCAACCGTACTAATAGCCATTCCTGTCCAGATCACCAGTGAGAAACCGGCAAATAGTGGATTCCAAAGCAAGATAAAGCTGAAAATAATGCCTAAAATGGCAAATAACAAATTCCAACCCCAAGATTTACTACCGTAATTTTTGAGATCAAAGGAAAAGGACAGCAGTTGGAAGGATTTAAAAAGTGCATAAAAACCCACGATAAATGCCAAGGTGCTCGCTGATAACAGCGGATTGGCAATCAGCAATATGCCGAATAGGGTATAGAGGATGCCCCCGGTGAGGTACCAGCCCCAACCATCCACTTCATCTTTATTCTGCACGGCAAAAATGATCTCCAAAATACCGGAAATAATAAATGACCATGAAAATAGAATTGCTAATGTGAGAAATGCAGCAACAGGTGTGGAAATGGTGTAGAAACCCAAAAGAATTAATAGAATACCGATAATCAATGGGATATACCAGTGCTTGATGGATGTCCGGATCGTTTTAAAAAATGAATTTGCCATAATAATGAGTTAAAATATTGCAGATAAAAAAGCCCCATTAATTTCTTAACGAGGCCTTACATATATAAAACTGATTAAATTAGGCAAAAGGAAAATGTACTAGATCTTTCCAGTCTCTTTTAAAAGTTTGTAATATGCATACACGATATTGATTTCAGCATTTGTGTATTTCAATTCCGCTTCAAGTTTTGAGTTTGATGCATCCATGATATCGACGATCAACGCCAATTGGTTCAAATACTTTTTCTCAATAATACGATAGTTCTCATCTGCAAGCGCTTTATTGTACTCCAAAGTCTTGCGTTGTGAGTAGGCCTCATTGTATTTAATGTATGCAGTATTAACAGCTACGCTGGTTTTTTGTTTCAGAGCGCTTGCGTATTTCTCGTTTTTTTCAATTTGTAGATCATTTAGCTTAAGCTTTTTTCCAGTGGTGTAGACTGATGAAATCGTATAGCTTAGCGAGATACCCGTATTCCAGGTATTCATGTATTTGTCGATCACCGGCATCACATTGGTGATAGGTTTCACAAGACTGTTTCCCGCGAATACGCTAAGGGCAGGGGATCGTTCTGATTTTGTAATAGCCTTTTCTGTCAGCAGAAGCTCGGTCTCTTTGGCCGCAAGTTGAAGGCCCGGGCTGGACCCATAAGCATCTTGTTTCAAGCTCTCGAGGTCTGCCAGCTGAAATCTGCTATCTAATAGTTTATCATCCGGCTCAATTACTGTGCCCTCCTGTAGTCCTAACGCGACTATAAGCTCGTCATTCAGGATTTTCCGATTGTTTTGAATGACCTCTTTCGCTAGTTCCAATTCAGATATTTGTAATTGGTTTCGGATGACATCATTTTTAGTGATCATGCCCTGTTTATATAATTTTTCCGTCAGGTCTAGCCTTTTGTGGGCAAGCTCAATATTTTGATTATAGACAGCTTCTTGATTTTTCAGTTTAAATAGATCAAGGTAATAGCCTAAAACCAAAATTTTAATGTTCTGTTCTTCATTCTTATGATCTAATTCAGCCAGCTCCTCACCCAAGGAAGAGGCTTTGATGCTATTTTTTACCACACCTCCTTTCCAGATAAGTTCTTTCGCCTCCAAAGCATAATTATTGCCGAAATGGGGTAGAGGTACCTTTTCCGATCCTGATAAGTCTTTGTCGATCAACGCAGCATTGCCGAGGTAAAAGGCAGATGCCGAAGCGCTGATTTCGGGAAGCCTTCTTAATTTTGCAACTTCTGTTTTTTGTTGGGCGATACTTACAGCTGATGCCGAAACGATAAGATTTGGGTGGTTATGGATAGCAAGTTCAAACAGTTTTTCAATTGTTATTTTCCGGCTGTTTATGCTGTCTTGACCGTATGTTTGATTGCAAAAGAATGTAAAGAAGCATAACGTCAAGTAAAAACCTATTTTTCGGGCTCTTGACTTCATATTCATGGTATTTAACTTTGTTTTATATATGTGATACAAAGTTAGCATGCCTTGGGGGGACAAGAAATGTTTGATTCCTGCTTTATGATGTTCAATTGGTAACAAGATTGGCTTGCTGTTCACGAAATAGCTTGGGTGTTATCCCGACATGTTTTTTGAAAAACTTGCTAAACGCATATTGATCTGAAAAATTAAATTCCTGTGAGATTTGATTGATTGTTTTGGTAGAAATGGTGAGTTGCGCTCTAGCTTCTGTGACTAGCCAGTTACTAATAATTTCAGAGGGCGATTCTTTTGTAATCTCCTTGACGCTGATCGAAAGGTATTTGATGGAGATGTTGAGGCGGTCGGCGTAGAATGCTAGATCGCGCTGTTCTTTGTAGTGATCGGCTATAAGCTGTAAAAAATGAACAGTAATTTCTTCCTTTCTTTTATTGTGTGTCTTTCTGGAGCTTTCGCCGGCGGTATAGATCACATCGGCCAAAAGGTAAATAATCGCCATAAAAATATTGATATTGGCTTTTTGGAGAAAATCCTTCTTCGGATCGATCGGTTTTTTACGGTTGCTATGCAAAGTGCATAACAATGTCCAGATCGCTTCAAAATCGTTGGGGGCGGGAGTAAAAGGTGTGGAACGATTGGCATTGATTAACCGATACGCATCGTATCGACTGATCGACAATCGTATTCGGTTGGAAAAATTCCGGTCATAATGAAGTATTTTAAATATAGCATCGGTACTAATTGTCGTAAAGCTGTAGTACTTATTGTATCCGATAAAGAGGATATTACCAGCTTGGAGATCGGTGGGCGTACCATTGCTATTGACCTGAATAGAGCCTCTATACAGCAGGATACAAGTCGTCCATAAGGGGTGATAGTAGTAGACTTCTCCCTGTGCAGAAAGTTCTGATTGATCTATAAGTTCTATTTCATTCATTTTTTCAATAAAAAAGTAAGGAATAGCGTAGGCAACTTTACCGCTATAATAGCAAAAAATTGTTATATACTGTTTAGAAAAAGGGGGCAATCAGATACTTTTGTGCTAGAAGCTCTGCAATATAGGATTGATTTATGGAGCAGCCTTAGAGCGACTCCATAAATTTTGTATTACCGTCCTTAAAAAGCGACTTTTTTAGGGTCTGATCCGGAAAAACCCATTTGAGGGAGTTCGAGGATAGTTTTGATATCGCTTGCTGTCAGCTCAAAATCGTCGATAGCTAAATTTCGTTTTATATTATCGGGATTGGTTGATTTTGGCAACGGCAAGATGCCCTGAGATAAGGCAAATTTGATACAGAGTTGTCCAACACTTGTATTCTTTTCCTTAGCCAGTGCAACGAGTGTTTCATCCTGCAATATTCTGCCCGAACCCAGCGGTGACCAAGCCTGAACAAGGATGTCATTGGATTGGCAGAGTGCCACGGTATCTTCCTGAAGATAACCCGGATGAAATTCAATTTGGTTCACGGCAGGTACGATTGTCGCTGACTCCAATAATTTAGCGAGATAGTCTTTTGGAAAATTACTCACACCGATCGCTTTTATTTTTCCCTGTTGATATAGAAATTCAAAAGCGCGCCAGGTATCGGCGTTGATGTCAGCCCAGTTTGCGAATTGTGTTTCGTTGGCTGGCCAGTGAATCAGGTAAAGATCGAGGTAATCCAATTGCAGATCATTGAGCGATTGTTCAAATGCAGCAATTGTCTTATCGTATCCACGTTCGGTGTTCCAGAGTTTTGTTGTAATAAACAGTAAATTACGATCTATACCACTGTCTTTTATAGCCTTTCCAACACTCTTTTCGTTTCCATAGATAGCTGCGGTGTCAATATGTGTGTATCCAGCGGCAAGAGCTTCTTTAACTGCCTGATAAGCTTCTTCGCCCTCGGGAATTTGCCAAGTTCCAAATCCAATTGCCGGAATTTCAACTCCATTGTTCAATTTGAATGTTTTCATTGTCAGTTGTGTTTTTTAATTTGAGCTAAAATAGGATTTCGCCTGTAGTATCCCGTCACTGAAATGTCAAGAGGAATACTTTTGGGTGGAGGTGAAGCGACTTATTCTGTATTGCCAAAATATATTTATTTTCACAATTTTATTGTCAAAAGGGGTACAATTCCTCGTTAATTATGGCATTAATTCTTATCTTTAGGCGAATTTTTGAGAAATTCAGATTTTTCAATGATTTCACATAGCATTAAAAATTAAACATATTTCTAATAGATTACTATGTCAAACAAATCAAAAATTGTTTGGACAAAAACAGATGAAGCTCCTTTATTAGCGACTTATTCGTTTTTGCCTATCGTTCAAGCGATTACAGCTACAGCTGGTATCGATGTTGAATTGAGAGATATCTCTTTAGCAGGCCGTATTCTTGCTAGCTTTCCAGAATTTTTAAAAGAAGATCAAAAAATTGCTGATGCATTGGCTGAGTTGGGTCAGTTGGCAACAACTCCTGAAGCAAACATCATTAAATTACCGAATATCTCCGCATCAATTCCGCAGTTAAAAGGTGCTATCGCTGAATTACAGCAAGCAGGATACGCTGTTCCGAACTATCCTGATGAAGCGACCACAGATGAAGAAAAGTCAGCCAAAGCTAAGTATGCAAAGGTATTGGGTTCTGCTGTAAATCCTGTATTACGTGAAGGAAACTCAGATCGCCGTGCACCTAAAGCAGTTAAGAATTATGCAAAAGCAAATCCACATAAAATGGGTGCTTGGGCGAAAGATTCCAAAACAAAGGTGTCATCCATGACTTCAGGTGATTTCTACGGTTCAGAACAGTCGGTAACCGTTGAAAATGAAGGCCAATTCAAAATTGAGTTTGTTGATGAGCAAGGTGCAGTAACAGAATTAAAAGGACTTTCTGCATTGAAAGCGGGTGAAGTTATTGATTCTTCAACGTTGAGCTTAACTGCATTGAAAGCTTTTGTAGCTGATGCTATCGCTGAAGCAAAAGCCGCAGGGGTATTGTTGTCTGCACATTTAAAGGCAACAATGATGAAAGTTTCTGATCCGATTATATTTGGTGCTGTTGTTGAAACTTATTTTGCGGATGTTTTTGCGCAATATGGCGATTTGTTCAAAGAACTGGGTATCAATAAAAATAACGGTTTAGGCGAGGTTTATGCTAAAATCGCAGGTCATGCAAAAGAGGCTGAAGTGAAAGCTGCTATTGACGCTGCTATCGCAAATGGTCCTGCTTTAGCGATGGTAAATTCGGATAAAGGCATTACAAATTTCCACGTGCCTTCTGATGTAATTATTGACGCTTCTATGCCAGCAATGATCCGTATCGGTGGTAAGATGTGGAATAAAGAAGGTCAAGAAGAAGATACGATTGCTATGGTTCCTGATCGTTGTTACGCTGGCGTTTACGAAGCGACAATTGAAGACTGTAAGGAACATGGTGCTCTAGATCCAAAAACAATGGGCTCTGTGCCAAACGTTGGTTTGATGGCGCAAAAAGCTGAGGAATACGGATCCCATGATAAAACTTTTCAAGCTGCAGGAAACGGAGTTATTCGCGTTGTTGATGCGGAAGGAAATGTTTTCATGGAGCAAAAAGTAGAGACAGGAGATATCTTCCGTATGTGTCAAACGAAAGATGCTCCGATTCAGGACTGGGTGAAATTGGCTGTGAATCGCGCTCGTTTATCTGAGACACCTGCTGTATTCTGGTTGGATGAAAACCGTGCACATGATAGAGAAATCATTAAAAAAGTAGAAAAATACTTGCCAAACTTTGATACAACTGGTTTGGATATTCGTATTTTATCTCCGATTGATGCGACGAAATTCTCTTTGGAACGTATTCGTAAAGGCGAAGATACTATTTCCGTGACTGGTAACGTATTACGTGATTATTTGACGGATTTATTCCCGATCTTAGAAGTGGGTACATCAGCTAAGATGTTGTCGATCGTTCCATTGATGAATGGTGGTGGTTTATTTGAAACAGGTGCTGGTGGTTCGGCTCCGAAACACGTAGAGCAATTCCTGCAAGAAGGTTACTTGCGTTGGGATTCATTGGGTGAATTCTTGGCACTTGGTGCTTCTTTGGAGCACTTGTCTCAAACACAAAATAACCCGAAAGCGTTGGTGTTGGCGGAGACATTGGATGAAGCTACAGAGAAATTCTTGGCTAATGACAAGTCTCCGGCACGTAGAGTTGGTCAGATCGATAACCGTGGGTCGCATTTCTACTTGACATTATACTGGGCGCAGGCTTTGGCAGCGCAAACAAAAGATGCGGAATTAGCTGAGAGATTTGCGACGGTTGCAAATGTGTTAACAGAAAATGAAGCGAAAATCAATGAAGAATTGATCGCGGCTCAGGGGCATGCACAAAACATCGGTGGCTACTATTTCCCGAATGATGAATTGGCTGCGAAAGCAATGCGTCCTTCTGAAACATTGAATAATGCAATTTCTAGCATTTAAGCAGTAATTGTTTTCATAAAAAAGAAGCCCAGTTCGTTTGATCTGGGCTTCTTTTTTGTTGTTTGCAAAAAGTGTAGCAATTCCACTAGTTTAATGGATGTTTGACACCTGTAAAGGTCATCTTAACAGGTATGATATGTCCGTTTTTGTCAAATTTCATTTCTTCGATGCAAGTTACTCGCTCGTTCGCTCCATCTTTGCCAAGCGGTCTACGGTGATAGACAATAAAATATTTGTCCTTGTTGGGTACTTTGATAACCGAATGATGACCCGCGCCAACGGCTACCTCGGGATCCCGTTCCAATATTGTCCCGATGCGCTCAAAAGGGCCAAAGGGCGAGTCGGCGATGGCATAAGCGACTTTGTAGTCGGGGCCTGTCCAGCCGCCTTCCGACCACATGAAATAATATTTTCCATCTTTTATAAACATAAACGGTCCTTCGACGTAATCCTTAGGGGTGATTTCCTTGTAAAAGGTACCATCATCAAAAGGGAGCAAACCTGTGAAATCTGGTTTGAGTTTGACCATATTGCAGTGCTTCCAACCGCCATAATACATGTAGAAAGTGCCGTCTTTATCTTTGAAAACAAACTGATCTATCGGCTGAGCGCCATTGATAATATCGTTGATTAGGGGTTTGCCCAATAGGTCGGTATAAGGGCCTTCTGGCTTGTCAGCCACAGCGACCCCAATGCCTCCGATCTCTCCCTGATGCACATCATTGGCTCCGAAAAACAGATAATATTTGCCCTTGTTTTCCAATACTGCAGGTGCCCACATGGCTTTTTTCGCCCATTTAACGTTGCTGTTCTCCAAGATACGGCTATGTTTTGTCCAGGTGGCCAAATCGGAAGATGAAAACGCGTCAAAGAATATCTGCTCTTCATAAGGCGCCGAATAGGTTGGGAATATCCAATATTTATTACCATAGATAATGCCTTCAGGATCAGCGTAGTTTCCCGTGATAACAGGATTCTTCTGGGCAAAAAGTGTCGCGGTTAAAAGTAAGGTTGTCGATGTTAAAAATGTTTTAATCATTATGTCGGTTTAAACTTGTAAGGTACGGGATAGATTTGATTGGGATATGACTAAATGAATCATTTATATGACCATTTGTCTCATTGTTTTTTGAAATGTTAAAATTTTGTTAAAATATTATTATGCTTTCGATTGTTTCCGATTTATTTCACATATTTGTTTATGTCATTTCCAAATGGCATAAATACTTTTCATAAAATAGGTTAATAATATGGCTAAGATACCCAAAGTCTCCCAGACTTTGGGTGTTTTTTTATTCTCGCTCCAACCCAAAAATCATTACTAGTTTTCTGTCGTTATATAAATTTAAGGTTTGTTCGGCTATGTCAAATTGAATTTGTTTTTGTTCAAAAATTTGAAAAAAGTCATTTTCGATATTTATCCCATTGCAGGCGCGCATGGTGCTTGCTAGATGTAGAAAGCTGATTTTATCGTCTTTAATGGCAAAATTTCCCCAAAAATTATTGCATCCCGTTGTGCCGGTAATCGTGCTATTTTTGGCATCGAACCCGATACTTGCTTTGCTGGAGCTGACATCCTTTCCATTTAGCTGAAGTAGATTCCATTTAAAACGAGCAAGAAATGCGGCCACACTGGGCAGTTCATTTGCACGTTCTTTCGACAGGACTTCAATTAAACTATAACTGACGGAGTCTGTATCTTTTTGTTTCGTTTGTTTTACACGAATACGGTAACGGTAGCCTTCCTTGTAATCGAAACCTTGAATTGTTGACGTGAGGTATTCCCATTTATTCCTTTTGTCAGATTTTACCTGCAGACATTTCAGTTTGCCAAGGCTCTGGGCATTCACGTAGTTTTCTCCAACTTCCCATGTGGCCACCGCTGTATTTTCCGATAGTGATTTTGTAATCGTTTTGGCTAAGGTATATGTCGAATGTGAACCGTTTTGACGTTTGAGGATCCTGATGTCGTAGTCAAATTTGGGGTCATAATCAAATTGCAAGATTTCGGCATAGAATTTCTCCCAATCTTTGCTGTTGTAGTATTTGACAAGATACGGCGGTGTTTGCTGAAGACCTGATTTTACTTTTACGCGAAATGAAGAGCTCTGGGCAAGTAAGCTTTGACAGGGGAGTAAGAGTGTTAAAAAAAGGAGCAATGAACTGTATCTGGAAGGCTTCTTCATAATTAGAATGTAAATATCAATAAAAACGTATCTTTAAACATGAATATTGCACGGGTGAATCTGTGCCTGCTACTTGTATTTTCTCTGTTAAGTCTGCAGGTTTACAGCCAAAATAGGAAGGATTATTTTAAAACGCAAATTGCCCTTGGGGAATTGACGGATCCCCAACTGAAAGAGGTGTCGGGTATCACACCGGCTTATCGGGAGGGCAATTTTTGGGTGCATAATGATAGTGGTGATGGTGCAACTATTTATTTAATCGATCGTCAGGCCAAACTACTGAAGACGTTTTCACTCGAAGGGGTATCTGTCGTCGACTGTGAGGATATCGATCGGGTGAAAATTGGGGACACCTATTTTCTCGTCCTTGCGGACATCGGAAATAATACCGGGAAAAGAACCTGGACATGCCTGTATGTATTTCCTGAGCCCCAGGCTGATGATCCTGGGCTTATTCCGAAAAAGTCAATTCGGCCTATCTTTCTTAAATTTCCGGGCCAGAAACGTCTAGATGCCGAATCGATTATGATTGATCCAATAGACAAAATGTTGTATGTAATATCTAAACGTGAATTTCGATCGACTGTTTATTCGGCAGCGGTATTTACAAATTCTAAACAGCAGTATTTTACCTTAAATAGCGTAGCGGAGCTCCCATTTACTTTTGCTACTGCTGCCGCTATAAATCCGACCGGTACACAGTTGCTTGTAAAGAATATTACCCATATTTTCTATTGGCAGAGGAACCGGAGTGAATCCTGGAAACAGGTACTCCAACAAAAGCCAGCTATTCTGCCTTATCAGGTGGAGCCACAAGGGGAAGCGATAGCTTTCGATAGCAAGGGAAATGGATTTTATACAATTAGCGAGCGTCCATTTGGTTTAAAATCCTATCTTTATTTTTTTGAAAGAAATCAATAAATTTATGATAAACACTAGACCTATTTTCAGTTATTCGCTGCATAATTTTCATCAAACCGAGCCTATCAAAAACTGCCTATTTTGTTCAAGAGGTATTAGGCTTATGTTAATTGCCTTCGTTTTATTTTTATGTACCCTCACGAACGCCTTTGCTGCCAAAGTGGACACCTTGTCCATTCAGAGCCCATCCATGGGAAAGGCAATTAAGACTGTCGTAATTCTTCCTCAAAGTTACTCGAACAAAGTCAGCTATCCCGTCCTCTACCTGTTGCATGGTTATTCCGGTAATTACAGTAATTGGGTCAAGAATTCCAGTATAAGCACATTGGCAGATCAATATGGTTATATGGTGGTATGTCCTGACGGTGGTTTTGGAAGCTGGTACTGGGATGTTGCGAATAATAAAAATTACCAATATGAAACTTTTGTGTCCAAAGAGCTGATCGATTATATGGATCAGCACTATTCGACGATCAAGGATCGGAGCGGAAGGGCAATTAGTGGTTTAAGTATGGGGGGGCACGGTGCGCTGTCTCTGGCCATAAAACATCAGGATAGCTACGGCGCTGCAGGAAGTACAGCTGGTGGAGTAGATTTTAGACCTTTTCCCTTAAACTGGGAAATTAAAGATCGCATTGGAAATTACGCTGATGTACCGCAAGAATGGGATAATCGTGTTGTTATTAATATGGTTCCTAAATTAGTCAACAATAAACTTCGCTTAATCATCGACTGCGGTAAGGAAGATTTTTTCTACACTGTTAATGTTGCATTGCACGATAAATTAATGTACCATAATATAAATCATACTTTTATTACAAGTGAAGGCGGGCACAATTGGGAGTACTGGTCACGTTCAATAGTTTATCAAATGGCTTTTTTTAAAGGATATTTTGATCAAGCAAAGAAAAGTGAAAAGAAAAATGGATAAAAATTTGGCATAAATGAATAAAATGCTATTTTTGTTAAACAGAGACCTTAACTAACAAATTATAAACTTATTATTAAGCCTTACAAATTGTAAGGCTTTTTTATTATTTTCAGCAAAATTTTTGACTTCACTCGATTATGTTTAAGCCTATAAAGGTTGTTTTTTGTTTTTCTTCCATTTTGTTCTGCGTGCAGCAGGCATATAGCCAACAGTCTAAGTCTATTTCTGGGTTCGTTAGGGACAGTATTAGTGGTGAAAATATTATTGGTGCCGTAATACGAAATGATACTGAAAAGAAATCCACCGCTTCAAATAAATATGGTTTTTTTAGCTTGTCGCTTCGTGATGGAAGCAAACCGATGGAGGTTTCTTCTGTAGGTTATAAGACCAAAGTATTCTCTGTTCAATTTGATAAGGACTCTACGTATATTATTCAGTTGGTGCCAGAAGAAAATCAACTGGCGGAAGTGACGGTAACAGGAAATAGACGGAAATCCATTAAGGATCTGACTCCCGGGCTTACCCAGTTCAGTCCAAAAGAAATTGAAAAGGTTCCTGTATTATTTGGGGAAAAGGATATTCTAAAAACCATTCAGCTATTTCCGGGAGTGACCAGTGGTGGTGAAGGAAGCAGTAATTTTTACGTGCGTGGCGGTGGTGGCGACCAAAATCTAATCTTATTGGACGAAGCGCCTGTATATAATAGCTCGCACTTGTTCGGTTTTTTCTCAACATTTAATTCTGATGCGATCAAGGATGTTAATTTCTATAAGGGGGGCGTTCCAGCTCAATATGGAGGTAAAATATCCTCGGTAATGGAAATAACAACCCTGGATGGAAATAATCAGCATTTCAATGTGGAAGGTGGGTTGGGGCTTATCGCTTCGAGGCTTAAACTGGAGGGGCCGATTCAAAAAGGCAAGAGCTCATTTATGATCTCCGGTAGACGTACTTATGCTGACCTTTTCTTAAAGCTTTCAAGTGATGAGAATATTAAGAAGAGTGCGCTCTTTTTTTATGACCTCAATGCAAAATTAAATTATCGCATCAATGATAAGAATACACTTTACTTGTCTGGATATTTCGGCAAGGATGCGATGGCTTATCATGATTTGTTTGACTTCAATTGGGGAAATGCGACTGCAACCATGCGCTGGAACCATGTGTGGAGCAATAGGTTGTTTAGCAATACTACGCTTATTTTTAGCAAATTCAATTATCAGGTTAAGATTGAGGATGATAACAACTTTAAAATCCGTTCAGACATCTTTAATTATAATTTTAAACAAGATTTCCAATACAATCTTTCGGACCGTCACAATCTAAAATTTGGATTGCAGGCAGCCTTGCAGGAAATCCGACCGGCAAGTATCGAAGCTGGCGAAGATTCGAAGGTGAATTCATTGCAAATTCAACATCGCAAGGGTGCTGATGTTGCTGCTTATTTAACCGATGACTGGTCTATTACCGATCGTTTAAAATTAAATTACGGACTGAGGGCATCCGCTTACGCAACATTGGGGCCGGGTACATTTTATACCTTCGATTCTGCAGGTGAGGCCGTAGATTCTACCTATGTGGGAAATGGCAAGTTGGGTAAAAAGTACTTCTATCTGGAACCTCGCGTTTCCTTCAACTACGTTATCAATGATTTAACGACGTTAAAGGCTTCTTTTAATACCAATGTTCAGTATCTGCATCAATTGAGCAATACAACCAGTAGTCTTCCTACAGATCAATATGTACTGAGCAATAATACGATTAAACCCCAGCTATCCAATCAGTATTCGCTTGGTTACTTTCGGAATTTTGCATCCAACAGATATGAATTCTCTGTTGAAGGTTATTACCGAGATTTAAAGAACCAGATTGATTATAGGAATGGTGCCGATCTACAGGCAAATGAATTGCTGGAAGGAGAATTGCTGTTTGGAAAAGGTAGAGCGTACGGTATTGAATGGTTTCTGAAAAAGAGACTGGGGCGATTTAGCGGCTGGCTGAGTTATACTTTGTCCAAAAGTGAGCGGCAATTTGAACAAATTAATGATGGTCAATGGTTTAACGCACGTCAGGACAAAACGCATAATATAGCTATTGTGGGACAGTATCAATTAAATCCGAAGTGGAATTTAAGTGCGAATTTCGTCTACTATACAGGCGATGCTGTGACGATGCCAGCGGGCAAATATTTTGTTGATGATCGTACGATCTTCTATTACGATAAAAGAAATGGGCAGCGGATGCCTGCTTATCACCGCCTGGATTTGGCAGCAACTTATGATATTAAGCGGACAAAGAATAGCTACTCGAGCTTGTCTTTTGGTCTCTATAATGCCTATAATCGAAAAAATGCCTATTTGATCGACTTTAGAGAAAAAGAAGGACAATCCAATGTCACCGAAATTTATCGGATAGCATTGTTTGGGACGATACCATCGATTACTTGGAATTTTAAATTTTAGCAAAGAATGAAGAAGATATTAGGTGTTATAGCTGTTTCAATAATTACTTTATGGGGCTGTGAGGACAAAATAGACCTGGAACTGCCGGAAAATACAGGCCAATTGGTTATTACTGCCGATCTGATGGTTTCGGATCACCAGCACGAAATTAGTATTCAGAAGGTTGTAAGCATTAAAGATTCTCTATTTTCTCCGATAACAGATGCTGAAGTAATTGTTAAGAATATGCAGAATAATCGGACTTATACGTTTCAGGCTGGCCACGACGGGGTTTATAGCAATAAGACATTGCGTTTGCAGGAGAAAGTCACTTACCAGTTGCAGGTTAAGACTGCCGATGGGAAGGAAATACAGGGAACATCAACGGTGCCCAGCTATGTCGACGTGGATTCTATAGGGCTTTCGGAGCGGGTTATATTTACAGATACAATTTACTATCCAACGCTGGTATTCATTGATCCACCGGAAAAAGGCAATTATTATAAATATAAAATGTCGGTCAATGGGGGCAAATTACGTTTCATCGATGTATTTAATGATAAATATAACAACGGTCTAGAAGTACAGCATGATATTATTGACCGCGATCGTGATTTAAAAGTTGGTGATCGCGTGCGCATCCTACGGCAATGTATCGATGTGGGGGCTTATAATTACTGGAATAGTTTTCAGATGATTAATCCCGGTGCGGCTTCACCTGCTAACCCGATTTCAAATCTGACCAATAATGCGCTGGGATACTTCAGTGTCAGTGTTGGCAAATATTATGAATCTGAAGTGACGTTTGCTCGAAAAAAACCTTAATCTATCCTTGCAAGCTGATAGTGATTTTTTAATAGAAATTCTATTGTTTTAGGTAGTGCATATTTAACACGAGGAATGGCTTTGATATTATCATGAAAGATAATAACTGAGCCATTTTGAATGTTGGGTAAAATATTTTCTAGGCATTTCTGAGGACTTAAATTTGGATCAAAATCACCCGACATAATATCCCACATAATCACACGGTATTTTTTATAGAGTTGTCGGAGTTGGGATTTGGTTGCTCGGGCATAAGGCGGACGAAAAAGATCTGTTTGAGTCAGTTTTTGGCATTTTTTAACATTCGCTAAATATTGTTCGTCATTTGTTTCCCAGCCTTTGAGGTGGTTGTAAGTATGGTTGCCGACCTGATGCCCTTCATCTAAAATTCGTTGAAACAAATGTGGATTTTTTTTAATATTTTCACCAACACAAAAAAATGTTGCCTTTGCCTGATATTTTTTTAGGATATCGAGTATAAAAGGTGTAATTTCAGGAATTGGACCGTCGTCAAAAGTAAGGTAGACTTTTTTTTCATGACGTGGCATATTCCATATCGATTTAGGATATAGCCATCTAAGGAAGAATGGAGATTTGACAAAATACATAACCGAGAAATGAAGTTCAAATCTAAAAAAAAATGTATGGTTCTACATATGGACATGAAAAGATTTTATTATTCTGCAGTAATATTTACTGGATTATTTCTGGGAACTAATGATTTGGTTCAAGCCCAACAGGTTGTAGATGTGGCTGAAGCCATTCGCATGACTTTGGAACGAAATGTACAAATAAAGCAAGCGGAATTGAGTAAAGATTTGGCTGCTCAAGATGTATTTCAAGCGAAATCGAATTTGTACCCGAACTTAAATGCGGGAGCAACACAGCGTTTAAACTACGGGTTTTTCTTCGATCAGGTTGCGGGGCAGCCTATCACCGGAAATCACTGGACCAATTCAGCATATGGTTCCATAAGTTCTAATGTGAATCTCTTCAAAGGCTTTCAACAAGTTAATCAGATTAAGGCGACCAAGTCGCAGTTGGAATCTGCTGCGACCCAGGTTGAAAAGATCAAAAACGATCTGGTGCTGAATGTGTTGGTTACTTATCTTGATGCAATCACTAACTATGAACTTTATACAGCCAGTGGAGGTCAACTTAAACTCTCCCAACAGCAATATAAATTAGATTCCATACAATTTGCTGTGGGAAACAAAACAATAGCCGACATCGCAAAATCTAAGAACCAGGTGGCAACAGATCAGCTAAACAGCGTTAACCTAGGGAATTCCTATCAGCTTTCCCTGTTGACATTGAAGCAGTTGATGGAGATGCCACCGCAGACAGAAATCTCGTTGGTTAGGCCAAATGTTGAATTTTCTATCTTAAAAGTCGAAAATAGTAATGCTGTCGATGTTTATGAAACAGCTTTACGTCATCAACCGGACATTGTGAAAGCCGCGTTGGATAAAGATGTTGCTGCTAAGCAAATAGAAATTGCCAAAGGGGGGTATTATCCATCATTGGATCTTGGTATAAGTTATGGCACAAATTATTCCTCCGAAGGACGAGACTATTTAACACAACAAAAGCTATCGTTTAATGATCAGTTAGGGCGGAACAAAGCATTGGGGACAACGTTAAATCTGACAGTTCCGATTTTCAATAATAACCAAAACAAAGTGAATGTGGCTAAGGCTAAGATCGGTTTGAAGCAAGCTGAAGCCGCTGAACAATTGGCAAAAAATAATCTAAACAAGGCCGTGAATCAAGCTGTATTAGATGTTAATGCAGCCAAGCAACGCTATAGCTCGGCTACAGTCGCATTTGAGAGTGCTGAAACCGCATATAAAGCGACAAAAGAGCGCTACGATATTGGTATGGCTAATTCTTTGGAATTATTTACAACTCAAACAGAACGAAATAAGGCCGAATTTGATCTTATTCAAGCAAAATATAATGTAATATTCAGATCTAAGATCATCGATTATTACCTCGGAAATCCAATTCAATTCGATAACAATTTACCTATTTGATTTAACAAAAGAAATGGCAAAGAAAAAACGTAGCATTGGAAAAATTATATTAATAATAGTTGTGCTCTTGGTAGTCCTTGGTTTTATAGGTTTTAAAGCAGGCTGGTTTGGCAAAGGAGAGATTACCAAAGTCGCTGTGGATGTAGTAAAAGAGATGGATGTTGATGAATTAGTTTCTGCAAGTGGGAAGATTCAGCCTGAAGTGGAGGTTAAACTGAGTTCAGAGGTATCTGGAGAGGTTGTTGAGCTTAACATTAAAGAAGGTGATTTTGTTAAAAAAGGACAAGTACTCTGTCGGATCAAACCCGATATCTTGCAGTCTGGTTATGATCGATCTGTTGCAGCAATGAAT